>JBEIRZ010000128.1:0-11907 GCA_040375695.1 Planctomycetaceae bacterium
CCGGAAGGCAACATCCGTCATTTCAGCAGGCATGAATGAACTCGCTCATCGGCCGATGCCATGGGGTATCTTCGAATGGGGAATGACTTCAACGACGCTTCATGATGAGCGACCCGGGGTCAGCGATCAATGTGATGGGCCAACAAGCCGCGAAAGAAAAGTGGCCCAAGCGATTCGGCGTGGCGAACCGCCTAGCACCGCGCAACCAGGCCCTCTAGGGCGACACGACCCGCAGCGTCACCGCCACGGTCATGGCGATCGCCGCGGCGATGGGGACCGTCGTGACCCAAGCGACAAGGATCTCGATCACCTTCCGCCATTTCGCCTGCCGGGTGCTGGCCCCCATCCCCAACAACGATCCGACGCTGACATGCGTGGTGCTGACCGGCAAGCTATGCCAGCTCGCCGTTGTCACCAGGGCCGCCGTCACGAGATTGGCCGCGAACCCCTGCCCAGGGTTCATCGCCGTCACCTTGTTGGCAAGCGTCTCGGCGACATGTTTCGAATCGACGAGCCCCCCGATCGCGATCAAAACCCCGGTCGCCATGAGCGCCATCGGCACCGACAGGTTCGGCACGATCATCAACAGCGCGGCGATCTTGGGGGTATCGTTCAGCCCCCGGGCGAAGCTCGCCGCACCGGCCGAGGCGAAGTGGGCCGCGTCGAGCGATCGGCTGCGGCTCACAGGGGCCAGGCCCGACGCCCCGAGCACCCGGTAGGCGACGGCCCCCAAAACGACCGCGACGAAGGGGCTGAAAAAAAGGGGAAAGAAAAAATTCTTGCCCAACGCCTCAAGCCGCACCGACTCGTCACTGACCAATCCCGCGCCGACGAGCGCCCCGACGAGCGCATGGGTCGTGGAAACGGGGAAGCCGAAACGGTTCGCCAAAAAGCTCGTCGCCGCAGCGCCGATCGCCACCGACGACGCGAAGGCCGGGGTGCGGAGGACATCATCCGCCACCAACCCTTTGCCGCTGAAACTTTGCAACAACCCCTGGGCGAGAAATGCCGACGCGACCGACCCGGCCAAGGTCGCGATCGTCCCCCACCACAGGGCCAATCGCCGCGTCGTCGTGCCGCTGCCGTACAACGACGCGACCCCTTTGAAGTTGGCGTTCGCCCCGTTGGTGAGCGCCACCAAACCGGCACCTAAGATCAATAACGGGGCAAACATGCGAACCCCTACTTCAAACGGTTCTCTTTCGTCTCCGCCGGATGCTGTTTCAGCGCGGCGTATTCCTTCCACGACCCTTCATACAGCCGCACGTTGGGGAAGCCGGCGACGTGCCGCAGATAAAACCGAAGCAAACTCCCTTCACGCGACGTCCCGCAATAAACGATGACCTCTTGCCCCTTGTCCAAACCGACCGAGGCCAATTCGCGCGACGCCTCTTCGGGCGAACGGAACTTGTGCGTGTTCCCCGGTTCCATCAGCCTTGCCCAGTGGAAGCTGATGGCACCCGGGATGTGCCCCTTGCGAAGCCAGACGTCATCCTCGCCGAGGTATTCGTTGCGGGGGCGTGCGTCGACCAACACGACACCCGGCCGGCCAAGCTTGGTAACAAGTTCTTCGATCCCGATCCCGATCGAAGCGTTTTGCTGCGAAGGCAACTTCCCCGGCGGGTTGCCGAAGTACTCCTGTGTCGTCGGGTAGCCAAGCCGTTGCCATTCCGCCAGACCGCCATCGATCACGCGGATGTCACGCACCCCGAATTTTTCCAGGACATACGCCACCATGCTCGTGCTGAGGATCTCGTCGCTCGGCAGCTTGTCCCCCGTCGCATACAGCAGGTGCGTCCGGTCGCGATCGACCCCGGCTCGAAACAACAGCGCCGCGGTCAAATCGTCCGGGAGGTACTGGACCGGGACGCCGCGGTCGGTACCACGAAGCGTGTCAAAATTGAGGTGATGGGCCGTCGGCAGGTGCGAACGAAAATAATCCTTGTACCCGCCACGGGTGTCGATCACGACCGGCCGTTCGACCGGGTCAGCGGATTCGATCAGCCGCTTCGCCGCTTCGCACGACACGACCGAAATCTCGCCGCGGGCCTCGATCCCGACAAGCGACCAAACCGCGAACCAACCGACCCACACCGCGCGTCGCATCATCATCCTCCCACACCCCGGCTCAAATCATCCACCCACCACCCTTAACAATCTAACATTTGTACGAATGTTATAATCATCGGCGGGCGACCGGAAAAGCGGCCTAGCGGGGGACGAGGGGAACGGGGCCGTTGGCGGTGCACCTGCAAACCAGAACGCCAGGATTTTGACCGCGGCATGAACGGGGACGATCAATGAACACCCCAGCCAGCATCACGGAGGTGTCAGCGTACCGGACGGATCTTGAAGTGCAGGACCATCCGGATGCTCAGCGCCAGCACGGCGAGCAGAAAGAGCGTCATCGCCGCGGCGAACCAACCGAGTCGCAAGGGGGCCGCGTCGCGATTGGCCAGAAAGGTCAAATGATTCAACACGGCAATAAAGGCGGCGACCAGGACCGCGATCCAGGCCAAGTAGTCGGCACTCACCTGCAGCGCATACGGCTTGCGGTCCGGGTGCATCCAATATTCCTTGTCGGGAATGTTGAGCATCGACTCGGGCATCCGTGACGCCAGATGCCCCATCGCCAGGATGAAGAGCGGCATGCCGCACTGGAAGCCGAACATCATCAGCGTCGCCGTACGTTTCCCCGACCAGCCGTCGGGATTCCCTTTGACGTCGAAGTGCGTCGCGACGCGGTCGGGGAGTTTTCCAACATAAAACGCGGCCTGCGCGACCGCGACGACGAAGAGCAGCGCGAGGATCTTCAGAGCGACACTGCGGCCCATGCCCATCCTCAGAAACTCAAACGGCGGTGATGACTCGGGAAGGGAGGGCACGATCGAGCTGGCGTGTCTTTTCGAGCAGCCGTTGCCAAGGGACGCTCGCCATCTCACCGGGCCCGCACCGCCAGGCCCAATTCCCGTCGGCGACACCCGGGGTATTCATCCGGGCCTCGGGCCCGAGGTTGAGCAGATCTTGGAGCGGCGCGATCGCCACCGCGGCGGGGCTCCGCCAAGCCAAATCGATCAGGATGTCGGCGACTTCGCGTTCGGGCATTGGGTCGGTCGCCAAGTAACGCCAGAAGAATTCGCGGCAATGTTCCGGCAGCGACCGGTACCAACCGCGTGAGGTGTCGTTGTCGTGCGTCCCGGTGTAGGAGATGCAATTCTCGACGATGTTGTGGGGCAGGAACGCGTTCCGCTGGTCGCCATCGAAGGCGAATTGCAAGACGCTCATCTTGGGGAAACGGAAATCGGCCAGGAGCTGTCGGACGTCGTCGGTGATCGTCCCCAAGTCCTCGGCCACGAAGGGCAAGCCGCCGAGCTGGTGCCGTAGTTCGGTGAAGAACTCGGCCCCCGGCCCATCGACCCATTCCCCGGTCTCGGCGGTCGGCGCTTCGGCAGGGACGTGCCAGGCCGCGGCGAACCCACGGAAATGATCGAGGCGAATGACGTCATGGTTCATCAATAGCGAACGGAGACGATCGATCCACCAGGCGTAACGCGTCCGCTTAAGTTCGTCCCAATCGTACAGGGGGTTGCCCCAGAGCTGGCCCGTCTTCGCGAAATAGTCGGGCGGGACGCCGGCGCGAAAGCGTGGACGACGTTCCTCATCGAGCTTGAAGAGCGACGGGTTGGCCCAGACATCCGCCGAATCGGCCGAGACGAAGATCGGGATGTCGCCGAAGAGCCTGACGCTTCGGCGAGCGGCATGTTGGCGGAGCCGGCTGAGTTGGCGGAAGCAGAGGAATTGTTCCCACTTGACCCGCGCGATCGGTTCGCGCGAATTGCCGATGGCGTGATCGAGCGTCGCGCGGTCGCGGGCGACGTAATCGCGTGGCCAATCGGCGTAATAGGCCCCGCCGAAGCGTGCCTTAAGGACCTGAAAGAGGGCGTAATCGTCGAGCCAGCGGGAATGCGCCTGGCAAAACGCGTGCATGGCATGTGTCAGTTCTTCGAAGCTGCCGCTGCGAAACCGGGCCCAGGCCCGATCGAGAAGCTCGGCTTTGAACGGGATCACGTTGCCAAAGTCGACATGATCGACCGGGAAGGAGTCGGGTCGGCACTCGTCCTCACGCAGCAAGCCGTCTTCCACCAACAGGTCGGGGCTGATCAGTAGTGGGTTGCAGGCGAAGGTCGACAGGGGGGTGTAAGGAGAATTGCCGCAACTGGGCGGGCCGATCGGCAAGATCTGCCACCACGATTGGCCGGCGTCGGCGAGGGCATCGATCCAGCGATGAGCCTCGGGCCCGAAATCGCCGATCCCGTAGGGGGAAGGGAGCGACGTGATGTGCAGCAGGACCCCCGAAGCCCGATACCCGGGGGGAAAGAGGCACGACGAATCGTTGATCGAGACCTCGGTCAATTGGTCCACGTGGGCACCGCCGCTGGGTGAATGGTTTGAAAGCTGATTCGGGGGATCGCGCCGGCCCCAACCACCGCCCGGTCATGGCAGACTCGCTTCATCCGTTCGGCCGACCGCCGGAGGGAAGAAGCCGCAATATCATCCGCTGTGGCGGATGCGACGACAACCACGGGCCGCAAGGAGACCGCTGGCGACACGTCACACGCAACCCCCGGCGGCTACCGACGGGTCGTCGCATTCCGCCCCCGTCGCGATCGCGTGGTCACGGGGGAAGTGTTCTTCGACGACCTTGAGGAATTCTTCGACGTTGGTGGCGTGGACGACGTGGGTCCGGAAGTGCCTCGCCCCCGTCTTCCCCTGTGCATAGCAACAGGCGAACTTCCTCATCAAGACCGTTCCCTTCGCCTCGCCGAATCGGTCGCAAACGAGGCGGTAGTGGTGAAGCATGCATTGTCGCTGGGTTTCGAGATCGGGCTCGGCGGGGATCGGCAGGCCACGGATGGCCGCGGCGGCTTGCGCGAAGAGCCACGGCCGGCCGAGCGCCGCGCGGGCGATCATCACCCCGTCGACGTCATAATGCTGAAAGGCCCGCACGACCTTGTCGGGGGAATCGAGGTCGCCGTTGCCGATCAGCGGGATGTTGCGAAGGTGCTGTTTGATCTCCGAGATCCGGTCCCAATCGGCTTGGCCGGTGAAGAACTGCTTCGCCGTACGGCCATGGACCGTCAGCGCCGCCGCACCCGCCTCTTCGACGACCTTGGCGATCTCGTTGCAATTGATCGAACAGGGGGAACAACCCAGCCGGATCTTAGCGGTCACCGGGGTCGGGGCACACTCGCGCACCAGCCGCGAGATGATCGCGTGCATCCGTTGCGGCTCGCGAAGGAGGTAGCTGCCGCTGTGGGCCCGCTCGGTCACCTGGCGAACGGGGCAACCGAAGTTGATGTCAACGACGCTAACCCGGTACTCATCGACCAACCTGCGGCCGACCTTGGCCATCGTCTCGGGGTCGTTGTCCCAAATCTGCACCGCCAGCGGGCGGGCCTCATCGGCGACGCCCCACAACCGGTCGGGGTGCTCGGCGGTGTTCTCGTCCATCCAGACGAAGCCGCGGGCGTTGACCATTTCGGTCGCGAGCAACCCCGTGCCGCCATACTCGCGGACGATTTGGCGGAAGGCGGCATTGGTGTAACCCGCCATCGGGGCCTGCAGGATCGGCGGGTCGACGACCAAGTCACCGATGCGGAACGGGGGAGGGGGGAGGTTACGGGTCAACGTGGATCGCGCGGTGGTGAATGAGAAACGGGATAGCGGCCCAGCGGCCGGTTGGTAATTGTCGACGATCGGGGGCGGTTTCGTCAAAGCGAAAATGGCCGATCCGCGTCACTTCCCCGCGTCACCTGCCCTGGCTTCCCCGCGTCAGTTGTGCTGGCTGGCTAGGAGGCCGGCTGGGTGGGTGGCGTCGCGGGTGCGGTGAAGTTGCCGCTCGCCCCGCCGCTTTTGGCGAGCAGTTTTGCGGACACGATTTCCATCCCGCGATCGACCGACTTGCACATGTCATAGACCGTCAGGCAGGCGGCCGTGGCGGCGGTCAAAGCTTCCATCTCGACCCCGGTCTTCCCCGAGGTGCGGACATCGACTTCGCAGTTGAGCGTCGTCTCGCCGGTGAACGCGAAGCGGACTTCGACCCCTTCGACCGGGATGGGGTGACAGAGGGGGATCAGCAGCGCGGTCAGCTTGGTCGATTGGATGGCGGCGAGTCTGGCGACGGCGAGGACATCCCCTTTGGCGGCGGTCCCTTCGCGGATCATCCGCGCGGTTTGCGGGAGCATCGTGATCGATGCCGTCGCGGTCGCGGCGCGGGATGTCGTCGGCTTGGCCGAGACGTCGACCATCCGAGGGTGGCCCTGCGGGTCGAGGTGGGTCGATCGAATTGGCGATTCGCTCATCGGATCATCCGGGTGTTCGCGGTCGGCACCGATTGCCGCCAGCGCGGGGCAAATGACGCGGCGGGATCGGGCTACCGGAAGGGCAAAAACGAAATGAAAAAACGTCGTGAGTTTTCCCTTCGCGGGGGAGACTCACGACGTTTTAACGAATCCGGAGCGTTTGTGAACCGAATCGGCTTGCGGGTAGCCTACACCAGTTCTTTCTTGACGCCGATCAACGTCCGGAGCCGCTCGGCGAGCAAATGCGCGTCGAAAGGTTTCTTGAACGTTTCGTTGATCGCGGAGCGGTCGAAGCTCATCGGTTGACCGTCATCGGGCAACAGGGCGATCAGGATGATTTCGGAAAAATCGACATTCTTGCGCAGGTTTTGGCAAATCTGCACCGATTCGACCTTACCGATCGAGAAGTCGACGATGATGCAATCGGGGCTGAAGCTTTCGGCCTGGATACCCGCTTCGAAGCCGCTGGCGGCCACAGCCACCTTGAACGACTTTTCGATCGGCAGTTCGCGCTTCAGGTTCTCGATCAGGATCTGGTCCTGGGCGACGATGAGGCACTTGGCCATCGCTTCGTCTTCCAGGTCCCCCAGGGGCATCCCGTGCTCCTTCAGGAACTTGATGAGGTAGTCGCGCGGGATCCGGCGGTCTTGCGACCCCGGTATGCGATAACCTTTTAAACGCCCCGAGTCGAACCATTTGCTCACGGTCCGCGGGGCTACTTTACAGATCTTAGCGACCTGTCCAGTTGTGAAGACCTTCATTTCAGGTACTCCCAAACGCCTCGTTGATTCTTATCAAAGCCGTTGGTGCGTCGAAACCCAACGGCCTGTCGGCCCACTATCAGTTCCCATGACTGGCTCTGCTCGGCGGATCGATTCGGCCATCTCGCAAGGTCGCACCGCGATGCGACGAAGGTGGACGGTCGAGCGATCGGTTTCGCCAGAACTCGGCTGCTCGAACACTGGTCTTGGCACACTGTGGGAAGCGGCCGAGCGGTTCGAACGGACGGAAACGGCTGGGTCGGGGCCAGCCGGCTGCGTTTTGCAACGACAACCGGTTCGGAATCCTCGCGATGATGAAAAACGTTGATCGGTAAGCGGCACGATCCCCATCGGGCGACTTCGCCCCGCGACGCAGTGGGCCTGCGTATCGGGTCGCATGTTTCGATCGTCATTGCGATAATCGGAATCATGAATCGCCGTCAAAAGGACTAACACGTTCACCAACTGGGTTACGGTTCACCGACGTCGGCCGCATGGCCGAGCCGGGCAGGGGGGAAAGAGAGGCCGGATCGCTACACACGGACTTCGCCGCGCCGCAATCCTTACGATACGGCGCGTCCGTTGACGCGGCGGACGCGTACCGAATCGGTCCGTGTGGCCACCGCCACTCGTCCCGAGCACGCTTCCCCAGATTTCCCCCCAACAGGACGCCCACGCCGACTACCCTCCTCCCTGTCGGGGAAGGAATCGAAGGCATGATCATCCGAAATACTATGTCGAGAAAAATCGGTTCAGATCTTTAGTGCGTTTGATCGGGAACAAGCATCAAATCCGCGCCGGCCCTGATGGACACCCCCTCGCCAAGGTTATTTGCGTGAATCGAAAGAATTTGATTCACGCCCATCGCGACTCGCCGCTCACTTCCAACTGTAGGCACGTTCCCCCCACCGGTCCAATCCGAACCACCCTTACGACACGCAAACCCAAACGTCCGAAAGGCGACCACAGCCTCATCCCGACGTCGCGACGCCACGCGATATGGCCGACCCGATCGCCACGATCTCAACGGCTCGATCCCCAACCAGACCTCTTTAAGACCCGATGCGGGAAGCTTGGGATTAACGAACAGCGAACTGACAGCACCAAACAGGCAGCGCAGAACAATAAGGGACCATCCACCGACCGACAGGCCCGCGACGATCCGACGCGCGGAAGCGATCCCGGGCCTGCACACCGCAGTTGCTATCAATCGTCCCGAGGTGCCCGCAAGAAAAAACAAGGGCGAGGGGAAGACAGCCCGCCGAATGACTGGTCTGGCGAGATCAAAGAAGCCCGACTCACAAGCGAAGAAAGAGCCACCGGCTCATTCGTCTCAGCTCATTCGTCGCGCCGCATATCGCCACGATAACCGCTCAGTTTCGACGCCAAATGCATCCGCCACAACCGCTGGTCGAAGCCATAGTTGGCCCCCGGTTCGAGCTGCTGCAAGGCTTCCAACACCGGCGGATTTTCGATCCTGCTCACAAGCTTCTGGGCCTGACCGCCCGTCGTCAGCCCGCCGGCACCCGCCGAATTGAACCCGACGCTGGTGCTTTGGTCGGCCGGGATCACCTTCGTGTGCGTCGTCACCAAAGCGTTGATCAGCGGGAGCACCAGTTCGGGGTCAGGGAAGAAGCTGAGCGCCTCGGCGGCACGCCGGACCACCGCGTTGTCGTTGTCGCTCAGGCGTGAGACATAGAAGACCTTGGCCGCCTGGGGGGCGAGCTGATTGAGCGTTTGCAGGGACTTTTCCCGAACGACCGGGTCAGCCTCCATCAACCCGACCCTCAATAGCGGGCCGAGCCCGGCGGGGGAATTGAGCTGTGCGAGCTTATCGATCCAAAACAGCCGCAAGTCACGCGACTGACCGACCCCTTCGACCAGCTCCTTGCCGATCGCCATCGCCGCCAGCGGGTCATCGATCGCGGCGAGCTCGGCCTGCGCTTCCGCCGCCCGGTCCCCGCCACGCGCGACCTGCTTCTTCAGCCGATCGATGTCGCGAACCCAAACCTTGGACCGCTTCTCTCCCGATTCCTTCGCCTCGGTCATGAGGTATTCGGCCGGCATCCTGTATTTACCATTGATCCGGACCAACCCCCGAGCCTTCTGCAGATCCGCTTCGCGAACCCATTTCCCGTCATAGCTGACATAACCCAAGGCGTCCCGCGCCCGCTCGTGCGATGGGTCGATGCGGATCACCCGCTGCAGATGATGACGGGCCTGGGCCCGTAGCGATGAACGTTGGCACCACGCCGCCAATTCGTACTGGGCCTCCGCCTCCTGCGGCGTCTCCGCTGCCCTCCGGCGATACTCGGCCAGCGCTTCCGGCTCCGCCACGCTCGCCAATTGGTTCTCGGGGATCGCCACTTTGATCCCCGGATCGACCTCGATCACGGCGTAAGGGGGTTTCCCAGAATCGACCCGCGAAACCTTTCCCGATAACCGACCCCCGCCCCGAAGTTGCACATCGTCCCCCCACGCGACGCCCCCCAACAGGAAACACGACGCCAAGGCGAACAACGACCGACGACCGATCGCCCCCATGGGCCAACCCGCGGCGCTTCGGTCGTTCGCTTGCGATCTCACGGCAAACTTCATCAAGGCCATCCTAGGAATCCGAACTGCGAACACCGATCCGTCTAACGCCCACCCACACATCACCTTCATCGATTCTACGGCGATCCGACCCCGCGGCCCAAGGGAAAAGGATTGACTTTATCGCCCAAGCCGATTTTCCCGAACCTCGCATGCCTAAAATACCGATAAACCGATCGATTGTTGACTAATTTGATCAGAATTGGCTAGATTGATCAGATAGGGTCCGAGCCAGGAGGGTTTTGGCGATGTTTTTTCGAGGTGCCCGGCGTCAGGCCGCAGGGGTGAAGTCCGCGATGAGTTTGTTACCCAGTCCGAAGCCGGAAATTTTGCCGGTGCTGCAAATCGTCAGCGAAGGAGACGCCGCGGTGCCATCGCAGGGGGCGCTCGCCGCCGAACCGCCGCTCGAACCGACCGACGAATTGCTCGCGGAGTTGTCGCGGGCGAGCGAGCGGTTGGAATCGGCGACCCCGCAAGAGATCCTCCGCTATGCGGTCGACCGCTTCGCCCCACGCTTCACGATGGCGACGGCTTTCGGGCCCGAAGGGATGACGCTGATCCACATGCTGGCCGAGATCGCCCCGTCGACCCCGATCTTCAACCTCGACACCGGGTACCAATTCCCGGAGACGCTCGAACTGCGGGAACGGGTTAAGCGTCGTTATGGGATCGAGGTCGAACTCAAGCGGGCAGAGACGACGGTCGAGGAGTACGAGACGTTGCACGGCGGCCCGGTTTACAAGACCGATCCCAACCGCTGCTGCTTCGACCGCAAACTGAAGGTGCTGAAAGAGGCCGCGCGGGGGATGCACGCCTGGGCCAGTGCGATCCGTCGCGACCAGAGCGAAGACCGACGCCGCGCCGATATCGTCGGGTGGGACCAAAAGTTCCAGCTCGTGAAGATCAGCCCGCTGGCGAACTGGACGAAGAAAGATGTTTGGAACCTGATCGTCAAACACGACATCCCGTACAACCCGCTGCACGACAAGGGTTACCCCAGCATCGGCTGCTGGCCGTGCACCCGGGCCGTCGGGCTCGGCGAAGACGAGCGGTCGGGGCGATGGAGCGGTTTCGCGAAAACCGAATGCGGTTTGCACACCCAATCTTAAACGGCTGAGGTTCGGCGATGCAGATTCCGGTCCGATTGCATTATGCGGTCTTGGGGATGATGGAGCTGGCCGCGGCGGAAGGGCGGAGCGAACCGCTCTCGCTCAAACAGATCGCTTCCCGTCACGGCATCCCCCAACCCTTCCTGGTCCAGATCCTGCAACAGCTTCGGGCCTGCGGTTGGGTCACCAGCAGCCGTGGCGCCAGCGGCGGGTACCGGCTCGCCCCTGGCCTGAGCGGCTTGACGATTTGGGAAATCGCCGAAGCGATCGGTTGCGCCGATAGCGGCTGCCGCTTCGATGGCCCCTCGACCCCCGCCGCCGTCGAACTGCGACGCGTTTGGGAAGAAGCCGCACGGGCCTATCGCGAAACGCTCGAATCGGTCACCCTCGCCGACCTCGTCGAGCACGCCGAAAATGCGCAGTCGTCGATGTTCTACATCTGACCGTGGCACGCACCTGAGCACCTTGACCGCTGACACCCAAGTCACGCCGACCGCTGACACCTGAGTCACGCCGGCCGCTGATACCTGAGTCACGCCGGCCGCTGGCACCTAAGGTCACGGCTCGCCACAGGCCCCGGATCCGTCCGCCGCGGCCGTTCTGAAATAGGAATAAAAATTCCCCTGACTCGTTGACGCCGCCGCCCGCCGCGGCCAAGTTCGAGGTCCCTGGAAAGCTCCTCTGCTGTGCGGCTCCACCCACGATCGCCGCCCCTTCGAAGAACGACCCTTCTTTCACCAACGCCCCACCACAAATCCCCCACCACAAATCCCCCACCACGAATCCTCATGACCCTCGACCAACTCGTGACCCCAGATCGACTCGCCGCCGCCGCAAGGCGTTTGGCCCGATCGTTAGACCGCCACAAGGTGAAGCTCGTCCTCGCCGAGAGCTGCACCGGCGGGATGGTCGCAGCCGCCTTGACCGCGATCCCCGGCATCTCCGCTTGGTTCTGCGGCTCGGCGGTCACCTACCAAGAAGCGACCAAGATCGCCTGGCTCGGGCTGCAACCCGCCGCACTGCGGCGCGACTCCGCCGTCGCCGCCTCCACCACCCGGTCGATGGCCGAAGGGGTGCTGC
>JBEIRZ010000655.1:0-1534 GCA_040375695.1 Planctomycetaceae bacterium
CGAACGACAGGTGTCCCGATCGATCAGCCGTTCGAAATGCTAACCATGTCCCAGCGCCGGGTGTTGTTTCATGGGACCGGTCCGCAGTGGATCGACGTTCTGCGGTCCGACCTCGACGCGGGCGAAGATGCAGGGGCTTCAAAACTCGGATTTGCCCCCGGGACGACGCGGCTGTTCCGGTATCAATTCAAAGGGTTTTATCCGGCGCTGGAAGAAGCCTCGCGGTTGATGCCGCAATTGCGCGGGAAACTCGAACTGTATGTCGACGAAATCGCATGCTCGACCTGCGACGGTTCGCGGCTTCGCGATGACGCGGCTTCGGTGTTGTTCCGCGGCCAGACGATCGGCGATCTGGTGCAGGTGCCATTGGCAAGGCTGAGCGAGATCGTGAAGGGTTGGGCCTTTGACAAGCGCGAGACGAAGATCGCCGGTGAGCTGCTTCGCGAGATCGATTCGCGGGTCCAATTCCTGCTCGATGTGGGGCTCGATTATTTGACCTTGTCGCGATCGGCCGCGACGTTGTCAGGGGGCGAATCGCAACGGATCCGCTTGGCCTCGCAATTGGGGAGCGGTTTGTGCGGGGTGCTGTATGTCTTGGACGAGCCGACGATCGGGCTGCATGCCCGTGACAATCATCGGCTGATCGCGGCGATGCACCGGTTGCGTGATTTGGGAAACACGCTGTTGGTGGTCGAGCATGATCGGGAGGTGATCGCGGCGAGCGATTACCTTTGCGACTTCGGGCCGCTGGCGGGTCGCGGGGGTGGTCGGGTCGTCGCCCAAGGGCCCCCAGGCGCGGTGCAACCGAGAGACGAATCGGTCACCGCGGGCTTTTTGGACGGCAGACAAACGATCCCGCTCCCCAAGGGGCGACGCGAGGTGCGACTGGGTGATGCCAATGGGACGGCAACGGGGTCAAGCAGTAAATCGAAAGCGGGGACGTCCGTTGCGGCGATGACACCGGCGCTGGTGGTTTACGGCGCGAAGGAAAATAACCTGCGCGGGGTCGATGTCACGATCCCGCTGGGGGTGTTGACCGCGATCACGGGGCCCAGCGGCAGCGGCAAGAGCTCGCTCATCAACGGGATCCTTTACCCAGCGCTCGCCCGCAAGCTCCATTCCGTGAGGGCGAAGGCGGGACGACACGACAAGATCGATGGGATGCGGTTCATCAATAAGGTGATCCGGGTCGACCAATCGCCGCTGGGGAATTTGCCCAGCAGCAACCCGGCGACCTACACCGGGGTATTCGAAGCGATCCGGTCGATCTTCGCCGGGGTCCCCGAGGCGGCCGAGCGCGGGTTGACGGCACGGCACTTCAGCTTCAACGTCGAGGCCGGTCGGTGCGAGGCGTGTCAGGGTTCGGGCCAACGGCGGATCGAAATGCATTTCCTCCCCGACGTTTGGGTCGAGTGTGAGGAATGCCGCGGGAAGCGATATCAGCCCGAAGTACTCGAAGTCAAATTCCACGGCAAGTCGATCAGCGACGTCTTGGAAACGCCAGTCGGCGAAGCGGTGGAGCTCTTCAGTGACC
>JBEIRZ010000082.1:0-15904 GCA_040375695.1 Planctomycetaceae bacterium
GGTCGGCGTTCTTCCGGCACCAGCGGCAGATGATCGAAGAAACGGCATACACGCTTCGGTCGACCCCGATGCGGCCGACGGTCCCCGCGAACCCATTCACGCAGAGCCATTACCCGCGAAGGCGGACGATTTACATCCCGGTTTTGGTCGTCCGCCCCGACGACGATCGCGTGGGCTTCGACCGCTTCGGCTGGTGATAATTCAAACCTTCACGATCGCAGAGGCGATCGAGGCGAATGCGGCGATCAGCCCCAGGCGGCGAAGGTGTCGCGGGCGGCTTCGATCGTCTGCTCGATGTGCTGGGGGGTGTGGGTGCGGCTGAAAAAGAGCGCCTCGAATTGGCTGCAGGGCATGTAGACGCCGCGATCGATCAGCCCCCAGAAATAGCGGGCGAAAGCGGCCCGATCGCTGCGATCGGCGTCGGCCCAATTGCTGACCGGGTGCGGGTTGAAAAAGAGCGTCATCATGCTGCCGACCCGCTGGAGCTGATGCGGGATCCCGGCGGCCGCGGCGGCGGCGGCGAGGCCATCGCCGAGCCGAGCCCCGAGTCGTTCGAGGTAGGCGTAAGGTGGGTCTTCTTCGAGGATCCTCAGCGTCGCGTTGCCGGCGGCGACGGCGACGGGGTTGCCGCTCAACGTCCCCGCTTGGAAGACCTTACCGGCCGGGAGGACCTGGCGCATGATCTCTTCCTTGCCGCCATACGCGCCCAGCGGCATCCCTCCGCCGACGATCTTGCCGAGCGTCGTCATGTCGGGGGTGATGCCGTAGAGCTCTTGCGCGCCCCCCATGGCGAGCCGGAAACCGGTCATCACTTCGTCGAAGATCAGGATCGCGCCGTGGCTGGTCGTTTGGGCCCGCAAGACCTGCAAGAAATCGCTCGATGGGATGACGCAACCCATGTTGCCGACGACGGGTTCGAGGATCACGGCGGCGATTTCGGAACCTTGGCGGGCGAAGACATCGATCACCGCGGGGACATCGTTGTAAGGGATCACGATCGTGTCGCGGCTCGCGCCGGAGGTGACCCCTGGGGAGTCGGGGACGCCCAGCGTCGCGGCGCTGCTGCCGGCGGAGACCAACAGGGCGTCGACATGGCCGTGGTAATTGCCTGAGAATTTAACGAGCTTATCGCGTCCGGTGACGCCGCGGGCGACGCGGATGGCGCTCATCGTCGCCTCGGTACCGCTGCTGACCAAGCGGACCTGATCGATGCTGGGGACGGCGCGAATGATCCGTTCGGCGAGCTCGCTTTCCCCTTCCGTCGGTGCGCCGTAGCTGGTGCCACGCTGGGCCGCTTTGGTGATCGCCTCGATCACTTCGGGATTGGCATGGCCCAGGATCATCGGCCCCCACGAGCCGATGTAATCGAGGTAGCGGCGGCCGTCGATGTCTTCCAGCCACGGCCCCTCGGCGCGGGCGATGAAGAGGGGCGAACCGCCGACACCGCCGAAGGCCCGCGCCGGGCTGTTCACGCCACCCGGGATCAACTTGCGGGCGCGATCAAAAGCATGCAGGCTGCGGGGACCGACCGCATGGCGAATTTCGTTCTTCGGGTGGGGTGACATGGGACTGGTGAGCCGAAGCCGAAAGGGAGGGTGGAACGGGCAGTGAAAGACCGGGGCGGACCGCGAAATGCCGCGGGGCTATCGATGAGCCGACTCGCCCCTATCTAAGGTTACCTGTCAGGCAATCGGAACAACCGGCGAGGCGATCGGCAAGGGGGAGGGGGCTCGATTCGGATCAGGCGGTTTCGCGTGGGGGCGGGCGTGTTAAATTGGTAGGCCCTTTAGATTGGTAGGCCCGTCGAACGCCCCGTGAACCGAAAGGACCGAGATGCTCACCCTCCCCACCCGACTGCTCCATGGCCCCGGCCCGTCGCCCGTCGCCCCTTCGGTGCTGGAAGCGCTGGCGCTGCCCTGCATCGGGCACATGGACCCGCAATTCATGCGGGTGATGAACGAGGTGCGGTCGATGCTGCAGCAGGTCTTCCAAACCGAGAACGCGATGACGCTCGCCTGCAGCGGGACCGGGTCGGCCGGGGCGGAGATGCTGATGGACAATCTGGTCGAACCCGGGGACAGTTGCCTGGTCGGGGTGAACGGCGTCTTCGGCGGGCGGTTGGCAGAAAAGGCCCGCCGCGCGGGGGCGACGGTCCAGACGATGGAGACCGACTGGGGGAAGGCGTTCGACCAGGACGCGATCATCGCGCGGGTCGAAGAGTCGAAGCCCGACCTCGTCGCTTTCGTCCATGCCGAAACATCGACCGGCGCCCACCAACCCTTTGACCGGCTGGCCGAAGCGGTCCACCGTTACGGCGGGCTGTTGGTGATGGACTGTGTCACCTCGCTGTCGGGGCTCCCGGTCTTGATCGACCAATGGCAGATCGATGCCGCTTATTCGGGGACGCAGAAATGCCTCTCGTGCCCACCCGGGCTGTCACCGGTGACGCTATCGGAGCGGGCGATGCACAAGGTCCAGAACCGCGAGACGCCGGTCAATTCGTGGTATCTCGACCTGACGCTGGTGGGGAATTATTGGTCGGGGAGCCGTGCGTATCACCACACCGCACCGGTGAACATGAACTTCGCCCTTCACGAGGCGCTGCGGCTGGTGCTGGAAGAGGGTCTCGAGGCCCGCTTCGAACGCCACCAGCGGGTCCACGAATTGCTGAAGGGGGAGCTGCTGCGGCGGGGCTTCACCTACGCCTCGGACCCGAAGCATTCGCTGCCGATGTTGAACCTCGTCACCTTCCCCGCGCGGGTCACCGACGAGGCGGCGGCGCGGCGAAGGTTGTTGGAAGAGTTCAACCTGGAAGTCGGCGGTGGGCTGGGGAAACTGGCCGGCAAGTGTTGGCGGATCGGGTTGATGGGGCACGGGGCCCGCGAAGAAAACGTCGCGGCGATCCTGTCGGCGATCGACGCCGTCATCGGCTGAGGCCGCGGCCCGGCAATTCGTTGTCGGGGACTGGTCATCACGGCCGGCGATTAAGACTTGTCGGCCGGGCGGGGCTGATGCGTTTCGAAGGTCGAGCGGTTGCTCTGTTCCGCCTTGCGGCGGGCGCTGACGGACCGTTCGTAGAGCGCGGCTTGGGCTTGGAACGAGGGGTGACGCTCGCTGGGGTGAAGCCGCTGGTACTGCCCGTCGGGTTGCAGCTTCCAGGCGTTGACGTTGTCCTTGAAGTAGCTCTGCAGCGTCGCATGCAACCGCTTGCGATGATCGGGGCGGAGGATCGGCACGAGGAGCTCGACGCGGCGATCGAGGTTGCGGGGCATCCAATCGGCGCTGCTGATGAAGATCTGTTCGTCGCCGCCGTGGGCGAAGTAAAGGATGCGGGCGTGTTCCAGGAAGCGGTCGACGATCGAGACGACCTGGATGTGCTTGCTCAGATCTTTGATCCCCGGCTTGAGGCAACAGACGCCGCGGACGTTGAGCCGCACCTTGACCCCCGCGCGGCTTGCTTCGTAGAGGGCGTCGATGATTTCGGTGTCGACCAGGGCGTTGACCTTCGCCATGATTTCGCCGTGCTGCCCTTCGCGGCGACGCTGCGTCTCGGCCTCGATCAGCCCGAGGAGTTTGGAACGGAGCGTCGTCGGGGCGGCGGCGAGGCACTGCATCGGCCCGGGCTGGCTCGCCCCGGTGACGGCGTTGAAGAAACGCGTCGCGTCTTCGCCCAGCGCGTCGTCGCAGGTCAGCAGCGAGACGTCGCTGTAGATGCTCGCCGTGACCTCGTTGTAATTCCCGGTCCCGAAGTGCATGTAGCGGACGATCCCCTGTGGCTCGCGGCGGACGATGATGCAGACCTTGGCGTGCGTCTTCAGCCCCCGCACCCCATAGATCACCTGCACCCCCGAGCGTTCCATCTCGCGGGCCCATTCGATGTTGCGGGCCTCGTCGAACCGCGCCTTGAGCTCGACGATCGCCGTCACGTACTTGCCGCGGTCGGCCGCACGTCGCAGCGCTTCGACGATCGGGCTGTCACGGCTGGTGCGGTACAGGATCTGCTTGATCGCCAAGACGTCCGGGTCGCGCGAGGCCTCGTCGATCAGCCGAACCACCGGGTCGAAGAGCTCGTAGGGGTGGATCAGGACGATGTCCCCCTTGGCGATGTTGACGAACATCGGTTCGGACGGGTCGATCGCGGGGCTCCCTTGCGGCGGCCAAGGCTCGCTGCGCAGCGACCGGAAGCCTTCGATCGAAACGAGGTTGAACAAGTAGGTCAGGTCGAGCGGGCCTTCGACGCGAAACAGGTCCTGCGAGCCGATCCCTAAGGTCTCGGTCAGAAACGCGACTGTCGCGTCGCTCGCCTGCGCACCGATCTCCAGACGGACGCAGCGCGATTCGCGCCGCCCTTCCAAGACCTCTTCCATCCCTTCGAGCAGGTCCGGGGCGGCCTCTTCGTGAAGCTGCACGTCGGCGTTACGGGTGATGCGAAACGCGACACAGTCGAGGACCTCACGCCCGGGATAGAACTCCGCGATGTGCTGTGACACGAGGTCTTCCAGCAACACGAAGCCATACCCCTTGTCGATCGGCAGGCTGACGATCCGATTGAGCGCCCGGCCCAGCGGTATCAATGAGAATTCCCATGGGGGCTCACCTTCGGCGACCGGCCGGCCGGCGAGGCGGTTGAGCCTCACGCAGAGGTGCAGTTGCAACCCTTGCAACATCGGGAACGAGCGGCCATGGTCCAAGGTCTGCGGCGATAGTACGGCCATGACCTCGTTGTGAAACCACTGGTCGGCGGTCTGCTTCGCACGCTGGCTCGCCGATTCCAACTTGATCCGCCGGATCCCGGCATCGGCGAGCATCGGTTCGAGCGACTCGCGGAGGATCCGGTACTGATCGGCTTGCAAAAGGTGACACCGCTCGGACACCTTTTGGAGCTGCTCGGCAACGGTCAGCCCTGCCGGGTCGCGGACCATCGGGTTCCGCTGGTACTGCATCTTGAGGCTGCCGACCCGGACCATCATGAACTCGTCCAGGTTCGATCCGGTGATCGCCAAGAACTTGGCCCGCTCGAGCAGCGGCCATTCGATCGATTCGGCGTGAGCGAGCACCCGCTGGTTGAATTCCAACCAACTCAGTTCACGGTTGAGAAATCGGTTCGGCGGCAGATCATCATCGAACACGGCAGACAAGCTCTCGGTCACGGGGATTCACCGACACGGACCTCGACGCCGGGTCGAGCGATCGATCGACATCACATCGTAAAGATTCGTCAGGAGATCGCCAACGTGTATCGGCACTTCTCGGAGCCCACGACCCGGAAAACCACCTCCAACGACCCCCAAAGTGCCAGGCGCCCCAAACGCCACCAGGGCCGCGAACCGACTCGGCCCGAGCAGCCGAAGCCCCAAAAAACCGACAGCCATCTCGACGGCCCAATGGGAACCAAATCCCCTCTATTAACGCAGCCAAAAGGCAACACAGCGGGGCCTTTCGCCCCCAAGCGGTTGCCCATCTGCCGCGCAGACGGATGCCAATGCGGCGGGCATCCCGCTATTTTGGCAAGCGTAAAAAATGACTAACGCATGAAAGTTTTCCCATAAGGGCGACCGTCGGTCACGCTTCCTGCCCCGCCCATTTTCCGGATCGGCTTTGGCATCCGCTTCGCTGCTTTGGGAAGAATCCGGCAGCGGGCGGCGAGCCGAACGACTCCATCCGACCCCGCGCCGGGATATTTCTTTGTCACGGCAAGCGGAGGCAATTCCGATGAATCTCTCGAGCTGGCTTGGGATCGCGTTGCTAGCCTTTGTCCCGTCGACGGCGGACAAGGCCGTTCGGGATTCCGTCGACCTGATCGAGGTCAACCATTACCAAGACCCCCGGGGTGAGGAGATCCTCGACCAGCTCATTTTCTACGACTGGTGTCGGCATACCCGACGGTTTCAAGTCCGCGCTTGGCGGCTGATCAAGTCAGACGCCCAGGTCCCGCGGCGAGACCATCGGTTGGGCGTTTGGGTCGTCCGTTGGCATGACGAGGGTCTCCTTCGCGAGGTCACCGCGACGAGCCACCGCGAGACCTGGACGAAACATGACCCGGAACTGGTCGAACGAGATTTTCTCCCGCAGGAGCAACGCCTCGACTTGACCGCCCCGCACCACTGAACCGACCCAATCGGGAACGGGACGCGGCACCGTCACGAGGAACTGGACAACACGCGGAGTCACGAGCGGCACGCCGGGCCGCTTCGGCAGACGACCATGCGGCCCCCCTTCACAACCGCTTGGCGTGTTAAGTTGTTGGGGCATGCTGAAGCTGCTGATCGGCCGTTGCCGAGAGCCTGACGTCATCCCCGCCAAAGTTGGAGTTCGCTTGCCGTGTCCAATCCATTCGTCCTCGCCCGGTTCGAACGGCTGATGTTGCCGATCGCGGCGTCCTTCGTGTTAGCTTCGTTGGTCGGATGTGAAAAGGGTGGCGAGCCGGCGGCGACCGGCGAAGCGGCGGCGGGGAAGGGGGCGGAGGCACCGGCGGCGACGAAGCCCGCCCCATCGACGGCCCCCGTAGCACCGCCTCAATTCGCATCGGATCCCAAGGGGTTGCTCGATGCCCGCTTGCCGCTGGAAGAATCGTCTGCCGGTTGGGTGAGGCTTTTCGATGGCGTTTCGCTCTTCGGCTGGGAAATCGCGGCGCCGGCGAATTGGCGTGTCGAAGATGGGGCGATCGTTGTTGACGAGGGGCCGGCAGGGCTCCTGTGCACCTCGGTCCCATGGAAGGACTACGAACTGAAGCTTGAGATCCGGGCCGATGCGGCGACCAACAGCGGCGTGTTCCTCCGTACGCCGTTGGTACCCCAAGACCCCGCCGTCGAATGCTATGAGGTCAACGTCGCTCCTCCCGATAACCCGTTCCCGACCGGCGGGTTGGTCAAACGCCAGAAGGCAACGACCGAACCGAAGCTCAAGGTCGGGGATTGGAACGAATACGAGTTGCGAATGGTCGGCGACTCGTTGACCATCCGCATCAACGGCGAAGAGGTGTTGCAATACACCGACCCGAGCCCGCTGGCGATCGGCCGGATCGGGCTGCAACACAACAGCGGCGCCGTCGCGTTCCGCAACATCCGCGTCCGCCCGGTCGGCGCCACGCCGCTGATCACCCCCGACCTGGCGGCCTGGAAGCAATATCCGGAAATGGAAGGGAAATTCGCGATCAACGAAGACGGGTTGCTCCGCGTCACCGGCGGCCGCGGCCAACTCGAATCGAACGCCTCGTTCGGCGATTTCGTCCTCCTGGCCGAAGCGAAGACCGCCTCGGACAAGCTCAATTCCGGGATCTTCTTTCGCTGCATCCCGGGCGAAACGATGAACGGCTACGAATGCCAGATCAGCAACGGCATCGTCGATGGCGACCCGCTGCGCCCCGTTGATTGTGGCACGGGGGGGATCTTCCGCCGGCAAGACGCGCGGATCGTCGCGGCCCAGGATGGCGAGTGGTTCTCGATGTTGCTGGTCGCCCACGGCCCCCAAATCGCCGCCTGGGTGAACGGCGTTCAAGTGACCGATTGGCGAGACACCCGCGAACCCGACCCGAACCCCAGGAACGGTCTGCGGCTGGAGCCGGGAACGCTGATGATCCAGGCCCACGACCCGACGACCGACCTCGTTTTTCGCCAAGTCGCCGTCGCCGAGCTGAGCCCCGCCAAGGGGGAATGACTTGACTCACCGCGGTCTTTGACGGATGATTAGACTACTTGAGACTGATTCTCAACATCGAGGTCAGGTCGACGATTGCCGTCCGACCCCGAATTTTCATCCCTCCGCAGGCCTGCGATATGCTGACCCTCGATCAACTCCAGCCGGGCCAAGTCGGTCGGATCGCGCGGGTAGACGGGACAGACGGGATCGCCTGCAGGCTTCGCGAGATGGGTTTTGTCCCAGGGGAATCGGTCCGGTTCGTCGCCGCGGCCCCGTTAGGTGACCCGCTGAAGTGCGTGATTCAGGGGAGCCGAATCGCGCTGCGCGGGAGCGAAGCGAGGCGGGTCGCGATTTTCGAGATTGAGGCGTCGCAATCCCCGGATGCCGTCGGCGTGACGGCCAAGTCGATCGGTTACGCGACCGCCGGGCCATGACCGAATCGGTCGGGCGGGTTGTCTTGGTCGGCAACCCCAACACGGGAAAGAGCACCCTGTTTGGCGTCCTGTCGGGGCTCAGCGTCAGGACCGCGAATTACCCTGGGGTGACGATCGAAAAGAAGGTCGGCAGGCTCGCCGATACCCAGGCCTCGGTCGAGCTGGTCGACCTGCCGGGGACCTATTCGCTCAGCCCCCGCTCGCCCGATGAGCTCGTCGCGGTCGAAGTCCTGACGGGCGAATTGCCGGGCGAGCCGGACGCCGACTTGATCGTTTGCGTCGTCAACGCGACGCTCCTTCGCCGCAACCTCTTTCTGGTCAGCCAGCTTTTGGAGCTGGGCAAGCCGGTGATTGTGGCGCTGAACATGATCGATTCGGCGCGCGGCCGCGGGTTGTCGATCGATTGCCGCCGGCTTTCGGAACACCTCGGGGTCCCTGTCTTCCCCGTCTCGGCTTCGCGCCGTGAAGGGATCGACGCGCTCAAGGGGGGGATCCTGACGTCGTTGCGCCAGCGCCCCGAGGTCAAGCCGCAGCGCCCGTTGCCGCAGCGGTTTTATCAGCTCTGCGACGAGTTTACAGGGCGGTTGCGGGGGGCCGCCAAGGCGGCCGGGGCGACCTTGCCCAGCCGGTATTTGGTCGAGCGGGCGATCCTTGACCGCGACGGCGAAGCGCAGCGGCAATTGCTGCGGCGTTTCCCAGAGATCGGCAGCGAAGGGATCGAAGCGGTCCGCAAGAGGATCGAAGGGGAGCTCGCGCCGCTGAGCGATATCGAGTGCGACAGCCGCTACGCTTGGGCCAAACGGCATTTGGAAGGGGTGCTCGCCGACGGGGGAACCGGCAGCCACTGGCCGACCGAACGGCTCGACGCGATCCTGATCCACCGCGTTTGGGGGCTCGTCATTTTCGCCGCGCTGATGTTCCTGATCTTCCAGTTCATCTATGCCTGGAGCGGGATCCCGATGGACGCGATCGCCAAGGCGCAAGACTTTTTAGGGGACCGGGTCGAAGCGATGCTTCCCCCGGGGACGCTGCGCAGCCTGTTGATCGACGGGGTGATCGCCGGGGTCGGTAGCGTCGTGATTTTTCTACCCCAGATCGCGATCCTGTTCCTCTTTTTGGCGATCCTCGAAGATTGCGGCTACATGGCCCGCACCGCGTTCCTGGTCGACCGCGTGATGGGTTGGTTCGGGCTCAGCGGCAAGTCGTTCCTGCCACTGATGAGCTCGTTCGCTTGCGCGGTCCCGGGGGTGATGGCGACGCGGGTGATCGAAAACCGCCGCGACCGCTTCGCCACGATCCTGATCGCCCCGTTCATGAGCTGTTCGGCGAGGCTGCCGGTCTACCTGTTGATGATCTCGGCCTTCGTCCCTGCGACCCGACTGCTCGGGGGGACGGTCTCGCTGAGCGGCCTGGTGCTGATGGCGATGTACCTTGTCGGCGTGATCGTCGCGATCCCGACGGCGTGGTTGCTCAAGCGGACGCTGCTGCGGGGCGAACCCGCCCCCTTCGTGTTGGAGTTGCCCGAATACAAACTCCCCGACGCTCGGACGGTCCTGGCACGGGTCTGGGAAGCGTGTCTGGCGTTCTTGATGCGGGCCGGCTCGTTGATCTTTTGCGCGTCGATCGTCATCTGGGCCGCCGCCTATTGGCCCGGTGACCATTCGCGAATTTACGAGCTCGAGCGGCAGATCGAGTCGACACAGGTGCCTGCCGGGATGGGGGCCGCGGGGGGCGAGGCGACGGAAGCGGAAATCGCGAGTTGGGAATCGGAGCTGAAAGCGGTGCGGGCCAAAACGTTGGAAGGGTCGCTGCTGGGCCGGCTCGGCCATGCCATCGAACCGCTCGTCAGGCCCCTCGGGTGGGATTGGAAGATCGGCGTCGGGGCGCTCGCCAGTTTTCCTGCCCGCGAGGTGATCATCGCGACGCTCGGGACGGTCTATTCCTTGGGTGGCGATGTCGACGAAGAGAGCGAAGGGTTGATCTCGACGCTGCGAGCGGCCCGCTGGCCTGATGGGCGTGCGGTGTACAACGTACCGGTCGCCCTGTCGATCATGGTTTTTTTCGCGCTCTGTGCGCAGTGCGTGAGTACGCTGATGGTGATCCGCCGCGAGACGAACAGTTGGGTCTGGCCGATCCTCAGTTTCGTGTACATGACGACGCTGGCTTACTTCGGCGCGTTGATCACCTTCCAAGTTGCCAGCCGCCTGTTGGGATGAACTTCGAGCCCTAGAGGCCTGTCGCAAATGCTGCAATCGATCGTCGCGACATGCATCGTCCTGCTGGCGACCGCCTGGCTGGCCCGCAAGGCTTACCGGACCGTTCGGGGGGCGTTTGCCAACGGGGACGCGTCGGCCCCCGGGTGCGGCCATTGCCCCAGCCGCCTTGCCAAATCGGCTCAAGGGACAAAAACGACCCCTCTGGTCGAGATCGGTCGGCCCGGTCGGCGTCCCTGATCGCGGCCGACCCTTTTCCCGTCGATTTTGGGGCGTCTCCGCCGGTATATTCGCGAGTATTGGCGAGCCCAGGCCCGCTTCGGCCTGCAACTGACGAAGGCGGCTCTGTGCCGCCGGTATATTCGCGAGTATTGGCGAGCCCAGGCCGGTTTTTCGCCGATAATCTTGCGGCGGGCCACCTCACGGGACCCGACCCGAACGCTCGGTGAACCCGGTCGCTCGGTGTACCCCTGATCGGCCGGTGAACCCATGATCGGCCGGTGAATATGGGCAGTTGCCAACGGTTAATACTAGTGAGTACGTATCGCGACTGCCCCCCGCTGGCGTGGGGTGAACCTTTGATGAGGTAGTTTTGATACCGATCGGGGTTAAGTTAGCATCGTAGACCGTCCTTGGTTCTGCCCGAGCAAATGGGCAGACTGGAGGACTGTCGATCGAGCGGATGGACGGGGTGGAGTTTTCCTTCCGAATGACGGGGACTTCGATGATGAAAAGTGCTTATGACGTAATTGTGGTCGGGGCCGGACCTGCGGGAAGCACCGCGGCCGCGATTACGGCGATGGGAGGGCTGGACACCCTGTTGGTCGAACGGGACGCCTTCCCCAGGTTCCACGTCGGCGAGTCGTTGATGCCCGAATGCTTTTGGCCGTTCGAACGCCTGGGGCTGAACGGGCGGATCCGCGAAGCCGGCTTTCAAATCAAAAAGAGCGTCCAATTCGTGACTTCCAACGGGAGGGAATCGACCCCGTTTTTCTTCCGCGATCATGACGACCGCGAGTGTGCCGATACATGGCAAGTCGAGCGGGCTGAATTTGACCAACTCCTTTTCGATCGGGCCCAAGAGTGCGGTGCCGAGTGTCGTGACCGCGTGCGGCTGCTCGACGTCGAATTCGACGATGACGGGACGGCGCGTGGCGTTCGCGTGCGGCTCGCCGATGGCACCGAAAAAACGGTCGCCTCGCGAGTCGTGATGGACGCGACTGGCCAGCAATCGTTTATCGCCAACAAGCTCGGCCTGAAGGAGATCAACCCGGATCTGAAGAAAGCGGCCATTTGGGGCTATTGGAAAGGTGCGATCCGCGACGCCGGTGACAATGCCGGCTGCACGATCATCATGCAGACCCAGGACAAAGATTCCTGGTTCTGGTTCATCCCCCAAGCTCGTGGCATCACCAGCATCGGTGTCGTCGGTGATCATGAATACCTGCTCAAAGGGCGCGGCAAGCCGATGCAGGTCTACGAAGAAGAGATCGAGAAGTGCCCGGGGCTGAAACCCCGTTTGCGGGACGCCACCCGCATCGGTGACCTGCACACCAAGCAGGAATTTTCCTATTGGACCCGGCAACACTCGGGAGCAGGTTGGGTGCTGATCGGCGACGCATTCGGCTTCATCGATCCGATCTATTCTTCGGGCGTCTATTTCGCGCTCGAAATGGGGGTCAGGGCCGCCGACGCCGTCGTCGAAGGTTTCCAATCGGGGAACCTTTCGGGTGACCAACTCGGAAAATGGGCCCCCGAATTCAAACGCGGGTCAAGCTTCGTCCGCAAACTCGTCCATGCGTTCTATGAGAAAGAATTCAGCATGGGCGGTTTCATGAAACGCCATCCCGAATTCGCCGGCCACCTCACCAACGTTCTGATCGGCCGGGTCTTCGACCCGGGACTTGACGAAATGTTCGATGTGATGGGGAAGGAGATCGAAGAGGCGAGGCTAACCGCAACGGCGATCTGACCCGCCAAGCGTGACCTCGTTTCGCTGCACAGGACCCACACCAACCGCGTCGTACATTGACAGCGACGCTCTTGGCGTATGATGGAGGATGTCACCAGCCACTTGGTACCTAGGGAAGACTGATTCCGATGACCATGCATTACCTCCAGCGCGGCGCAGGTTCGATCTGTCGCCCGCTTTTCTTCTCCGTGGCCGTCCTCTTTGTCGCCGCCCTCGTCCCAGGAACCGGCCGAGCTGATGAGCCCAAGGGCCAGCCCCAAGCGACTGCAGCAGTTCAGGCTCCGGCGGCGCAGGCACCCGCCGATCAGGCACCTTCGGTCGAATCGCCCCCAACGGGTAAAGGGACGAAATCGAAGCCGACCGCGGACAACCCTTACATCCGCATCGTCAAAGGCGAAGACAAAAAACCGTCCGCGTTAGAAACCTCCGTGATCCGCTTTGAAGGTCGCGAGGGGACGAAATACGCGGGTCGCATCGTCGACCTCGTCGGCGTTATCCACATCGGTCAAGCGGGTTACTACGAAGAACTCGATGGCCGCCTGAAGAGTTACGACGCCGTCCTCTACGAATTGGTTGCCCCCGACGGCACGCGGATCCGGCCCGAAGATTTGGAAAAACGCCGGTCGGTCCTCGCATCGGTCCAATCCGGGATGAAGGAGATGCTCGAACTCGAGTATCAGCTCGAAAAGATCGATTACCTCGCCAAGAATTTCGTCCATGCCGACATGTCCCCCGAAGAATTTTCCAAAGACATGGCAAACCGCGGTGACGGGATTTGGAAAATGGCGGCCAGGATGGTCGGTGCCGGGCTGGCGACGCAGAATGCGACCGGCAGCGACATCGGTCTGATCGCGGCACTCATCAGCGGCGACCGCACGATGGGGCTCCGCCAATCGATGGCCAAGCAGCTCGTCTCGATGAACATGGCCGGGATCGACGACGCCACTGGCGACAACACGTTGATCAAAGGCCGCAACCGCAAGGCGTTACAAATCCTCGAACGCGAATTGGCCGCCGGCAAAAAGACGGTCGCGATCTTCTACGGCGCAGGGCACATGGAAGACATGGCAGCCCGCGTCGAAAAGGACTTCGAGATGTCTCAGACGCAGGTCCAGTGGGTCAAGGCCTGGGACTTGAAGCGATAGGCTGGAACGCGTCGGCCTGATCGCATCTGATTGATCTCATCGGCCTGATCGGGAAGGCGTTCGCCCTGAAACGGTCGCCTCCGCGATCACCCTTAGCGGTCGTGCAGTCCGAACTCGGTCGCCTCGGCGAGCCGATCGGCGACGTCTTCGCGATTGATGCCCCGCGCCTTCTCGAAGCCGGCCTGCGAGAGCGAAAAGTCGCGGTAGAGATGGTGCAGGATCAGCCCCGCCCGGCAGAGTTCGCAGAACCCTTCGAAGAATCTGACCGTGACCTCGGGCTTCGCCTGGCTTCGAAACGCGATCGTCCGAACCTCGTCCTCCTCGACATAGATCGCCAGCATCCGGCCGGGGGCTTCGAACGCGGTGCGAACCCCGCGGACCTCGATCACCCCGCGGTCTCGCGCCGCGAAGAGGATCGCCAGCGACTCGGGCGACAACGTCTCGGCAAGCTCGCGACGCGGGGGGTCGATGATCGCACGGGCGCAAACGGCGGCGAGCGCCGCTAGCGTCGGCCCGCCCGCACCCATTGCCTCCCAACTCGCGGCGAGCTCCCCGTGGAACGACTGGGCCGCTTGAAGGAGCTGATCCGAGGGACGTGTCTTGTCGATCATGTCGCGTTTGGCACCTGCATTTCACAGATCCGGATCGCATCGACCGCGGTCCTGGCTTGGAGGGCCGGATGGGTCTGGCCCCCGCGGACCGCTTGGGCCGCCGCATCGAGCTCCAGCACGAACGGGTCGGCGCCGGCCGCCTCGTCCGCAGGCCGCTCGACCCGCCCGTCCGAATGGGCCACCGTGAGCGGGATCCCGGCGCCACTACCGTCACCAAACGCGACACCTTCGAACTGCACGTTGGCCCGCTCGAACTGCGCGTCATAACCGTGGGTGAAGCCGCGGGAATGCTGGTCGATCACACCCGAGGTCGCCCCGACGACGAGCTCCGGGTCGGCGAAACGGAAGACCGTCTCGACATACTTAGGGACGCCATCCTTCAACCGGCAGGCGGAATGGGCCGCGGTCGGCATCCCGAGCAACATCCGGATCAGGTGGGCGTCGTGGACGTGCAAATCGACGAGTGGCCCGCCGACCTTTTGGGGGTCATAAAAATCAGGGACCCAATCGGGCGGCCCGATGACCCGTTTGAAATGCCCCCCTAAAAACTTCCCGAATCGGCCGTCCTGCACCGCCGCCGCAAGGTAGCGGTACTCGAAGAAGAACGGCAGGATCTGGGCGACCAACAACCGCTCGCCACCCGCAGCCGCCAAGGAGGCCGCTTCGGCAGCCGTCAGTGCCAGCGGCTTCTCGCAAATCACGTACTTGCCGGCCGCCAGCGATCGCGCGACCGCGTCAACGTGCAGGTGTGGGGGCAAGCAGATATCGACCAATTCGACCCGCGGGTCCGCTAGCAATTCGTCGAGCATCTCGTAGGTCGCCAGCCGCGTGATGTCGATCTCTTCGCCAGGGGGGCCGAAATTCCCTTGGATGCCGCGCCAATCGCCCGCCCGCTTTTTCGGGTCACGGCTGCAGAACGCGACCAGCTCCGCGGAGCGGCATTGGCGATACGCCAAGTAATGAATCCACCCCATGAAACCGACGCCGACGATCCCGACTCCGACTCGATCCACGATCAACCTCCGCGTGTAGTGTTCCCCTGCCGCGCGGGGTGCCGCGCGATCGACCTCGCCAGTTTAAACAAGAACCGCGTCGCTCGCCCGAAAGTTGCTATCGACCGGCCTTGGCCTCCTATGGTAAAGCGTTGGCGGCGAGGCGAAAGGACGGACCCGGATGCTCGCGAATCGAGGGATGCGATGATCAGTAAACGCCTGGGCATGCAGTTGGGAGGGAGCGGTTTGGTGGTCCTGTTGGGGGCCTTGGGCATCAGCCAGGTCCCGAAAGGGTCACCGAGCGAAGATGTCTCTCAATTGTTGGAGGTCGAACCGCCACCGACGCTCGGACCTCCCGCCCCGATCGCCGCTGCGCCGACATTCGTGCCGCTCGAAGAGCTCGCCGCGAGAAACGCCAATTCGCCCGACGCCTTCGCCCCACCAGGCGCGATGACGATGGAAGAGGGCCCCCCGGGCGACCCGACCGTCCGGCAAGTCGGTCATGAAGAGACCTTCGCGCTTCCCCCACAACCGATCATGGCAAACGGCGCGGGGAACCAACATTCGTCCGCCGCCAACGAAGCCCCCGGATTCGCACTCCCGGCGATTGAGGCCCAGGACGGCCCCGCCCTCGCGCTCGGATCCCCGGTCGACGCCCCAGCCGAAGCGAACCTTGACGCCCAGGCCCCACCGAGCGAGCTGCGTGCCGAAGCGATGCCTGCCGAAATGCCTTCGCCAAGCTTCGCACCCTTTCCCGCCAACCAGCTCCGATCGGCACCAGCCGCCGAAGCTGTCGCCGCTCAAGCCGCAGCCGGTCTGGCCGACTTCGCAGCACCAGCCGACCTTGCAGCACCAGCCGACCTCGCAGCACCAGTCGAGCTCGCACCGGCCGACTTGAC
>JBEIRZ010000032.1:0-25309 GCA_040375695.1 Planctomycetaceae bacterium
GATTTTGCCGCCGGGTCACGTTTCAGTTTGGCGACATTTTCCGGGTGCAGCGGCCACATGTCGTTGCTGTACGGCAAGCCGAAGAAGCGGTCGAAGCCGTGGTTGGTCGGGAGGAATTTGGGGTGGTGCCCCAAGTGCCATTTGCCGAAGCAGGCGGTGGCGTACCCGCGCGAGCGGCAGAGCTCGGCGAGGGTCACTTCGTCGGGGTTGATCCCGATCTCGCTGGCCGGTCCCAGGGCGCCGTCGATGCCGATGCGTTGGTGATAGCACCCCGTCATCAGGGCGGCCCGCGAAGAGGAACAGACCGCTGAAGAGACGACGAAATCGGTGAAGCGTCTCCCTTGGGCCGCCATGCGGTCAAGGTTTGGCGTCGCGTAAGCTTTCGCGCCGAACGGGCCGATATCGGCGTAACCCATGTCATCGATGAAGATCAACACGACGTTGGGTGGTCGGGGCTCGTCCGCCGCGACGGTACGCTCGATCGCCAAACCCGAAGTAAGGCCTGATGCGAGGCCTGAACTCATGAGGCAAGCGACGATCGCCGCGAACCGCAAGGGATCGGGCCACCGCATCGGGAAGCGAACCGATCCTGACGGGGGTGCTGGGGGAGGCGTTGTCACCTCGGACACGGCATCCGTCGATCGGTAAGGCCTGGTTGCGGCGGCACGAATCACTTGCGAGGACATGCTCAATCGCCGATCTCTTCGTCGAGGTCTACATCGGGGTCGACCGCTTCGAGATCTTCGAGTTCGACGTCGTCGGAATCGCCGCCGCTGAGCCCGAACTCGGCGCTGATCTCGTCTTCGATCTCGATCTCGTAATCGTCTTCGAGTTCTTCTTCGAAATCGTCGTCGAAGTCATCGTCGAAGTCGTCGTCGTCGATATCGTCGAAGTCCTCGAATTCGTCTTCTCCGTCGCCCTCTTCTGCCGCCGGTGTCTCGGAGTCACCGAAATCGTCCTCGTCGTCATCGAACGCTGTCATCGTTGGGGAGCTGACGCAGATCCCGCCGATGACGGTGACGTCGGCCGAGGGTCGATCGGTTGCGGAGCGTGTGGCATCCGCGATCGCGGCCGAACGAGTGATAAAGGAAGGGGCGGCGGCGAGGACGATTTCAGGGGACGCGCCGCAAGGGGCTTGAAAATCATCCAACCAGTCCTCGAACGGGTCGGTGGACTCGGGGCACGTGGTGTTCGGGGACTGGGTCATGGTGAACGAGATGGGATGGTAAGTTTTGAAATCGTCGGTACTCAGGGCCACGGATCGGCTCCAGGGGCTTCATCGTCGACGCGGCGGCGCGGATGGCCGCTGCCAGGGATCACCGACGATTAGGGGAAGTTTAGTCGTCCCGGGCCGTCAAGGCGAGTGACGACCGAGACGGCAGCGAAAATCGGCGAGGCCTCGGCCCGATCTTGGCCAGGCCGGATGGGTCAGGCCGGATGGGCCAGGCCGGATGGACAGGGGCGGTAGCGGATCAACCCTCGATCAGGATGCGGAGCATCCGGCGGAGCGGCTCGGCGGCACCCCACAGGAGTTGGTCGCCGACGGTGAAGGCCGAGAGGAATTCGCCGGTTTTTGCCGAGTCGAGATCGAGTTTCCTGATCCGGCCGACGGGACAAAGGAGCGTCCCGGTGACGAACGATGGCGTCAATTCGCGGATCGTTTCTTCGCGGCGGTTGGGTACGACGCGGGCCCAGGGGTTAGCGTCGGCGAGCATCCCTTCGATTTCGTCGAGCGGGATGTAACGCTTCAGGGCGATCGTGAGGGCTTGGCTGTGGCACCGCATCGCGCCGACGCGGACGCAAATCCCGTCGACCGGGATCGTCCCGGGGGGCTTGCCGAGGATCTTGTTCGTCTCCGCCCTCCCCTTCCACTCCTCGCGGCTTTGGCCGGTCCCCAAGTCCTTGTCGATCCAGGGGATGAGGCTGCCGGCGAGCGGGACGCCGAATTGGTCTTTGGGGAAGGTCTCGCTGCGCAGGACGGTGGCGACCTCGCGATCGATCTCGAGGATCGCGGAGGCTGGGTCGGCCAAGGGGTCGGCGACCCGGCCATGGATATGGCCCATTTGGACGAGCAATTCACGCATGTTTTGCGCCCCGGCCCCCGAAGCGGCCTGATACGTCATGCTCGTCATCCACCGGATCACGTCATGTTTGAAGAGCCCGTGCAGCGCCATCAGCATCAGCGATACGGTGCAATTCCCGCCGACGAAGGTCTTGATCCCCTTTTGCAGGCCGGCCCGAATCACGTCGCCGTTGACCGGGTCGAGGATAATGATCGCGTCATGATCCATCCGCAGCGTCGAGGCGGCGTCGATCCAATGCCCTTGCCAACCCGATTTGCGAAGTTCGGGGTAGATCGCCGAAGTGTAATCACCGCCTTGGCAACTGATCACCACGTCGGTCTTTCTCAGCGACGCGATGTCGCGGGCGTCCTCGAGCGTTCCCCCCGACCCGGCGATCGCGGGGGCGGCACCACCGGCGTTCGACGTCGAATACCAGATCGGCTCGATCAAGTCGAAGTCCCCTTCGGCATTCATCCGATCGAGCAGCACCGATCCGACCATCCCTCGCCAACCGACCAAACCGACCTTTTTCACAATCGCCTCTCGCCCTGAATCATTGTCACGTGATGGTTGTCACTTTTGGTTCGCCCCATCGTTTCGCAGATTGAGGCGAAGCCGATGAGGTTATCTGGGAGCTTTTCTGGGAACTTTTCTGAGAACTTTTCTGGGAGGTTATCCGGCCCGGTCTCGCCCGGGCGATAACGTTTTTCCGCGGAATCCCGATCACTGTAATCGGCAGCGTCAGAAGATGAAGGGCGCGATCGTACGTCGCCCCCGAGAGTGACGCAACCTCGCCGGATCCCAAAGCCGAGCGGATGGGTGATGTTTTTGGTGGTTTGGGTGGCCTGCGAGGCGTGCGGGCTTTGCGGTTTCCTTGCCGGCGATGCCGGGAATTCCGGTGTGAAGAGGGTTTGAACGCCGAATCGAAAGGGGTGGCGGGGGCCCTTCATCGGGTAACCTGAAAATCGCTCGGGCGATCTATCGTCCTGGGGCGGAAAAACGGTATTTCTTAGGCAGGAAATTGTCCGTCGTCGCGACAGCTCGGCAAAGCGTTGGCCGAGGTCAATGAACGTGCGGCGGGGGGTGTAGGGCAAGGAGAGCTCCGGTGGATCGACGTCAAATGTTACTCGGGTTGGCCGGTATCGGATCGGCGATCGGGGGTGGTTGTGCGAACTCGCGTTATTCGCACCTGTTGAAGCCGGGGACCCCGGACATGCTGGGGAGCCACGACGCGGGGGCCGGGGTTTGGTACCCGCTGGTCGACGAGTCGGTAGCGAAGCTGTTGTCACGTTGCCCCCCCGGGGTGCAGCAGGTCGGTTTCGGCGGCGAGGCGTTGGTCGATTCCCAAGGGGCTGCGATCGCCCCGGAAGCCGGTTCGGGGCTGGCGACCGGGACGTCGACAATCTGCTTCGTGGGGATCGAAAACAAGAGCGCCGAAGAGCTGAACGATTTCAAGGATCAGATCTATGAACGGATCGATCAACAGATCAACCGGTCTCAGAACTTCCGCAGCGTCAGCCGCCGGATGATCGACGTGGCGTTGATGGAAACGAGGCTTCGGCCCGATTCGCTCTTCATCCCCGCCAACCGCGACCTCTTCGTGGCATCGCTTGGGCGACAGGGGATGCCGATCGACACGTTGATGTATGCGACGATCACCAGCGGGACGACCGACCGGAACCATTCGAGCCAGCGGGATTACCTGTTGACGCTCGAAATGGTCAATCTTCAAAGCGGCGAATTCCTGAAGGAATCGGCGACGTTGAGCAAGGGTTATCACAAGACGCGGGCAGGCAAGTGGTGGAATTTCGGCCTCGGCCAGGGCGACGGCTGATCCCCGCATTGGCCCTGCTGGTGGCTTTCGTGACGCTCCCTTTGGCGGGGTGCACGACCTTCATCAGCAGCGTCCGGCGTGGTCACAACGCGTATCACATCGGCAACTTCGGTGTCGCTCACAAGGAGTTGTCGAAGGTGGCCAAGGGGTTTTCGCCCAAAGCCCCCGCGGCGAAGCTCGACCTGGCGATGGTCGAACTGGTGTCGGGCGATTCGAAGGTGGCGATCAACCGGTTGCGAGACATGCGGGACGAGTTCGACAAGCTCGACCTCGCGGCCCCGATCGGCAACATCGCCTCGATCGTGGCGGATGACAACGCGCGCAAGTTTCGGCCCAGCGGTTACGAGCAGGTGATGATCCGTTCGATGCTCGCGCTGGGAAGCCTCGCGACTGGTAACGGCGACGCCGACGCCTACGCGCTGCAGGCCCAGATGAAACAGCAAGAGCTCGCCGAGGGGGCCGAGAAACGCGGCTTGGCGGTGGCCAAAGATGTCTATCAGCCGCTGGCAATTGCCCCCTACCTCCGCGGCGTCCTCCGTGAATCGACGATGCACGATTACGACGACGCGATCAGGGCTTACCAACAGGTCAGCTTCCTGCGGCCCGACTTCGCCCCCGCGACGCTCGACATCCAACGGTGCACCAGCGGCGTCCACAGTCCCCCCAACCACGGGGCGCTCTACATCATCGCGATGGTCGGCCGCGGCCCGCTGTTGGAAGAGACCGATGCCGAAGCGACGACGGCCGCGATGCAGATCGCGACCCAGGCCTACTCGATCGCCGACCGCGAAAGCTTCGCGCTGCCGAACCTCGTCAGCATCAAGGTCCCCAAGGTCGTGGTCCCCTTCTCCCCTGCCTCCGCCGTCTCGATCGACAGCTCGGGGGCCTGGTTGGGGGCGACCCAGCCGTTGGTCAACGTCGGCGAAATGGCCCGGCGGCAATGCGAGGCCGAGATGCCCTGGACGCTAGCCCGCGCGATCGCGCGAAGGCTGACCAAGGAGATCGCGATCTCGCAAGGGACCAAGGCGGTGGGGCTCGATAGCATGGGTCGCGAGGTGACCCGGTTCGCCTTGGTCAACGTCGTCTCGCTCGGGGAACATGCCGACACCCGCTGCTGGGGATTGTTGCCACGCGAGATCCAAGTCCTGCGGGCCGAGCTCCCGGTGGGCAAACACAAGGTCGGGATGACCGTCGTCGATTCGATCGGGCACCCCGCCGGCGTTAAAGCGTTCGCCGACGTCGAAATCCAGAACGGACAAAACACCTACCTCACCGTCGTCGCCAGCGACCGTCAAGCCTTCGTCGCCCATTGAGGCAATTAGAACGATGCCACCGGATGTGTCAGACGGCATCGGGTCAACGGACGAAGTCTGACTAGAGGGCCATGTGTGACTACATTTGTAGTAATCACGTGACGCATGGCCCTAAGTGGACGATTTGTCTCGCCGTTAAGGATCGATCGGTCTAAGCGACTTCAGGTCGATCGCGCCGCCGGATGGGATCGAGACGTAGGGGTTATCGCCGGCGTTGTCGCGAAGCTTGCCTGAGTCGATGAAGTGGGCGGCATGATCACCGATCACTTCGGCCGTCGCCCCGCGGACAACGATCGCTGTCGCTTCGTCGATCCCGATCCCGACCAAATCCCGATGACGCTCGATCACCCCGATCAGGTCGCGTTGGCGACCACGTTGGGTGAAGTGTTGGTCGATCGCGGCGCGGGGCAGGAAGCCGAATCCCCGTTCGTAACCTTCGGCCATCATCACTTGGTTCCCCAGAGGGTGGCCGCGGACGAGGTATTCCCCTTGGATCGTCGCCCCGGCGGAGCTGCCGCCGATCACCCCACCGCGCTCGAGCAATTTTTGGAACAGCGAGACCGCTTCGGTGTTGTCGTACGCATCGACGAAATTCCATTGCCTGCCGCCGTCGAACCAGATCCCGGTCGCCCCGGCGATCGCCTCGCGAAACGCTTCGCCCATCACCTCGTCGGTCCGGCTCTGTGGCAACATGATCACTTCGGCGACCCCCGCGCGGGTCAAGAATCGCGGCGGCCGGCTCGCCAGTGCCTCTTCCCTCGAAACGGCGGTCGGAAGGACGACGATCCGTGCCGATTTGCCACCGGCGAGCTCGACAAAACGGTCGATGATCGGCTGCGGCATTCCGCCTCCCCCGACGATCACCAGCGAACCGTTTTTTACTTCGATCGGGCCGAGCATCGGATCTCCAGGATCGATGCCGCTGCCACGCCACCTTGCGGCCCGGCGGAGTTGCGTCAAATCGGCGAGCGACCCGGCAGGGACTTCGAACCCGATCGCAGGACGTTTTGTCCCTGCTCCTAAGCGGATCGAAACGACCGGCTTCGACGCGTCTTCCTCGAACCTGGCGTCGTTTGAGTTTCCTTTTGCGGCCTCATCACTTGTATCATCATTTTTTGGCTCATAGCCGACGATCTCCATCCTTCGGCCGCGAAGGATCATGGCCGACCGTGGGCTGAGTTCGAGGCCGAACCGGTCGCCGCGGATCGCGATCGCCCGCGCGATTGGCCCTTCGGGCTGTGCGTCGCGGCCGTCTTTGTCCGCAGGGACTTTTGCGGCCACGTTCGCATCGTTCGCATCGCTCGCGCCGATGATCGCGTCGGGACCGAGGTGCCACCCGTCAGCGATGACCAGCGACGAGCCTGACCCATCGATCATGCCTGCGCGATCGATCACACCTGAACCGGCGAGCGTTGTTACGTTGCCGATCAAGCCGACCGAAACGCCGCGATCGAGCGCGGCACGGATTTGGGTACCTAATCGGTCCAGCGATTGGCCGTGAGTGGCAAAAAGGTTTTGATCCGCCGGATCGGTATCGCTCGAACGATTCACGACGACCCAGACCGCTGCTGCTTGGGCGATCGCATCAGCGACCGCGGTGATTGATGAGTCGTGATCGGCGGCGGCTATTGACCGAAGCGAAAGGTTTTCGAGCTTCTCGATCCCCGCATCGCGGAGCCAGGCGGTGACCTGTTGGGCATCCGATCCGGAGCCTGGGCCGGTGACGTTTGAGTCAACCGTTTCGGCATCGGCGCGGGGTGAGGCATCGAGTTCGATGATCACGACGCTTCGAGATCGGTTGAACGTCTCCAGGAAGGCGTCTTGGGCCGCTTTGGGGAGGGGGGCTTGCCCGCAAAGGATCAGCGTTCCGGGGTAACCTTCTTGGTCGATCCGCTGGAGCGTCGCCAGGCGGTTGGTTTGCACGGCGTCGGTCCTTGTGGCCGGAGTTTCGGTTGGCGATGTTGTGGCGTCCGATTCGGCCCCTCGTGCGAGGCGCCCGATCACCGGCATCATCCCCGGCATCATCCCCGGCATCAAAGGGCCGCACGATGTCGCGACCGTCACGACCGCCACAAGCCGAAAGAGGGTCCGGTAGATTTTTCGTCGTGAAGTTTTTTCCGGGGGGAGATACCGCGGGATCGGCTTAAAATGAAAGGTTCGATCCATGTCGTCTCGCGGCGTCGGGGTTGAAAAAAGGGTGTTGAGCGATCCTTTAGCGAGTCGCTTAGGTTAGTATAAGGGTCCGCGGAGGCGGTGGGGTGGCCCGCCGTCGCCACCCACCCAAGGCGGCCATGAGGGCGACAGACCGGTGGTCAGGCCGGTGCGAGCCCAACGCCGTCGCCCAGCCCCGCCCCGAAATGGCCCGAAATGGCCCGAAATGGCCCAAAACGGCCCGAAACGGATCTGATACGCGTCGAACGAAGCGTTCAGGGCAATCCGATCCCGCCCGAGTGACCCTCGAATTGATCCCCCCGTTACCTCCTTGCCGATCTGCAGACCCGATGCCAATCGCGATCCCCTTTGCGAAGCCGAAGTCGCCGCGACGAGTCTCGGGGTTCGCCGTCGCATCGCCATGGTTGATCGTGATCGTCGCAAGCGGTGCGCTGTTGCTCGCTGCGGGTTGTAAACGCGCGGAACCGGCTCAGGCGAACAAAGGTGCGGCAGCGGAGATCGGTGAGCTCACCGCACAGACGCTGGTCGTGCAGAGCGTCGCGTGGCCGAGAGAGGTTCGTGTGCAAGGGAGCCTGTTCGCGGATGAGGTTTCGGCGGTCGGGGCCCGGGTCGCCGGCAAGGTGAGTGAGGTCCATGTCCAATTGGGCGACGTCGTGACCGTTGGCCAGCCGTTGGTCACGCTCGATACGGCGGAATTCGAATTGATGGTCGCGCAGGCCGAGGCCCAATTGGCTCAGGCCCGCGCGGCGGTAGGGATCGACAAGGCCGAAGATGACTCGAAGCTGAACCCCGAGAACTCGCCACCGGTGCGTCAGCAGCGTGCGGTGTGGGACGAGGCGAAGGCGAGCCTCGAGCGGTCCCGCAGGCTGCTCGATCAGGCGGCGATTTCGCCCGGGGAATTCGGCGTGATCGAGGCGGCCGAGCGGGTCGCGGCGGCGGGGTATGCCGCGGCGATCAATTCGGCGGAAGAAAAGATCTCGATGATCGGCATTCGCCGCGTGGAGCTCGACCTCGCCAAGCAGCGGCGTCAAGACGCGGTGATCGCCGCCCCCTTTGATGGGTTGGTGCAAGGGCGGCTAGTCGCCCCGGGCGGTTTCATCGCCGCGGGGGATTCGGTCGTGACGCTGGTCCGCACCGACCCGATCTGGTTCCGCGGGTTACTGCCGGAACGCTATGCGACGAAATTGAAGGTCGGCCAAGCGCTCCGTTTTAGCACCGAATCGATCGACGCCCCGGTCGCCGCCGTGGTGACGCGGATCAGCCCCTCGTTGGAAATGTCGAGCCGCGCGCTCGCCTTCGAGGCCCGGGTCGACAACCCCGAGCTGCGTTTCCGATCGGGCGTCTTCGCGACGGCCGAGTTGGTGATCGAACCGGAGGCCAGCGCGGTCGCGATCCCGGCTACGGCTGTCAGCCAATTCGCGGGGGCAGAAAAGGTCTGGAAGCTCGTCGAGGGGATCGCCCGCGAGGCGGAAATCGTCAGCGGCGGCCGACGTGACGGGATGGTCGAAATCACGCAAGGGCTTGTCGCTGGCGACGTGATCCTCGCCGACGCGTCGATCGGCAAGGTGGCAAAGATCCTGGCACCGAAATCGGCCACCGCGGCGGCCCCCGAAGCGGCATCGACACCGGCAACAACCGCGACGCCGGCCAGTGGGATCGGGACGCTCGTCGAGAAACAAGGGAATTGAAGCGGCACTATCGCCACCACAGGAGCTGACCGTTGTACGCACTCGCCGAACTTTGCGTCCGCAGGCCGGTCTTCGCGTTGATGTTGATCGCCGGCTTTGTCGTTGCGGGGCTCGTCGCCTTCCCGAAGCTTGGCGTCGACCGGTTCCCGAACATCGACATGGCCCAAGTCACCGTCCGCACCGATTACCCGGGTGCGGCCGCGACGGAAGTCGAGTCGGAGGTGACGTCGATCGTCGAGGACGCCGTCGCGACCGTCGCGGGGATCGACGAATTGCGATCGATCTCTTGGGATGCCCAGTCGATGGTGATGGTCACGTTCCGGCTCGATCGCGACACGAACGCCGGGGTCCAAGACATCCGTGACGCGGTATCGGCCGCCGTCCGGCGATTGCCCCGCGGGATCGACCCGCCGGTGGTGCAGAAGCGGGATATCGATTCGTCACCGATCCTGTCGCTGGCCGTTGCCGGGCCACGGACCCCGCGGGAGCTCTTTTTGCTCGCCGACCGTTTCGTCAAGAACACGATCGAATCGGCCAAAGGTGTCGGGCAAGTCACGATCTCGGGCTCGGCCGACCGCGCGGTTCAGATCAACGTCGAAGCCGATCGGTTGGCCGCCAACCGGTTATCGATCCTCGAAGTCCGCGACGCGATCGTTCGCCAGAACGCGGAGATCCCCGGCGGTCGGATGGACCAGGGGATGCGAGAACGGATCGTCCGCACCCAAGGGAGGCTCGACGATTCACGCGATTTCGAGAACCTCGTCGTGGCGGCCCGCGGCGAGACGACGATCCGGTTGGGCGATATCGCATCGGTCCGTGACGCGACGAAAGAGGTCCGGACGCTCGCGCGGCTCAACGGCCAACCCGCGGTGGTGTTGCAGGTCCAGCGACAATCGGGCGAGAACACGGTCGAGGTGATCGACCAGATCAAGGCGCTGTTGCCCCGCGCCCAAGCGCTCCTGCCTGAGGATGTCGCGGTCTCGGTCGTTCAGGACCAATCGCGATACATCCGCGCGGCGCTGCACGAGATCGAACAGCATCTGATCGCCGGCAGCATCCTCGCCTGCCTCACCGTGCTGTTGTTCATGCGGTCTTGGCGGTCGACGATCATCGCCTCGGTCGCGATCCCCACGTCGATCATCGCGACGTTCGCTTTCATGAAGGCCTTCGGCTTCACGCTCAATAACGTCACGATGCTGGCGCTGGTGTTGATGGTCGGGATCGTCATCGACGACGCGATCGTGGTGCTAGAGAACGTCTTTTTCCATATCGAAGAGCACGGTTTGTCGCCACGCGAGGCGGCGATTTTGGGGACCCGCGAGATCGGCCCGGCCGTCCTGTCGACGACGTTGTCGTTGGTCATCGTCTTTTTGCCCGTGTCGTTCCTGTCGAGCGTCACCGGGCGGATGTTGTTCGAATTCGGGATCACGGCGACGATCGCGATCTTGATTTCGATGCTCGTCAGTTTCACGTTGACGCCGATGATGTGCAGCAAGCTGTTGCTGCCGATCTCGCCGAGTGCCCGCAACGTCGACGGCCAGGTCGCGTCGCGGGGTGGCTTTTACGGGGTGATGGAAAGGTGGTACCTCGCGATCCTCGGTTGGTCGCTCCGTTATCGCTGGGCGGTGCTCGGGTTGTCGGTGCTGGTGATGTTGTCGAACGTCTGGTTGCAGGGTTGGGTGCAGCGTGATTACGTCCCGCTGAACGTCGACGAATCGGAATTCGAGGTGCGTGCCGAAGCCCCGCGCGGGTCGACGATCCTCGCGATGAGACAGACGATCGACCGGGTCGAACAGGAGCTTGGCAAGATCGAAGGGATCCGGACCGTCGTTTCGACCGTCGGCAGCATGGGGTTTGGCGACGTCAACCGCGCGACCTTTTTCATCCGGTTGATCGACAGTACCGAGCGCACCTTTTCGATGGGGCGGCTCTTCCGCGGGTTGCTCAATGGCGATCCCGGCGCGGCGTTTCGTGGCAATTACACGCAGCGCGAAAAGATGACCGAAGTTCGCAGCCGGTTGAACAAGATCGGCGGGCTCCTGCTTTCGGTCCGGAACTTGACTTCGCTCCGTCAGGGTTCGAACAACGACATCGACTTTTCGATCACCGGTCCGAACCTTGACCAGCTGATGGAGTACAGCAATCAGTTGCTCGCCAAGGCCAAGACGCTCGGCCCGCTCTCGGATGCCTACACCACGCTGGTGATCGATAACCCCGAGCTGTTGGTCGACATCGATCGGGAGCGTGCCGCGGCGTTGGGGGTCGACGTGACCGAAATCGCGGAGACGCTGCGGATCGCCGTCGGCGGAGATGACCGGGTATCGCGCTATCACGACGAACAGGTCGACGACGCGTACGATGTCGAGGTGCGGTTGGTCGGACTGGACCGCGCCGATATCTCGTCGATCTCGCAATTGTACGTCAGGACCGGGCCCGCGGCGGGGGCGACCGATTTCCGTTCTCAGGCGATGTCCCAGGCCGCCGGCGTCGCCCTCGATTCGCTCCGAGGTAGGGGAGAAGAAAGCGGTCATACCCGCATCGACAACCTCGTCGACTTTTCGTTCGGTCGCAACGCGTCGCGGATCGACCGGTACGGACGCCAAAAGATGGTGGCGGTCCGCGGGAACGTTACGCCGGGGTATGGCCTGACCGATGGGCTCGACGCGATGTGGAGTGCCGTCAACGAGCTCGGTGTCCCCCCGGGGCTCGACATCCGCGCGATCGGTGGCGCCAGGGAGCTCGATCGCACGATGCTCGATTTCAGTTGGACCTTCTTGATGTCGGTCGTTTTCATGTACATCGTGCTCGCGGCGCAGTACGAACACATGGTCTATCCGCTGTTGATCTTGCTGTCGTTGCCGCTGGCGATCCCCTTCGGGCTGCTCAGCCTTTATTGGGGCGGCGAGACGTTGAACCTGTACTCGGCGATGGGGGTGTTGGTCCTCTTCGGCGTTGTAAAGAAAGCGGGGATTTTGCAGATCGACCACACCAACGCGCTGCGGGCCAAAGGGATGGGGCGCGAACAGGCGTTGCTCAAGGCGAACCGTGACCGCTTGCGGCCGATCCTGATGACGACGATCTCGTTCGTCGCGGGGCTGTTGCCGCTGTTGATCGCGACGGGGCCGGGGGCCGAAGAACGTCGCTCGATCGCCGTGTTGGTCGTCGGGGGTCAGACGTTGTCGCTGCTGTTGACGCTGATCGCGATCCCCGTGCTGTACACCTTCTTCGACGACGCGACCCGGCTATTTTGGAAATCGCGTCGCGAGCCGGAAGGTGGTGTGGGTGAATCCGGGATTCAGCCCGAAGGGGTTGTTTCCGCTTCTCCGGCCTCGGCATAACCCAACAGCGCCGCGACGAGAGTCGAATCGTCCGCCGGCTTGACCCAGCGTAGGTCGATCGTCAGCAGGTCATCTTCGACGCGGGTCAGCAGCGATGGGACCCCTTCGGCGAGCGATTCGGCCCATTTGGATGATGCCTTATCGCGGTGCTTGATGCGAAGCTGCCGCGACGGGATCCGCCATGCGCCCCCTTCGATCAGTCCCGCAGGCTCCGCGGTGATCTGGCAACTGAGGATCGACTCGTCGGCCGCGAGGCGGATAGAAATCTTATCGGCGCGGTGCTTCAGGTTTTCTTCGGCGGTCGTGACCGATTCTGCGGCGACGTGATCGGGGACCTTGGCATCGATCGCCGATTCGAGCGCCATCGTCATGCAGGCCCGCGTGACCGGATCGGATCGCAGCGCTTGCCACGATGGGAGCGAAGAGATCTCATCGATCATATGACGTGGTGCGATGATCAACCCGCAAGTCGGGCCGCCAAGCAACCCGTTGCCGGGGGCGATCACCACATCGGCGCCCTTCACATCGGCGCCCTTCACATCGGCGCCCTTCACATCGGCGCCCTTCACATCGGCGCCCTTCACATCGGCGACTGGGGGGACCGATTCGCAGCCGCGGAGGGGTTGGGTCGCGAAACGAGGACGCGGGTTGATCGCCGCGAGCCAGTCCGAGGCGGCGTCGTCCGGTGAAGGGGGCTGCGATGGTGAGGCGATGCCAGCGCAAACGGGCATGAAGATCACCCTCAGACGCTCGCCATGACCCGACATGCCTGCGTGCCCCGACGTGCTTTGATACCACGCGGGGGAATCTTGGCCCAGGTCGATCGCGACGCAGATTCCGTCGTCGGGGAGCGCCGCGATGTCCTTCGACTCGACACCATCGGGGGCACCGACCTGACAGGTAACGGCATCGATCAGTCCGGTCGCCGAACCCTGAGCGATGGCATCCCCCAGCAGCAAGCCGCTGGGGAGCCGCCAGCCTTGTGAGCGGTGCGACCAAACGGTGCGGCCGCGACGGGTGATCCCCACCGCCATGCAAGCGGCTTCGACCGAAGCGGCGACGAGCAGGCCGATTTCCGGATCACCGGTGCACCGGTTGAGCCGTCGACTGAGCCGCTGCTGGGATGCATCGCTACGCGAAAGGGGCGAGCGTGTCGCACCGGCCGCGAATTCGATCATCGCGTCGGTCAAGCCGGTCCCATCGACCCGCGGGTCGCTGAGGTTGCCCGAGGCGTTGATCACCGGGGTGACGAGCGCGAGGTGACGCTGGGACCAACGCTGAAGGATCTGTTTGCCCGCCTTAGCACCACGCAGCACCGATTCGACGCCGCGGGCGGCTGTTTGCGGGAGCTCATCGAGCAGTTGATTGGCCTTTTGACGGAGCTGATCGATCTTGTCGGGCGGGACCTTATCGACGACGGAACCGACGCCGCGGATCAGCGCTTCGAGCGCCCAAGGGGTAATGGCCATCAGCAGGGAATCTCATGGGTTGAACATCGGCAAGCCGCGGCCGGCGATCGGCCGCGGTGCCTCTGATCATATCATGGGATCGCCCAGAAGGTGCCCGCAACCGCACCCGCTTGGAAGATCGCCCCACGCAAGCTCAACGGTACCGGCGGGATGATCCATGGGGCACAGTCGCCCGGTCGGTAATAACCCAACGGGTACTGGCATTCGTACGGGAGGTGGACACCCATCTTGTACGGCAAGACGGCGATGTTCGCGAAGAAGTGGGCCGACGAGATGACCGGTTCGAGCACCGGGCCGACCGTCTGGCCGTAACGTTCGAGGTTCACCTCTTCGAAATAGAGCGGTTTGTGAACCAGGTTCGATGCCTTCCAAGTGACCTTCGACGGGATCCAGTTCCTCGGGACGTACTCTTGCTGTTCGATCAAGCATTCCTGAGGCAAGCCCCACTGCGAAGTGATGTAGGTGAGGTCGATTTCGCTTAGCTCGCTTACCGGCAATTCCTCGATCGTGCCGAATTCCGATTCGACCAAGACCTTTTCATAGGCGAGGTCGTGGAGGCGGCCACGTCCGAGTTTCTTGCCGTTGGCCGAAGTCCAATCGCGGATCTTTTGCTTCTCTTTGAAGCGATTCCGCAGCTTGTCGAACTCGTCCTTCTCGATGATGTCCGGCCGGAAGGGGGGCGAGATATCGAGCGACACGTTGCGGATCGTTGCGGCTGCGATCCCCTTGCGGAAGTCATCGCAAGAAAACGAGGCCTGCTTAACATCGGACGATTCGCCCTTGAGCGAACGTTCGGGGAAGTCGGGCTTGTCTGATTTGCCTTCGCGGGATCGGCGATCGAACTCTTCGACCTCGCGGCGGATGCGGTCGTCGTCAGCGCGGTCGACCGCGCCGGGTTCACTGGGTTCACTGGGTTCACTGGGTGAGCCAAGTGAGCCGGGTGCGCGTTGCCCGCCAGGAAGGTCTTGGAAGAGCGGCACGTCGGCGGGGTCGGGATCGAACCCGTCTTCCACGGGGCGACGCGGCTGTGTTGATGGGTCGAGCCCCGGGGCCTGGGGATTGGGCGACGCCGGGGGGACACGCAGCGACGGTTCTGGTAAAGCGGCCGGCTTCGGGTCGGGGATCGTTCGCGCCGGGGCATCGGCCGTGGGATCGATCGGGACGACTCGCGACGATTCGGGAAGGGCTCGTGGTGCCGGGACCGGAACCAATTCAGGGACTTTTGGCTCTGGTTTCGGCTGCGGCGCGGGTGCGGCTTCGCGAAGGACGTTCGGCGGCAAGGCCGGTTCGGGCTGCAGGCCCCGCGGTGCCGGGACACTGAGGGCCGGGGTATCGATCGGGGTTGCCGGAGCGCTCGGCACCGCAGGGGCTTCGAGCGGCGATGGCAATGAGCTCGAATCGACACTAGGGGCGACGTTTTCCCGTGGTGCAACATCCCGTGGTGCAACTGCTTGAGGGGCAACTGCTTGAGGGGCAGCACCCTTTGGGGCGGCCGGCGGATCATCGTCGCCGAACGGGTTGTTGAAAAAGTCCGGGTCGGCCTGCCTCGGCGCGGCCAATCCGGGTGGCGTTTGTACGGGGGCGTTCGCGGCGGGCTGGGGTTCGAGTTCCGGCTCGGGTGCGGGTTGCGGTTTCGGCGGGGCGAATTGTCTGGGGGGCGTCGGCGGCAATTCGAATTGGGTTTGCCGAACGGGACGGTTCGCGGGGGCATCGACCCGGGCGGTGGTTGCGACGGACGAGTCACCCGTTGGCGAGGTCAGCTCCATCCCTGCGCTGTCGGTCGAGCGGTCCGGCGATGCCGAGGACAAAGTTTGGACTGCGGCGGCCTGGCGCGAGGTGCCTTGACCCGCGGGGAACGAAGTTTGTGAGACGCCGCGCGGGGCGGACGGTTTGGGCTGGGACGGCCGCGAGGCAGGTGCGAGCTGTTCGCTGGTTCGCCACAGGAGTTGATTAGATGTAGCGGCCTGGGCCGATGCCGCGCGGTTCGGATCGCGTGCCGGAGCGCCTTGATATTTGGGGACCGGCCGGAGCTGTCCGCTGGTGGTGGAGGCTGACGCGGCGGGTCGGTTAGGACTTTGCGCGAAAGCGTCGCCATCGGCGAAGGTGACGCCGGTGGCGAGCGCAAGGCTGAGGCTAATTCGTATCCAACGTGCTCGCGTCGGGGCTGTAATTCGGTGCTTCTTGCGTGATCGCGATATCATGCGGGTGGTTCTCCCTCACCGTCGCCGCGCTGACGAGAACGAATTGGGCATCGCGCCGCAATTCGTCGATCGTCCTGGTACCTAAATAACCCATCCCGGCTCGCAACCCGCCGACCAGTTGGTAGACGAAATCGCTGAGCGGGCCTTTGAACGGCACGCGGCCTTCGACCCCTTCGGGGACAAGTTTCCCCGCCGAGACCCCTTTCTGCCGGTACCGATCGCTGCTTCCTTGCACCATCGCGCCCATCGACCCCATCCCGCGGTAAGCCTTGAAGGTCCTACCTTGGAACAGGATCATCTTGCCGGGGCTTTCGGCCAGACCGGCGAAGAGGCTGCCGATCATGACCGCGCTGGCCCCGGTGGCGAGCGCTTTGGTCACGTCACCGCTGAAGCGAATCCCGCCGTCAGCGATGACCGGTATGTTTCGTTCTTGTGCGACCGCGACCGCTTCCGCGATCGCTGTCACTTGGGGGACCCCGATGCCGCTGCTGACCCGCGTCGTGCAGATCGATCCCGGACCGATCCCGACCTTCACCGCATCGGCGCCGGCATCGATCAGCGCCGCGGCACCTTCGCCCGTCGCGATGTTGCCGGCCACGACATCGATGTCCCAACCACGCTGTCTCTTAATCTCGCGAACCGTTTCGATCACGTTCTTGCTGTGGCCGTGCGCCGAATCGACGACCAAGAGGTCGACGCCCTGGCGGATCAGGCTTTCGGCCCGCGCGAAATCGTGCACCCCGATCGCCGCACCCACCCGCAACCTGCCGAGCGGGTCTTTGCAAGCATTCGGGAACCGCTTCATCATGTCGATGTCGCGGATCGTAATAAGTCCTGTCAGTTTTCTATCTTCGTCAACCAGTAAAAGTTTCTCGACCCTTTTTGCCGTTAAAATCTTCTCAGCTTGCTCAAGCGTTACGTTCCCTACAGCCGTCACCAGATTTTCTCGGGTCATAACGGCGCTAATCGGCAGCTCGGTATCCTCCAAAAATCGTAGGTCGCGACGGGTCAGGATCCCTGCGAGCGTCCGGTCGTCCTCGACGATCGGGATCCCGGAAACGTTCGCCTGGTCCATCAATTCGACGGCCCGGCCGACACGTTCTTTGGGGTTCAGCGTCACCGGGTCGACGATGATCCCGTTGGCCGACCGTTTGACTTTGAGGACCTGTTCGGTCTGTTGGGGCGACGTCAGGTTTTTGTGAATGATCCCCAAACCCCCTTCTTTTGCCAGCGCGATCGCCATTTCCGCCTCGGTGACGGTGTCCATGGGTGAGCTGAGCAGGGGGATTTGGAGCCGGATTCGTTGGGTCAACTGCGTACTGACGTCGACTTCGCTCGGGACGCAATCGCTGTAGCGAGGCAGAAGCAGGACGTCGTCGAAGGTGACACCGGTCAGGACGATTTTGTCTTCAAGGACCTTGCCGCGGCTGATCGGCTTCGAGCCGCCGCACGCTGTGGAAAGATCGGACATGGAGTATCCGGGGGGGCTATCGAATTCCCGGGGGGGCTACCCGGGGGTGTGGAAAGACACGAGCTAGCATTTAGGATGATAGATGCCTTGGCTCGCGTCCGTGAAGGGGTCGCGCCGGAAACCCCGATCGGACCCTAGTCACTAGTGTAACGATTTCGGCCCACCCGGCGCCCCCTGCTTCGCGCCCCCCGTTTCGCGCCCCCTATTTCGCGATCGGGACCTGCCGCGATGCCGGCCAAGACAGGCCCCAACCCGCCGAAAACGTCGTCCGGGAGCCCCCGGGATCCCAGTACGCTTCGGCACCATGACGCAACGTCGACCCAAGCTTAAGCGAGCATTTCCCATGAACCGCAACCGATCCGTACAACGCCTGACCCGAGTCGCCTTGGCCGCCTTGGCCGCCTTGCCTTTCGCATTCGCACTTGTGGCAATCCCTGCGAACGCGGGTGAGCCCTGCTGCGGCGAAACGGTCGTCTCCGCCCCAGTCATTCATGACCAAGCGGTCATCCATGATCACGGGGTCATCCATGATCACGCGAATGTGCATCAGCACGCGATCGTTCAAGAGCACCAACCGATCCGGCCGGCGCCCCTCTCCCAACCGTCTGGGGTTTGGCGTGGTTATTGGCACAGCGACCCGACCGGCCACCGCGGCCCGATCAATGCGAAGATCCGCCAGGTCTCTCCGGATCGCTACGAAGCGCTCTTTTATGGAAGGTTCTTCGTCGTCATTCCCTTCGCCTATCGCGCGACATTGACCCGTGTCCCCGGAACCGCCGACCTGTTCCAGTCCTCGAAGCAGATGCCGATCGTCGGCAATTACCAGACGACGGCGAGGATCCGCGACGGGCGTTTCGACGCCAACTTCAGCAGCGGCAAAGACACCGGTGTCTTTCGGATGACGCGCCGCCGTTGATGTCGCAATGCGCGTCTCCGTGAGCACGGCGGCATGACGCGATCACGAAGCGGCCGGCTGACAAAAACGTCAAGCAAGACTTGAACGTCAAAGCTTGACATTCGTGTCACGTTCGACGGCGCGATACCGATCGGTTATGATCGAGTCTTCAACCTCCTCGCAAAAACCGCCGCATGATCGCGGCGGCATTGCCCCGCCGAGCCGTCGATCATGAACCCTCTTTCGCGCCGCTCGCTTTTGCAGTTCGGATCGACCGGTTATCTCGGGTTGTCGCTGGGGAGCTTATGGCGTGCCGAGGCGGCGATGGCGGCGTCGGAGTCGACCCCGATCGTGACCCGCCCCATCCGGGCTTGCATCCTGGTCTTTTATTACGGCGGGCCGAGCCATCTCGACACGTGGGACATGAAGCCCGACGCTTCGGCCGAGGTCCGCGGTTCGTTCCGACCGATCGCCACGTCGGTCCCGGGCGTTCAAATCTGCGAACACCTCCCGGAGATGTCGAAGCGGATGCACAAGGTCGCGATCATTCGCAGCGTCCACCACCAAGCGACCCTTCACGATTCCGCTTCGATCCATGCGCTTACCGGCCGGCCGCTGGACGGCGCCGATCGCGAGCTCTTCGAACCCCTAGCCCAGCAACACCCCAGCTTCGGCAGCGCCGTCGCCTATGCCCGCCGCGGCAACTCGACCGAAGTCCCCTTCGCCGCCCTTCCGTATGTCTTCCAAAATGTCGTCCCGACCCCATGCCAAGGTGGCGGGTACCTCGGGTCCGACTTTGACCCGCTCAGGATCGATGTCGACCCCCAAGCGAAACGGTATCGGGTCGACGCCTTGGGGCGACGCGACGGCGTCGACTCGCATCGGCTGGGCAAACGGATCGGACTTCTCGATCGTTTAGGGAGCGGCACCCAGGTCCCGGCGTCGTTCCGCCAGTATTACGACAAGGCTTATAAGCTGCTCGAAAGCGACGCGATCCGCAGGGCGCTCGATATCGAACAAGAGCCCACCGAACTTCGCGAGCGGTACGGATACACCCCGTCCCCGGCCGCCAAAGGTGAAGTCAACGGCGGCGGTGGCGAAATGGGCGTCGCCCGCGAGATGCGTGGCCAAAACTTGCTGCTGGCCCGCAGGCTCGTCGAAGCCGGTGTCCCGTTCGTCAACGTTTACGATTACAAGCAGCAGGGCCAGAATTGGGACGCGCACGTCAATTGCGAAAGCCAACACAAGAATTTCCTCCTCCCCCCTGCCGATCGAGCGCTCGCGGCCTTGATCGATGATCTCGATCAACGCGGTTTGCTCGATTCGACCCTCGTCGTCGCGATGGGCGAATTCGGTCGGACCCCCAAAATCAACGCGCAAGCCGGACGCGACCATTGGCCTCACTGTTACAGCGTCCTGATGGCAGGTGGCGGGATCGCCGGCGGTGCGGTTTGGGGCGCCAGCGACGCGCAAGGGGCTTACCCCAGCCGTGATCCTGTGACCCCGGGCGACATCGCCGCAACGATCTATTGGCGATTCGGTATCGACCACACGTTGCACGTCCACGACAGGCTCAATCGCCCCCATCGTCTGGCGATCGGCGAACCGATCGACAAGCTCTTTTCGACCTGATTCGTCGGAAGCGATCATCGGGCTCGCCCGAATGATCTCGCATCGGTTTCGAGACCAGACCCTTCAGGATTCGCTTCGCTTGATGGCGAGCTCGAAGAAGTGCCTGACCGATTTACCGCTGACGGTCCCTCGCTCGACCAATTCGCGTGCGACCCATTCGATCGCCTGCGCATGAGCCGCATCGCTCAGCAGGTATTCGGCTTTATCGAGCAAGCGTTTTTGGATCCGTTCGAGCTGCCGATCGTCACCGGCGCGGTGTTCGAGCAACCGGCGGATCGCGAGGAGGTCTTCCGCGGCACCACGGGTGCAATACTTGCCGGTGTAACGGGCTTCGGCGACCATCCCTGCGAGCAGGATTAGCACTTCGTCATCGATCCAGCTCTGCGAAGCTTTGGACCGGCCCGTCCCCATGTGGCATGTCCCCAGCCTCAGCCCACCTGTCATGTTTTTCTTCGGCGTCACGGTCGCCTTTTCGACCGTTCGTCCGACAGAGATCGCCATCACGGCATGCCCCGCTTCATGGTAGGCCGTCGCACGCAGTTGATCCTGGTCGATAACGGCGGGTGGGGCTTGCTGCGGCTTTTCGGATGGGATCGGCTCGTTCGCCGACCCTTTGGGGCGGGGCCTTCGCATCAACGTCGCTCGGGGTTGGGGTAACGGCGAACGCGGACGTCATTCGACTGCTTCGGCCCCGGTGTGCTGCGTCCGTTGACGATCAGCCGTTCGAGCAGCGCCTTCATCTCGGCGACCTTTTCCGGTTGGGCCGCGGCGAGGTTGTTCGATTCGGAAATGTCTTCGCCAAGATGATAAAGCTGCACCGTGGGTGATTTCGCTGCGGTCCCCTTGTTGTCAGCGGTCTTGCTTTCGGGCGTTGCTTGCCCGTTGCCGGTCGCGCGGGCTTTGGGTTCGGCCGCCGGGATGTATTTCCAATCACCCAGCCGCAGTCCCGGCACCCCGGCCGCTGATGTGCTGATCGCCGTTTCACGGATCGGCCGATCTTCACCCCGCAGGATCGGCCGATCTTCACCCCGCAAGATCGGCAGGAAGCTGAAGCTGTCTTCACCCGCGTTGGGAGGGAGCGTCGTCCCGAGGACATCGGCCAGCGTCGCGATCAGATCGGCGTGATGGACCAATTGATCGCTGACCCGTCCCGCTTGCACCACCTTCGGCCAGCGGACGATCATCGGGACACGGTGCCCGCCCTCCCAAACATCCGCCTTGTACCCACGCAGCGGCCCGCTCGGGTAATGCCCTTGCTGTTCGAGCTCTTTCGCGCCGATGTACGGGGCACAGCCGTTGTCCGCCGTCATCAAGACGAACGTCTCGTCGGCGATACCGGCTTCGTCGAGCGCGGCGAGAACCCGTCCGATCACGTCGTCGGTCTCCATCACCAGATCGGCGAAGCGGTTGTTCAGACCGCTCTTCCCACGCCAAGGCTCGTTCACCGACAGCGGCGTGTGGGGCGTTGTCAGCGGCAAATAGAGCAAGAACGGGCTCTTGGCCGCGGCCGACTCGCGGATGAATTCGACCGCGCGATCCGAAAGCGCCGGGAGGATCGGTTCGAGCTTCCAATCGGCAAGGGCCGGTCCCGGTAAACTCGCCAAATTATTCCCCAGCAACGCCGCCGGCAAGAATTCGGTGGGGACCCCGACCGTCCGGTCCTGGTCGATGAAACAATACGGCGGCCAATTCGGGACATCGGTCCCGAAGTACCGATCAAAACCTCGCGTCGTCGGCCCCCCCGCGATCGGCTTGTTAAAAATCTCTTGCCACGCTTGGCGATGCCCTTCGGTCACTTCGGGCTTCTCACCGCGGGCCGGCGCACAGAGCTTTCGCTGCTCCTCGGTCATCGGCCAATCCCAACCCAAATGCCACTTGCCGATGCAAGCGGTCCGGTAACCGTGCCCTTTGACAAGCCCCGCGACCGTCAACCGATCGGGTGCGATCAGCGGCTCGCCAAAAACGCCGACGATCCCCGATTGCAACCGCGTTCGCCAGTGATACCGCCCTGTCAGCAGGGCATACCGCGACGGGGAACAGACCCCCGAGGACGAATGGCCATCGGTGAATCGCAACCCCTGGCTCGCCAAGCGATCGATATTCGGCGTCGCGATCTTGCACCGCTGGGGGTTGTAACACCGCACGTCACCATACCCGAGGTCATCGGCCAAGATCACCACGACGTTGGGCTTGCCAACCGCATCGCCCTTGTCACCCGAATCGCTTTGGCCAGCCGCCTTGACCGAAACGGCCCCGCTCACAAAGCACATGGCCGCCAACGTCATCATCAGCGATCGTAACATCGGAAATTGCTCCCAAAAACCGAACTCACCTGCGGAACCGAAACGCATCAAATCAAACCGGTCAGCTTCGCTTGCAACAAATAGGTGACGATCCCGCCGAAGTACCCCAGCAACGCCCACGGCCCGATCTTACGCAAATACCAGACGAATTGGATGTGTTCCAATCCCATCGCCGCAACCCCCGCCGCCGATCCGATGATCAAACAGCTCCCTCCCGTCCCGGCACAATAAGCGAGCATCATCCAGAAGAGGTCGTTTTCGGGTAGCGCGTACATTTCGATCCCGGCGGCAACCAGCGGGACGTTATCGATCACCGCCGAAATCAGCCCGATGATCGTCGCGACCACCGGGCGATAGGGGATGACGCTGTCGAGGTAGGTGGCGAGATTGCCGAGCAACCCCGTCGCACCCAGCGCCCCCACGGCGAGCAAAATCCCTAAGAAAAAGAGGATGCTCGACATGTCGATCCGCTTCAGCACCGCCAGCACCCCGGTCGTCGTCCGCGTCTGTTCATCGAGCGTGTGGCTGACGAGCTCCGATACGATCCACATCAAGCTGAGCGAAAGCATCATCCCCATGAACGGCGGCAGGTGCGTGACGGCCTTAAAGATCGGGACGCTCAACAAACCGCCGATCCCCATCAAGAAAAAAAGCACCTGGTGCCAAGGCTTGATGTTCTTCGCATGGGCAATCGGGGTCACTTCGGTCGCCGGGGGCAATTCCCCTTTGGTGAATCGCGTGATCACCACCAAAGGCAAGAGCAAACAAACGATGCTCGGTAGGAGCAGTTGAGCCGAAGTTTCGAACGTCCCGATCTTGTTCTTGACCCACAGCATCGTCGTCGTGACGTCGCCGATCACCGTCCAAGCACCACCCGCGTTGGCGGCGATCACCACCAACCCGACGAAAAATTTCCGCAGCTCGTTGTTGTGCACCAGCTTCCTTAGCAGCGACACCATCACGATCGTCGTCGTCAGGTTGTCCATCACGGCCGACATAAAAAACGTCAACCAGGCGACGATCCAAAGCAACTTGACGGTGTTCTTCGTCCGGATCCGGTCGGTGATGATCGCGAAACCTTCGTGGGCATCGACGAGCTCGACGATCGTCATCGCCCCCATTAAGAAAAAGAGGATCTGTGCGATCTCGGCGACGGTGTGATAGAGCTGCCCTTCGATGAGGTAATCGCGGTTGAGATGCTCGGGCTTTTCGCCCCCCAACATCTCGGTGAACCAGCCCGGCACCGAACCGTCGGGCATCATCCGATTGACGTCCAGCATGTACAGCGTCCAGCAGGCGACGCCGATGAAGAGCGCCGGTGCCGCTTTGTTGATCAGGAGCTTGTGCTCCATCGCGATCGCGAGGTACCCGAGCAAAAAGATGATGACGATCAGCGGCGTCATAGCACGTCCCTGAGGAAAGCGGCCCCGCGGCGGTGTCGATAAGCAGACCCCCGCCCGTCGCGATAAGGAGGGTCTTAACCTGGGGGGGTATCATAACGGCCCTATCGCGATGCGTCATCGCGGGGAAGGCTTCCTCGCGGGGACGGCGGCACCACGCCCTAGCGGCCGGCACCTGAAATCGCGATCGGCGCCTGGGCAGGGGCTTATTGCCGTTCCGAAGGGGGCGACCGTTCGACCACGTACTGGCGATGTTTTTCCTCGGTTTTTCCTTTGCGAACCCGCATCGGTGGCCGCTTCGCGAACGCTTCCAAAGCGGCCTTTGCCGCATCGCCGTTCACTCCGCCGCGGTGGACATGCAGCAAATAGCGAAGCCTCAACCCCTCACCCTTCGTCACGCGATATCCCTCCTCTAAACAGAAGGCAGCCCCCATCCAACCGTCTTCGCGGACGTGCCAATGGGTCGGGTACCTTGGGTTGTCGGGGTGGTCAAAAAAAGTGATCCCCTCGACGACCACTTTTCGATCCGGACCCTGTCCCACCGCGACCGGACCGCTGTAGTCGACCCACTTGGCCCGCTTGGCAAAAATCGCCGGCTCGCCGATCGCCCCTTCGCTGTTGGTCAACTGGCCGCCGCCGAAATGGGCCGAGATCGATTCGGCGACCCTGACGGCAAGGAACCCGAAATTTGTCTTGCCGAGCTCGACCTCTTCACGCCCCGCCGCGGGCCGCAGGTCAAGCTGCAGCTCCAGCCCATACTCGCCGTCATCCATCGGCACGATCGCCGCGAAAGCGTCCGAGTCCATGGTCGCCACGCCACCGGCGTCCAGCCACAGCAAACGCGCGGCGAGCATCCCTTCGGCATCTTCGCTGCGGTAGGCGTACCAATGATCCTGTACAACCTGCGTGCCGCTGCGGTCTCCCCAAAAGTCGAGCCCCGCGACGTCGTTGAAGGCGAACCAGACCGAGCGATGATGGTCGTGGTTCTCTGCCCCGGGATGCCCCATCCGCGTCAAAGGCTCGCCGCTGGGCCCGATCAGCGGAAAGAAGAAGGGACGCGGATAAGAAGGGTCATGGTGCCATCGACAACGCTCGACGCCGTCGATCCGCATCGAAACCTGTCGTCCCGCCATCGGTACGATTTCGCAGGCCGGCGGTTTCCATGCGAGACCTTTCGGGGGCTCTCCCAACAGCCGTGGCGATAGCGGCAATAACAGACTCGCGATTGCTAGCGCAGCCCATCCGCCCCACCTCAATGATCTTGCCATCACGTCTCCTTGCCCCACAGGTTGCGGTACCGATCGCGCGACGACCAATCCAAAAACGATCCGCCGCCGCACGCATGAAGTCATTCTTGTCCGATCAGCCGTCTCGCCTCAAGTCGTCGACGCCCGATGCGGGTTATCGAGACCTAAGGATTGTCACTTAACCTCGACGAAATCGCGCTTCTCGCTGGCTCGATCGCCGCAGCGATGCCGCGAGCCACGATCAAGATTTTACCTGACTATACTGGTGGACCTGAAACCAACC
>JBEIRZ010000637.1:0-1734 GCA_040375695.1 Planctomycetaceae bacterium
CGCTTACGACCGGGTGGCAAAAAATTCGCGTACGGCTGAGAAGGCGGTCACACAGGGCGACGTTTCGGCACCTGTGAAATTGCTACCGTGACCGTGTGAGTTGGGATCGCGGTCGCTCGGCTTTGAAGAACGTTTGCAAAAGCTGTCGGGTTGCAGCGTTGGCAAGGTTTTCATCCCCCTTTGCCGGATATTTCACGAACATTTCATCCCGTTTTCACGGCGGTGGGGAATCGTCCCGTTTCGGTCTGTTTTCCATGATCGACCCGATTGGGGGCCAGGCGATCGTGGCTGTTCGCTGCGGGGGCGGCGCTGTCGCGATCAGGGTGGTCGGTTAAACTGAATCAGTCGCGATCGTTCCGTACCCACCCCACGCGCCACCCTCGCAAGGCACACCATGACCTCGGTCTTCAGCGCGAACCATCGGCTCACTTCGGATCGTGTTGTACGGCTTTATCCGAGCCCGTTCGGGACGCTCGGTCGTGCCGGTGATTGGTTCATGGTTGGTCGCGATTTGGTAATGGTCACCCGCGAACGGGTGATGATGATCGCGGCGCTGTTGTTGGTCACCGCGCCAACGGCCCGGGCCGAATGGTTGACGTATCGCGGCGATGCGGCGCGGACCGGGTACACCGCCGAGCCGATTGCCGCGGACGTGACGCTGCGGTGGAGCTTTGATGCGGGGAAGCCGACCCCGGCGTGGCCCCGATCGGGTCGGCTCCCGTTCGATTGGGCCTATCACACGGTGGCGTCGGGGGATTGGGTCTTTTTCGCGAGTTCCACCGATCATTCGCTCTATCGGCTCGACGCGAAGGGTGGCCAAGGGGGAGTGATCTTTACCGCGGACGGGCCGTTGCGTTTCGCGCCGGTGATCTGGAAGGATCGGCTGTTTCTGGTCAGCGATGACGGGTGGCTGTATTGCCTCGATTTCGATGGCCGGGTGATTTATCAGCGGCGTGGCGGCCCGGGTGATGCGAAGCGGTTAGGAAACGAGCAACTGATTTCGAAATGGCCCGCGCGGGGAGCCCCGGCGATCGTCGGCGATACGCTCGTTTATGCCGCGGGGATTTGGCCGAGCGACGAGATCTTCGTCGAAGCGATCGATTGCCAAACGGGGAAACCGGTTTGGATCAATGGCGATTCGGGCGGGCTTTACATGCCCCAGCCACACGGCGGAGCGGACGCCGAAAGCGGTGTTTCCGCGCAAGGTTACCTCGTGGTGTCGCACCCTCAAGCGTCCAACGCCCCGTTCCCGGGAAAGGTCGCCGCTGATGACCCCGCGGGGCGTCCGAGGTTGCTCGTCCCGACCGGCCGCGCCGTCCCTGCGGCGTTCGATTGGGCCACGGGGAAGTTCGAATATTTCCACCTGCAACAGTACGGTCACAAGGGCGGTTTTGCGACGATGGCGATCGGGCCGATGTTTTTTAACAGCGGCATCGCCTTCGCGCTCGATGGCGGACAAGCCGGCGAAACGCTCGCCGCAGGGCCGATGGCGGCCACGTCGCAAGGGATCGTCCGTGGCGACGAAAAGCAGGTCGCGGCTTACCAATGGGCCGAACGCGAGAAGGCCGATCGTCGCGGCCGGGCCGAAAAGTCGTGGGGGCTCGCGCCGCACTGGACCGCCGATTGCAACGCCGCCGCGGCGATGATCGTCGCCGGCGATACGGTGATCGCCGGTGGGTCAGGGGTGGTGACGTTGATCGATGCGGCGTCGGGGGTGGTCCGCGCGAAGCATGC
>JBEIRZ010000251.1:0-6680 GCA_040375695.1 Planctomycetaceae bacterium
TCTGACCGCTGGGTTCAGCCCCCTGACGGGGGAAGAGACGATGCTCCAGCCCACCGCCGTGGCGCAAGGGTACATCCGTGGGATCATCGCCATACCGGTCGCCAAGGCGATCGCGAGCGTCACGAGCGATTCCTCGCTGGCCGTCGGTACCGGTACGTTGGTCCGAAGCGGACAAAACGTAACCTTGGCAGGGGATGTCGGCGTCCTCCTGCCGATGGCGGAGGGTGTGGGGCGGGGCTTCCAACTCGGTTTCATCCCGGTGACGGATACGAACAGCACCCCGAGTTCGGCAGGGACGGGAACGGTGATGATCGACGGTATCGTCACGTCGGGGATTTACAATCAGCTTCAGATCACCATCCCGAACAGTCGCAACACGCGTGGCATCTACTCGAGCACGATCAATGTCGCGGCGGGTGGCATGCCGATTTCACAGGAGTTCTATCCCTCGTTCGATTCGCCCGCTTTCGCCGCCCAGTATTTCACAGGGACGCAACTCCAATCGGTGAACGCCGGGACGTCGTCGACACCGGTGGCCGCGTTCCGAATCGGGTCACTCTTCGCCTCGGGCGGGACGGTAACGATCGACGCCGACGCCCTAACGGGGAGCGGCTCGGTGACGGCCAGGGGGACGCCGCAGATCACGATCGACAATCAAAGCCCCGACTATCTGATCCTGGGTGACATCAAGATCCCCAACCTTTCGGGCGGGAGTGTCCTGTTTACCGGCTTGGCTCAAGGCGGGATCGTCATCAACGAGATCACCCCTGGGGTGGGTGGATTGATCACGGTCCGCAATTCGTATGTCGGCGCCGTTGGTGATTCCGCGTACGGGCCGGCATTGTTCCTTGTCGGCAACATGGAAAACCTTGGGGGGACGATCAACATTTCCAACGATTCCGGTTCGTTCTTCCAAACGGGCGGGGTTTTTGGTCAACAGGTCAACGTGCAGGTCCCCAACGGGGCGGTTGTGATCACCGTCCCGTCGACCGCCCCTTGGATCGCCGGCGCAGGTAACCCCTATTCGGAATGGGGCAATTACATGATCTGGCCCGGAGGCAACCCGGCCGCAGGCGTTCCCAACGCGTCCCATGGCGTTTCGTGGGCCGTCAATAGTCAATTTTCAGCCCACCGGTCGAGCACCGAAGCACTCAATCGTCAACTGATCCCACTGGCGGGTGCGATCAGTCCCAACAATCGGAGCTTCGTCATCTACGGTGGGGGGGCTTTCGTCACGTTGACGTCGTATTCCCAGTACGCATCCCAATCAACAGCGAACGCGTACAGCCCGATCGGCCAATCGATCCACGTGACGAACAGCGATCAGGCGCTGCGGTGGTTCCCAATGGTGCCCGTCCAATCGCTCGAACGGACCGCCACCAGTTACGCCTCCGCGAACCTGACGGGGAGCCAACAGAGTGCTGCCGTCTTCGGAGGTCGTGTCGACATCTCAGGGGCCACGATCGACATCAATACCAAGATATCGGCCGGCACACCGACCGATTGGTCGCTGCGTCTGCCGGCGAATTTGACGGTACGCGTAAACGTCGGCAGGGTCTGGCAATTCGTCACCCTAGCCCAATACCGTCAGTTATTTCAGACAGGAAGAGTCGCGCAGAAGGTCAACATCCCGCTCGCCGTGACTCGATCGGGCGACTCCCAGATCCAGGCGTATTACGACGCCGCGGTCAACCAGATTATCGTCAACCCCATCAGCGCATCGTCCGGCGGCGGTTTCGTGCGGGTGAAGGGCGGCATCATGAGCACCAACACGCTCGGAAATATCCACATCAATGGCGGGTTGGGCGACGTTGACATCGACAACCAAACCGGCATCCCGCTGTTGATCCAAAAGGTTTACACGGGGACCGCCGGTGCGTCGGGGGCCGTCGAGTCGCGTGTCGAGATCGTCGATACCTATCGCAATCTGCAGACGATCTACATCAACAACCCGACCGTCGGGACGTCGATCTACACCGGTACGACGACCGAAACCGCGGTCCAGATTACCAACCGCGCACCCTCGTCAATCATCGCCGGCAACGTAACGAACTATGCGCCACAGGCGAACCAGCGGTGGCAATGGGTCCTCAAGGCTACGCTCGATCGTGACCTTGGAACGGCGGGTGGCAGTTCGTGGTCTTCCGGCAACTGGTATTGGGCGTACCCCAGCGGACAGCCCAACAACCCATGGGTTTATTCGTCGGGCGGGACAACGACGCTCACGCCGATCGGGACTCGTGTCTTTGGCAACGCGTCCGATCCGGTCTTTCGACAGACGATCAGCGGTTCGTTTGCGAACTTATACAACGGCGCGATAAACGCGACTTATGGACCGGGCAATTACGGATTCATACGACAACAGTCGGAGATCAATTCGGGGATCAATAGGGCTTACTGGGGTTACTATTACCCGACCGATGCGACGCTGCAGATGACGATGTCCGTCAAGGCCGACAATCCGATCATGATCGACTTTTCGGGAAGCTCCACCGGATCGGTCTCCATCCTTTCAAATACCGACATCTATCTCAGCGACACGATCACGAACCCTGACGGAACGACGGAGATCCGTTCCACGGGAGGGGGCTTAATCGCCACCACCGCGACCGCTGCGATCGACACTGCGGAGTTGACGATCAATGTCGCAGGTGGCATCGGTTCATCGGCCACCCCGATCCGCTTGACGATCCGCGGTGATGGCACGCTACCTGGATCCTTGACGGCCGTAGGCAGCGATGCCGGTGTCTATCTAGAGATCGGCTCTTCGGCGACGCTGGTCCGGATCGAGTCCGTGAAGTCAAAGGGGACGGTCAGTTACGGGGATATTTTGATCGCGGCAACCGGTTCGCTCGTCAGACCGGCAGGGCAGGGTGCTACGGCCACCCATTTGCTCGGCAGAGACATCACGCTCAGCAGCAGCAACGGGGGGATCGGTGCGATCGGTTCGCCGATGTTGATCAATTCGAGCGCCGCGACGTCATCGCGGGCGCGAGCCGGTATCGTCAGCATTTCCGCGTTAGGGGACGTCGCGATCAAGGAGGTCCAGGGAGACTTGGTGATTCGCGAAATCGCCTCGTCGGACGGTGATGTCGCGATCGATGTCGTTCAAGGGAGCATTTTCGACGCGTCTGGCCAGACGGCGGCAAGCGTCCTGAGCCAGGAACAAATCGAAACGATCTGGTCACGGCTGAACTTGACAGGGGTTGCGGCCACCGAGAACGCGCAAGCCTCGGTACGGGCCTTCGAGTCGCAAGTGAACTTGATGTACGCCGAGTTTTGGCGACTGGTGCTAAACGGCTCGATCACCGCCGACGGTTACCTCTTGTCCGACAGTTCGCTAGCACTTTATCGTCCGCGGGCGGCGGCGGCGCTCCAACTGGTCGCACCGACCGACCAACAGGTCAGGCGATATGCGGCATGGCTGTATCGCAAGACCGTCGCGTTCTTCGACAATGTCCCGCTGGCGGCCGACGCCGAGCTGGGGCTCGGGCCTGTGCCAGCCCCACTGACCGGGCTGGGCCCGATCATGGGAACGGACTGGAGCAGTTCGGCCGCGTTCGCACCCTACAACCCATCTTTCGCTTACACGGCGACCGAGCCGCAGCGACTCGCGTTGACTTCCGACGCGCAGTGGCTGGAAAGCGAACTGCGATACTCGCTCAATAATGCCGTTTTCGGGGCGAGTTCGGGGACACCGGTTGGGATCGGGATCGCGAACGTGAAGGGACGCGATGTCAATGTCACCGTCAAGAAGAACATCGGCACCAACGTCCCGTCGATCGATATCACCGTCGAGGCGTTAAAGGCCGGAACGTTAACGGAAGACGAAGTCGCGGCGTTGGCCGTCGCGAACGCGCCGGGCGATGTTACGTTTTTTGGCATCGACCGAGTGACCCAAAAAACGGTGACATTTGGGATCGGCGATCAACCCGCCAACGTCGATTTGCTGGGGATTCGTATCGCCCAAGCTTCGCCGCTGTTCGTGGCGAGTCGCGGCGGGTTGCGGGCCTATTCCGAAGGTGTCACTTTCGTCCAGAGCACGCTGAACGACTTGAATCTGGTCGAGGTCGTTGCCAAGGGCGATGTGCGGGTCACGACGCCTCGTGCGATCACGACGGATGGCGGATCCGCAGTCCGTATCAAGACTTCTGGCGATTTGCGTCTGTTGGCCGGTTCGGGGAGCATCGCGTCCGCCACGGCCCCGCTGGTGATCGAAATCGGTGGGGCGTTGACCTCGGCGAGCTCCGGCGGTGACCTGTCGATTCGGCAGGTAGGTGGGAACATCACCTTCGATCGCATCTACTCCGCAGGAAAGTCGACGCTCATCGCACCCAGCGGCGGGGTGACCCAAAGGTTGGTCGGGCCCGGGATCGTTGCTGATGAAATCGACATCCAGAGCCGTGACGCCATCGGCGATCCCAACCGATTCATCGAAGTCAGCGCGGAAGGGGACTTTGAGGCCGATTCGGACAAGGGGATTTACGTCCGCAGCACGACCGACCTCGCGATCAAGGATATCGAGTCTCGTGGCGGGGACGTGACGCTGGACATCGGCGGAGACGCACTGATCGATCGCGTCTATGCCGAGGCGGGACTGCTCAGCATCTATTCCGACGGCTCGATCCTCGATCGCCGCGACGCGCTGGTGAGCGTCCAGCCCGACAGCCTGATCAACCTGAAAGCCGCGCAAGCGGTGCTCAAGGCGGCCAACGGCATCGGCAGCGAAGGGAATTGGATCGAAACTACTTTCGGCGCGATGGAATCACTTTCTTACGCCGACATGTGGGTCAAAAATTATGGCGACATGACGATCGGGAACGTCGCGAGCGGCTTCAGCGGGTTGCAGGCCAGCGGCCAATTGAACCTGATCCTGGCAAGCACCCTGGTCATCTATGAGCCGATCGATTCGCAGGGGGCAGACATCGTGCTGGGTGCGAGCGAAGGGGTGGTGATCGCCTCCCCGATGATCAGCTATGGCGGCAACGTTACGATCCAAGCCGGCACCTTCCTCGCATTTACCAACACCGGTTCCGTCGATGCCGTCATGGGCCAGCCGATGGTTTCGCTGACAGCCGGCAATGGCTATTTCTACATGGAAGGTAATTCCAAAGTGAATGCGGCCGCCGGGAAAATCAGCATCAACGCGACTTCCGATGTAACGGTCACGAAATTGATGGCATCGGGCGATGTCACGATCAACACGACGGGGGGATCGATCGTGGGGTCCGCCAACAACACCCCCCACATCGCCGGTAAGGTGATCAGCCTGCAAGCCGCGGCAGGCCATGTCGGGCCATCGTCCCTCGGTGGGTTGCTGATCGACTCGGGCGATCCATCGACAGGTGGTTCGTTCCGTGCCATCGGCAAACTCGGGGTGGAGGTGACCGAAGTGACCGATGGCCTTCGCGTCGGTGAGGTCCGTTCGAGCCACGGAAATATCCGTTTGAAGGTTCGAGAAACGCTCGCCCATGACGAACACCTGATCCTCCCCAGCGGCTCGATCGTCGCGGCAAGCATCGGCTCGGTGACGTTGCAATTCGGGGCCAACCTGCAAGCGATGGCCGGGAGCGTTGTCTCCGGGGGATCTTCCATTTCTATCGATGGCGACTTTAACGAGTCGACCCTGGCGACCAACCCGGCAACGATTTTCGATCTGCTCGGGACATTCTCCGCCCCTAGCGTACAAGTCACCGGCAAGGTCAGCGGCGACTTGTTCAATATCCGGACCGTCGCGGCGGAATCCGCGATGACGGTCACAAGCCTAGGGTCCGGGAGCCAGTTCCTGATCGGCGCAGACGCCGCAAGCTCAAGTGGCACACTCTCCGAAATCAACGGAAGTTTAAACCTGATCGCAAGTGGTACCGACAACCGACTGGTGATCAATGACATAGCCGGGACGGTGCCAAAGTCAGCGATCATCACCGACGGCAGCTCGACCGGACTATCGGTCGGTCGGATCGATTGGAACAGCACGACCGACTTGACCAACGGGCCACGCTTCTCGGACGTTCAGATCATCTCCAGCCAAACCCGAGCGACGAGTTTCGATATCCGGGGGACCGCGGCGGGAAGCACAACCAGTTTTCGGGGTGGCAATGCTGATGATTCGTTCGTCGTCTCTACCTCCGCTGCGACACCAAAGATCCTAGGCGTGCTGACAATCGATGGCGGGGGTGGAAATGACTCGTTAGGAGTGGATGCGTCGCTCGATTCGGTTCCCGGTACCGGATCGCTCACGGCGGCCAAAGTTACCGGCCTTGGGTTTTACGATGGCTTGACTTACAGCGACTTTGAAACGCTGCAAATCAACCTCGGCAGCGGCGGTGACACCTTCACCGTCAACGAGACGCACGCCGGTTCAACGCTCATCAACGGCGGCGGTGGTGCGGACATGATCAACGTTCGCGCGATCTCGGGTGCGACGACGATCAACACCGGTGCCGGCAGCGACACCCTTCGCGTCGGAAGCCTAGCGCCTGCGGCAGGCGGTAACCTGTTGGGGATTCGTGCAAATTTGACCCTCGATGGTGGCGCCGACAGCGATTCCATCACCATCGACAGCACCGGATCCGCGACTTCGGCGACCGGATCGTTGACGGCAACATCGATCAGCGGTTTGGGGATGACAGGAAACGTCAACTACGCCACGAGTGAAAGCCTGACGATTGACCTCGGCA
>JBEIRZ010000492.1:0-3012 GCA_040375695.1 Planctomycetaceae bacterium
CGGCGAGGATCGCGGCGACCGATTCGTCGAGGCCGCGGATGGTGCTGGCACCGGTCCGGTAGGCACGGACCCGAAACATGTTTTCGCCGCGGAGCTCTAAGAGTTCGGCCATCTCGTCGAAGCATTCCGCGATCTTAGCGTTGTCCATACCGGCTCCGAAGTGCACTGAGTATTCACTTTGCGCAATGCATTGTAAAAATGGATTGCCTGGAACAGGGATAACCGCAATGATCGGTCGGAGGAAGGTCCCTTCCCAATGAGATCGATGACTTACGGGGTTGCGAATCCGTGAATGTTCGCAGGTGCTTGGCTGGGGCGATTGTCAGATCTCAGGACTAATCAACTTTTTGATTTGGGCATTTTCATGTGGGGACAAAAGATGGACCGGATGCGTGCCAAATTGGTGACATTACGCGGCTGTTTGAGAGGCGCGACGATGGGTGCGATCGTCGTATTAGCACTTGGGACGATGATGATTTCACCTGTCGGTTTTGCGGATGATTCGCAGACACCCTTGACGGTCCGCGTCGAAAGTTTGGGCGACCGCACGCAGGAAGCGGGGATCAAAATTGCGATCACCGAGGGGGTCGCGACGGTCGACGTGACCCGCACGCCGCCGATGGGCCGGATGCGGATCACCACGGAAGGGACGTGGTGTGAGGGGATCGTCTTGCGGCTTCGGGTGGGGGGGCTGGAGAACCTGCAATGTGATCATGGCGAGGTGTCGGTAACGGCCAGCGTCTTGAGTCACAGCGACCACAAGCAGTTGCAGTTTCGGATGGAGGGGGAAGAGCAGGTTGCCATGGGTCCGAAGGACCCGTTGTGGCTAACGATTTCGCAGCGCGACAAGGACGGCAAGAAGTTGACGTCGCTGCCGAAAGTCGACGAGGGGGGGTATTTCGAGATCCGGATACCTGCCGCGATATTGGCAGGCAAGCCGCAGACGCTGGCGATCGATTGGATCGATTTTTACCGCCGCTGAGCCGACATTCGGCGAAGATCCCGCTGGCCGTGATGGGCCACGTGATGGGCTAAAAGCGGGAATGATCGCTGAGGACAGGGAATGATCGCTGGGGGCGGGAGCGGTTATACTGCTGAGGTCGCCGATCGCGGGCGTAGGCTCGCGTCGTGATTCCCCTCCGCCAACCCTCCCTGCCGCCATGCCTTTTTTCCCATCGCGAATTGTCTGTTTGTTGATGTTGCTCTGCCCGATCGTCACGGAGGCGCTGGCCGAAAGTTGGCCGCAATTTCGCGGGCCGCGTGGTGACGGGACGACAGCCCCCGGGCCGTTGGCGGTGAAGTTTGGCGAGGGTGAGAACGTGACTTGGAAAGTCGACGTCCCGGGGAAGGGGCATTCGTCCCCGGTCGTCGCCGATGGATTGATTTGGTTGACGACCGCGATCGCGGAAGAATTGACGGAAGAAGAAAAGAAGGCGCGGTTGGCCAAGATCGCCAACCCGCAAGGGCTCGAAATCGCGGGGCGGGTTTCGTTGCGGGCGTTGGCCTTTGACCAGGGAACGGGCGAGAAGCGGTTTGACATCGAGATTTTCAAACCCGAAACGCTCGAACCGATCCATCACACCAATTCGTATGCGTCGCCCACGCCGGTGTTGGCGGGGGGCAAGGTGTTGGTCCATTTCGGGACGTACGGATCGGCGTGCATCGATGCGACGCGGGGCGAGGTGCTTTGGCGGAGCGACGAGTTGAAGGTCGACCATCAGAACGGGCCGGGGAGTTCGCCGATCGTGTGGGGCGACCTGATGATCGCGCATTATGACGGGACGGACAAGCAGTTCGTGGCGGCGCTGCGGATCGCCGATGGGAAGCTGGCGTGGCTGACCGAGCGGAGCGGCAAGATGAACGAGAAGGCGGAGTTCAAGAAGGCTTACTGCACCCCGATTGTGGTGCGGACCGAGCGTGGCGAAGAGCTCGTCTCTCCGGGGGCCGATTGGGTTTACGGTTACGACCCGGCGACGGGGAAAGAGCTCTGGAAGGCGGCCTACGGGGAGCTCGGTTTTTCGACCGTCCCGCGGCCGGTGATCGGGCATGGGATGGCGTATGTCTGTACCAGCTTCATGCGTTCGAAGCTGTTGGCGGTGAAGCTTGGCGGGAGCGGCGATGTGACGTCGAGCCATGTCGCTTGGACGAGCGACAGCCAGATCACCAAAAAGCCCTCGATGGCGTTGGTCGGGGAAGAGCTGTACATGGGCAACGACACGGGGATCATCACCTGTTTTGATGCCTTGACCGGTAAAGAGATTTGGCGGGAGCGGATCGGAGGTAATTTTTCGGCATCGCCGCTGCTTCACGACGGGTTGATCTATTTTTTCAGTGAGGAAGGGAAAGCGACGGTGATCCGGGCGGGGCGAAAGTTCGAGGTCGTGGCGGTCAACGAATTGGGTGACGGGTTTACGGCGTCGCCGGCCGTTGTCGATGGGGCACTTTTCCTCCGCAGCCAGACGGCGCTCTACCGGGTCGACCCGCCGAAATGAGGCCGTTTCGCTTTGCCGGGGGCGACGTTTTCGGATAGACTGTAGGGGCGGCGTGGCCTGGAAAACACGCTTGTTCCCGCCTAGCTATTGATTCCCCCGCTCCTGTCTCTCGGAGAGCATCGACCTTGGTCGCCAAAGGCTCGGTATCGGTTCGCCCGATCGGAAATTCGACGACCAACGCGTCCATCCTATGGTGGCGGGTCGCCTGTCGGTCGCTGTGGCAGGTGGTGGTCGCGATCACGCTGTTGGTTGCCGCTGCCGGTTGGGTAGGAAATGCGGCGGCCGATGAGGCGTCCGAGGCCGAGCACGAGCAGAGGGTCTTCTTCGAATCGAAGGTCCGTCCGCTATTGATCGAGCATTGTTGGTCGTGCCATGGTGAGGAGAAGCAGAACGGATCGCTGCGGCTTGATTCGCTCGCGGCGATCGAGGCAGGGGGCGACTCGGGGGCTTCGATCGATCGGGCGAACCTTGACGCGAGCCTGCTATTGCAAGCGGTGCGATACGAATCGCTGGAAATGCC
>JBEIRZ010000125.1:0-11988 GCA_040375695.1 Planctomycetaceae bacterium
ACACAGTATAACCGCTGGGGTGATGGTGCTGCCGCTTGATCGCGAAGACGCGTCACGGGAGCTGATTCGGCGTGTCGACGCGTCGGTCGGAATTCGGCGGGCGGGGCTGGATGAAGCCGAAAGCGGGGTGCGGGGCTGGATGAAGTCGAAAGTGGCGGGTGTCAATCGATGGCTTAACCTCGTGGTTGCCGCCAGAGGTTTTCCCAACCGAGCCCGCGGAAATGGGGACCCGAGGTCGTTTCGAGGAAACGGATCGCGGGCCACCAAAGGTTCCACTCGAAGAGTTGCAGTTGGCCGTGAAGGTCGATGCAGACGTCCCAACCGATTATTTTGGAAACGGGAAAGCTGTCGTGCAGCCGGAGGACATGATCGGCAGCGATGGAAAAGTTTGGCATCGGGTGACCGCGAAAAACGAATCCGGTATCGGGGTGATGCTTCACCTTTTGTAACGTACTGGCGATGTAACCCTGCTCGACCAGGCAACCGGAATGAAGGTCGATCGAGATATTGATCCCTGATCCCGGGGCGACAAATTGTGATTTCGAGGTGGCGACGCGGAGGTGTGCGGCGCGGAGTTCCGCCTTACCGCTTGGCCCGAGGACGGTGGTGAAGCGGATCGTGGGGCCCCGCTCGGGCAACAGCGATTCGAAGGCGGCGTGGGGACGAATCAGGGTTTGGAAGACGCCATCGGGTAATCGATCGAGCCGAACGTCGCAAAGCTCTTGCCGCGTGACTTTGACGATCCCGCGGCCGCGTGAGGAGCGGTTCCGTTTGAAGACGACTTCGGGATGGTCGCGAAAGAGGGTGGCGGCGGCAGCGGTGGGTTCGACCCTGTGGAAATTGATGTCATAGAGCTTGCCCCCCAGCATGTAACCGACATCGGGGACGCGATCGGTCTGGAGGAGCCGGCGGGTGAGGTGCCTGTGGTGACAAAGGTCGCCCGCGGTGTAGGCCTCGGGAACGACGAACTCGTTGTAATAGCTGCAGGGGATCCACCCTTCCTTGAAGACCCGCTGCGACGCGGCGTAGGCATAAAGCCACGGTGCGTGCCCCTTGTCGCCAAGGACGTCGTGGGCGTAATCGTCGCATTGACGTTTGATCGCGACCGGCAGCGGGCCGCTCTGTTGTTCGATCATCCGCAAGACTTTCAGGCCGGTGCGTCGACCGAGCCGTTTGCGGATCTCACCGATGAACTGGCGGCCGATCGCTAAGGGTCGAAATCGGCGGCGTTTGGCGGCCAGATCGGTCAGTTTCATCGATGCGGCGGCCAAGGGAAAACTTTTGCCAATTGTCGGTTTCGGGATTTGATGGGCGACGATTTACCAGACTAATCCGATGTCATTTTTTTTCCACGGAAAAGGGTTGATCCGGGGAATGATCGCGAGAGCGAAAAGGCGCGAGCGTAAGGCCCATCGAGCCTTTACGCTAAAAAAGCACGAACCCCCGAGGGTGCCCGAGGGTTCGAAGGGAATAAACGATCGGTGACGCTTAGGTCAGAATTGCCGCGGGGTCACTTGCCGAGCTGGTCGGCCAGTGCGGGGGCGTTGTAAATCGACCGGATCGCCTCTTTGATCCCGACCCCCGAGACGCTGACGGCCCGGCTTTGGGTGTCGGTGTAGAGGTAATCGGCGGTGAGGCTTTGGATGTTGCCGTCGAAGATCAGGCCGACGAGTTTGCCATCGCGATCGACGACGGGCGAGCCGCTGTTGCCGCCGATGATGTCCGCGGTGCAGACGAAATTGAGCTGGGTATCGAGCTTGGTTTTCGACTTGGCACCGTTCCAAGAGGGCGGGAGGTCAAAGTCCTTTTGACCCGCGTGAACTTTGGCGTGTTCGAAGGCGCCGCCGAGCGTTGTAGCCGGGGGGATCGATTCGCCATCCTGTTCGTACCCTTTGACCGTGCCGAAGGCGAGCCGCAGGGTGAAGGTCGCGTCGGGGTAACCGCCGGTCCCTTGGATCGTGTTGGTCGCCTGGGTGATCTTGGCGTAGGCCTGACGTTCGCGTTCGTCGAGCTTATCGTTTTGGTCGCGGATACTGCGGTACTGCGGTTCGAGCAATCGGGCCATCGCGATCAGCGGGTCGGTGGAAGCGGCGATCGCCGACTTGCCCCCGTCGACCAAAGCCTTGCGTGCGGCGACATCGATCAGCTTGGAACCGAGCACCAGATCGCTGGCCCGCTGCCGGGGGCTTTTGCCGTCCAGGAGGGCGACCACGAGCGGGTCGTCGCCGCCGCGAAGTTCGGCGAAGCGGCCGAGCTCGTCGGCGATCTTGACCTGTTCCATGTCTTGGTAGATCGGCGCTTCGCTGAGGAGGTCACGCAGCAGCGATTCGCGTCCCGCGTCGGTGTACTCGCGGAGCCGCTGATCGTTCGGCTTGGCGTCTTCTTCGGCCAGCAGGACCAATTGCAACGCGATCTCGGCGAGGGTCGAGCGGACGGTGGCGGTCTGTTTCAGCATCACCCGTTTTTCTTTCTGGACCGCGGCGATTTCGTCCCACGCGGCGGCGAGCGGGCGAAGGTCGGGGTTGCTTCGGATCGCGTCGAGCAGCCGGGCTTCGCGCGAGCCTTTCTCGGCGATCACGGTCGGGTCCTGGAGCCCGGTGATCATCCCGGTGTAAGCCTTGCGCGAGTTCTGGATGCCGAAGAGTTCGTCGGCGGCACGCCGTTTCTGCTCTTCGCCCCCGAGCGCGAATTGTTGCATCAAGACCTCTTTGCGGCGGAGCGAATCGAGCATGTAGGGGACACGTGAATCGCGGAGGAACTTGAGCGCTTCGGTCGTGAAGATCCGCTGGGTGCGGCCGGGGTTGCCGGAAACGAAGACGAGGTCGCCATCGCGAAGCGGCACGTCATTCCAAGCGAGGAAATGATCGAGCTTTGCCGGTTTGCCATCCTCGTAAACACGCATGATCGTGGCGTCGAGGTTATAGCGGGGGTATTCGAAGTTGTCGGCATCGCCACCGAAGAACGCGGCGGCGGTTTCGGGGGCCCAAACGAGCCGGATGTCGTCGAAGACGCGGTAGCGGTAAAGGTGGTACTTCGCGCCGCCGAAGAGGGTGATGACGTCGCTCCGCAGCCCCGTCTTTTCCTTCGACTCTTGTTCGATCGTCGACATCGCCGCGCGGCGAGCCTTGAAGGCCGCTTCGGGGTCGCTCCCGGCGGGGACCGCGGCGTTGACGCGGTCGGTCACGTCTTCGATCGAGACGAGCTGGTTCAGTTCCAAGTCGGGGGCCCGGAGCTCTTCTTCAAACGATTTCGCCAAGAAGCCGTCCTTCATCAAGTCACGATCGGGGGTGCTCAGCTTGTAAAGCGTGTCCGAGGCGACGTGATGATTCGTCAAGACCAACCCGTTGCTCGAAATGAACGAACCCGAACCGCCGCTGTTGAAGCGGACGGAGCTGAGCCGCAGGTGATCGGCCCACGCCTGGTTGATCTCGAACTGATGGCGCTGCTTCAGCAACTTGGTCGGGAGGTCATTGAACAGGTACATCCCTTCGTCGGCGTGAACGTTCATCGGCAAGGAGGCCATGCAAAGCAGCGAGGCGATCAGGAGACGGGACATGGATCGGTAGGGGAAACGGTCGGTGGCTCTGAGGGGTGATTTCAGTTTCATGACACTTGGGGGTTGGGGGACGAAATCGCGAAAGTTTGGGTCTGGGCCGATCGGTTCGCCGCAAACGGATCGATAAGCCGGCCCGAGAGGGACTTGGTAGGGACTCGATAGGAGCCCACAGGCGATCGGTGTGGTGAACGCCCGAGCCTTTATGGCGGGCCGACTCACCGAACCGGTTGCACCATTGTGGAGCCTTGGGGAGTCCACCGCTACCGCGGTTGCGCGGTTGGCGATCTGGTCGATCGCGTGGCGACCTGGGGGGTTTGGGGCGTTGTCTTTTTGGCTGATCTTGTCACCGCAGCGGCGGTGCCTGTATTTATCGAATCGAGACGGGAGATCTCTAACTTTTCGGGGCGAGGAAACGGGGATGCTAGGGCGAATCAACTCTTATTTTGCCGGCGTGGTGAGTGGGGCGTTGCTGCTCGCGGGGGCCTCGCATTATCACGTCGTTCGCGGCAAGGAGGGGGTTTTTTTGGTCCGAAAGGTCCAGAACAACCTTTCCGATGTTTACGTCGACACGACCAAATTCACGCTCGATGATTGGCGTCAGCACAAGATGTTGGCCGTCGCGATGATGAAATCGGAGAAGGTCGAGGTCCTTCCGGACGAATCGATCAACGATCTCCGGCAAGGGGTCGAGGGTGCCGTGGACGGGTGGCTCAAGGACGCCACGGCCATCGCCACCGACCGTCCTTGATCGAGCGGGCCAGCGTTTGTGAACGCCCCGAAGCAGGACCTTCGACATTTAGCCGGTCCGAAAAAACGGGGTGACTGCAGCCCACCGCTAGAACCGGCAAATCACGCATCATGCGACTTTTGTCAGGTTTCCACATCCGTACCCTCGGGGCGGTCGATCAAACGAATCTGCGAAGGATCGCGGGCTGGCAGGGCGGATGATCCGTCCCCGGCAACCGAACGGATCTCCCTTCAATTGGGTCGCGGATGCGGCAAAGGCATCGACCGATGGGACTTAATCGCAATCGCTTCTTCATGATCGGGACCTTGTTGGTCATGCTCGGGATTCAATTCCGAATGGTCGAATCGTTCACGCTGAACGAGGAAACGACGCAGGCCCTGATCAAAATGCGCGACCGTTCGGCGGTCGCGGCGAACGACAGCGCCATCACGAATTACATCCAAGACATTGCGATGCCCAAGCCGACCAAACGGGTCGAACCGCCGCGCTGGATCGGGTTGGCTCTCGCCGCCGTCGGCTCGGTGTTGAGCCTGCACGCGATCGCGATGCCAAAAAAGTAGCCGTCAGGATCGATCCTCATCCCTAAGGCCTACCCTTCACCGGGCATCGCATCCCCTGGCCCGCTGGGAAGCATCGACACGCGTCCATGTCCGATAGCAATTCTTTGGGATGCGTCAAAAAATTCCGCCACAGCCTAAGGGCAAAAATCCACCACTAAAACCGGTCTTGCGGTAAAGGGACCTTTGTAGCCCTTCTAGCGGCGAAAAGTACTGTTAGCGCACAGTGAAGAGACGATTGTCGTTTGACGAAACTCTATTTAATCTCGTGCGTCAAAGGGGTGTGAATGACCCTTTCTGACTCGTCCGAAGCAGTTAGCGCCGGTGTCGAGGGCGTCAGGGCTTCGGGATTGAGGGGTGCACGGAGGTCGCGCAGAAGGCTGCGTTAAGGGCTGCTTTGGGTCCGTCGGGTTGGCCGGGTCAAGGGATTCGGTTCCGCACGGGGATATCCTGAGAGCGCATGGAGGTTGTTTCGCGTGCGTCTTTCATTACTGGGTCTTGGCAGCACATGAAGTTCCTAGCCACGTCGCTCGGCCGTTTGAAAAAGCCTGGGTTTTTGCCCGAAGACACGGCGAATCGCATCCCGATCCTCCGGTCGCTCTTTTCCGAAACGTCGACCCCGCGAGATGTGGCACAGGGCCCCGTTGAGATCGAGCTGGACGGCTGCACCCCGAGGATGGTGATCGAACGCCGGGTCGATCGAACGATCGTGACGATCAAACCGGTCGCACCCGCACGCCTGTCCCACCCACACACGTTGGGGTCGAGGCTCGTCGGGATGATGGAGGAAGAAGGCCCCAAGATGATCTTCATCGACTTGGGCGAGATCGCTCGGATCACAAGCGAAACGTTGAATCAACTGATCGAGGTGAATTGTCGGGCCCGCATGACCGGCATTCGGTTGGTGCTCAGCAACTTGAACCCGACGCTGCTGCAAGTCTTCCGCGTGACGCGATTGGACCGGCTCTTCGAAATCGAAGCGGCCGAATCGGTCGCCTGACAGCGTCTCTCGACGCTCACGGTTGTGGGACCACAGCCGACCGGTGCTTTTGCTGACTCATTGGCCCCGGATTGGTTCCCGAGGCGACTCTTCAAACTTGTGGCGAAGACGCCCGCTTAACAATTCCCACTTCGCGAACCGACGCGGCAGATCACCAGATCCCGTTGGCGATCAGCTCTCCATCGGCCCGGTTACCGAGCAACCGCAAGACAGCGGGTTCGATGCTTTGCGATAAGAACCGCGCCGAACCGTCGGCCAGGGCGCAATTGTAACCGCCGGAATGATAGCTCCCGAAGCCACCGACTTTTAAACCGCCGATCGGAAACTCGGGCTCGGCATTCGCCGCCGCCCCTTGGGCCTGCCGTTGCCACGGCGGCAACATCACCGGCCCGGTATTGCGAAGCGTCGCACGGGTCCCGGAAACCCAGCCGAGATCGGCAGGGTCAGCGATATGTTCGGCGATCAGGATCGTGTTGGAACTCCCGTCGGCGATCTGCGAGAAGCGAATGTCGCTGTTCAAAAACAACAACCCGTTGTTGTTGGCGTCGATCGGCGCTTCGGAGTCGTGATGGCAACCGGCGTAATTCGACTGATGGACTTCCGATTTGCTATCCCCGATCAGGGGGTCGCTGGGGCAATGCAGCGTCGGGATGGCGAAGCCACGGACCAGCGCATTGGCCGGGGCATAGGCCCCCGCCTTCAGATCGTATTTGGCGTAGGCTGCCGACTGTTCGACATACGGGAGCAACCTCACGATCCAACTGGTATGGTCCCCAACCGCTTCGTTCAAAATCGGCCCGCTCGGGTTGGTGACGCCGCTGGGCAGGTGCTCGTAGGTGAACTCATAGCCGTGGCACGCGAGGTTCAATTGGACGAGGTTGTTCAGGCATTGCGTACGGCGGGCGGCTTCCCGAGCGGCTTGTACGGCCGGGAGGAGCAGCCCGACGAGGATACCGATGATCGCGATCACGACGAGCAATTCGACGAGCGTGAAACCGCCGCGGGCGATTCGCCCCCGCGGATCCTCGCGACGGGAGGTCGGATGATTCTTAACGGGTGATTCAGAAAGCATGGTTACGGTCCTGTTGGAAAGATCAGTGAATTGTCAGGGTGATCAGCAAAATCGGGTCAGCGAAAAATGGGTCAGCGTGAATCGGGGGGCGGATAGGGGAAGCGATGAGACCGCTTGGTCTGGTAAGCGGGACTCGACGCCGGTCCGATCGCGGCGGTGACTTCGAAGACTCGTTGCCCACCGTCTTGTGCCGCGGCCTTGATCTCGACGGTCGCGCCTTCGAAGGTGCCGGCGAATCCGCTGAGCGCAGGGTCCAGCGCCCAGCGTTCGCCCCGATAATCCGGGTCAACCGAGAGCGCCTTGATCGCGCGTCGCAGGCCCGCGTCAAGGAGCAACTCGGTCTGCCGAAGCTGATGATCCAACCTCGCTTGACGCCGCGCCATCAACGCGTGCCTCACCCCGGCGGTCGCGATCGCCGTCGCGATCGATAAACAGACGATCGCCGCGATCAGCACCGCGCCACGCCGACTTTTGCAGTGACTACGTTTGTGGTCAAACGTATTACTACGTTTGTAGTAAACTCCGTGACTACATTTGTAGTCATCGGATTGACTACATTTGTAGTCATTGCGAATTTGACCCACCGGTCGGCGAGAATCATCAGACGCGATCGGGTGGGTCATGGCGATCCCTCCTTAGGCGGGGCTGCGAGGATCGAGGCGCGTGAACCGACCACCGCGGCGACGCGGACAGGCGGCTTTATCCTTTCCATCGCGGGAGCGGTTTGGTCCCCTGTGGTGACGCCGATCGCATGGCCGCGGTGCCACAGCAGCACCGCCCGTCGGGGCTCGTCTTCGGTCGCAAAGGTCACCCGCCCCCCCGGCAGCCATCGGAACGCGTCACGGGCCTGCATCCCTGTCGGAGACGCGGCGTTATCGACGGCAGGGGTCGATCGGCTCGTATCGGCCGCAATCGTCAGCCGCTGGCAATCGCTTTCGCCCGTGACGTAGCGGACTTCACCCTGTCCGGGGATCAGCATTCGGATCTGCCCGGGCGAATCGGCCGATGCCGACGTCGCCATCCTCGCGTCGGCACGAAATTGCTGGGCCAGCCGGCTGAAAGTTTGCAACTGGGCCGCTTCCTTGCGCGACGACGACGAGAAATGGAACGAGCGATGGACCATCCCGATCGCGACCATCGCGAGCGTGCTCCCGGCCGCCATCACGACGAGCAGCTCCGTTAAGGTAAATCCGCCCCTTCGATCGTTCATCGCGATGGCTCCTCGGTCTGGGGTTGGGAATCGGACCTGTCGGCGATCCAACCGGTGAGTCGCATCGGTTGTGAGGGCCGGCCGCGGTCCCAATCGATCGACACTTCGATCCGCGCCCCGTCGCGGTCGTCGTACCGTTTAGCCGCGAGCTTTACGCCTGGCAAGGCATCGGCCGCCGCGTCTGACGGATTCAGTGCGGCGATCGCGTCGTCGATCTTCTCGGTCGGCAAGGCGATCAAACGATCGAGCTGGCTGGAGAGCTCTTCCATCGCCACGTTGTGTTGTCGGGTTTGCGACCAAGTCCTCCCCGTGGCCGTCGTCAATTGCCCAAAGATGGCCAGCCCCGCGATCATCAGCGAGGCGCTGACGACCAATTCGATCAGCGTGAAGGCGCGTCGAATGTTTCCGGTCATCGGGGTTCGCGAAGTCATGGTGTGATCCCCTCAAACGAGACTAAGAACGAGTTGCGCCAGCGAACCGAATGCCGCGACGCTGAGCCCTAGGACGATGCCGCCGATCGCCAGGATCGCGAGCGTATGGAACTGCTCGGTGGCCGCTTCGGCAGCGACATGTGCGTCTTCTTCTTTCTGCGTCGCCATCGTTCGCAGCAGCCATGCCCGCGAATCGTTTGTCGTCGCACCGACCATAGCCTGCGTTTCGTTGGGCGATAGGATTCGCGACGCTTGCAGCGATTCCCACGGGGGCATCCCCTGCTCGACCTCGTTGCGGGCAAAGAGGAGCTTGCCCCTCAGGTTGCGGTCGTAGTGGTATCGCGCGAGCGACGACAAGGCTGCGGACAGGGGGCGGCCCGAATCGGTCGACCAGGCCAACATCCTGAGCAATTCGCCTACCCGAAGCTTATGGACCCAGCCGACCCGCCTTGCCACCTCCTCGCGAAGCCGCATCCCCAACCCGGTCCGTCCGACAAAGAGCGGCAGGGCCAGGATCGCAACGAGCAAAAAAAACAATTTCCCTGGGGTGATCTTACTGATGAGCCACAGGAGCAACGTGAAACGCTTCGGCCCTTCATCGGCCCCGAATTCGTCTGCGATCAAAATGATCGTCGGAAACAAGAAAGTGAGCACAAAACCGATCAGCGCGATCAGGACGACCGAAAGCACCATCAGGTAGGAACTGACTTGGCGAAAGGCCTTGGCCGTCGGTAGTTCACCCCCTAAACGGCCGCAGACCAATTCGGGATAGGCTTGGTCGAGTGTCCCGGTTTGGCTGGCGAAGCGTAGGGCTAAGGCTTGCGATTTTCCGAGTGCCTCGGGGGTCTGTTCGATCGCGTCGATGACCGGCAAGCCCGAACCCAAACGCGTCGCCAACCGCAACAAGATCGCTTGCTGCGCACCCCGATGTTCCGCGGCGAGGTTCAGCACCAGCGTCGCGGGGGAGAGCCGTTGCTGGTGCGCGATCGCCAGGACCCTCATCAGCGATGCTCGCATCGCGGCCAGGTCGTCGCGGCGCCACCAGCGTGCGATCCGCCATCGCGGCAGCGGTCTCGATGCGGTCAAAGGTAGAATGTTTCTCATGACAGGGCACTCACCAGACTGACCAGGGGTGCGAAGAGCGCGATCACGACCAAGCCGACGACGATCCCAAGCCCCACGACGCCGAAAATCCCGAGCCAACCCGATGCGGATTCGACGCGGCTCGCCGCACGATGGCGATAAAGTTCCGCCAAGCCATCCAAAAGTGCGACACCGGATCGTTCGCCAGCGGCATGCCGCGATAGGGCGAAATGAAAGTTCGCGGGAAATCGCGCCGCAGACCCTCCATAAGTCGGGATCGTGAAAACGTCGCGTGCCAAGAGGTCCGATGACTCGACCTGTTCGGCCAGCCCGATCGCGGCGTCGCGATACTCGGGATCGTCACAGGCGTCACCCGCCTGACGCAAGGCAACGCCGATCGGCTCCCCCGCACGCAGCGCCCGAGCGGTCGTCTCGGCGAGGCCCGCCATCGCGAGCAGCCCGCCCGTCGTACCGCCGAATCGATAGCCGCGTCGGATCAGCCACCGTTTCATCCACGGCCAAACGTATCGCTTGGCCAACAAGATGGCCGCAAATAAGATCAACAGCGGCCAGATACCGAAGATGATCGATCGAACCGTGCGGGTGATCGAGAACAATAACTGGGTCAACCAAGGCAATGTCAAACCGAAGTCCTCAAACATCTCTTCGAAGACCGGCCCGATCAGAAGCGACACCAGCACCGCGATCGCCAGGGCTGCCACCGACATCACCGCCGGATAGGCCAACGGCGATGCGACAAACCGCTCGTCGCGTGCCGTCACGTCACCGACAACCCCACGCAGGAATTCGTCGATCGGCCTATCGTCTTTGGCCAAACCGTGCCGGATGTTAGCGGCCGAATTGATGCCAGCACCCGGCCCGATCTCTGGCGATGAAGCGGCTCGGGCCTGCGCTTGGCCGATCCGCTCCGCAAGCCCGATCACCATGTCACGTTGATGACGCGAAAGCGGCTCGGCGGCCAGCGCGCGCAGTGCCCCGACGCGTGCGTCAACCCTTTTCACAGCCGAGCGGGGATGGGACAAATCATCCGGTCCGTCGATCGGTGATTGGTCGATTGGGCTCATGATCAGTTCACCCCTGGCACCGAGACGGCGCGAAGAAGTTCGAATAGCGACCCGAAGATCGTCAGCCCGTAAGCGAGCAGCGCGAGGCCGCCGATCAGGATCGCGACCAAGCGTGGGATCGCGGTCCCCCATGTCGCGATGTAACGGTCGGCGAGTTTTCGGTAACTGTCGGCGATCGCCTTCAGGACCGACCAGCGTCGCGCGTCCGATGTCGCGTCATCACCCAAATTGCCATCGAGCCCCCAGGCCAAGAGCGGTGCCGACCGGACGTAAGGGTCGGCCGCTCGCACCGTTGCCCCGGAAACGAATGCCTCGGCCAAAGGTTCGACCGAAGCTTGTGGCATCCCGCGTCGCAACCCCTCGGCGACGTACTCGGCGTAACAGGCCTGTCGGAGCAATCGCTCGCGTCGCCTGATCCCGGGGAAAATCGCCGCCAACCGGCCGAGCCACCGTCCCCGGCCGAAACGGGCGAGCGCCGCGATCAGCAACATCAACACGATCAGCGGCACGAAAACGATGCCGGCCGAATCATGGACGGCAAAGAGCCATTTCGCAGGGGCGGGTAGCGGCACCCCGAGCTGCGCGAACGACTCGGCGAGCCTCGGTGCCAACCACCACGCGGAAAAAGCGAATGCCGCGGCGGTTAACGCGAGGAATAGGGACAAGCGGAACAGCGCGACGCGGACCGCTCGCGACAGCTCGGCGTTGTCTCCGGGCGAATCGGCGAGCGATTCGAGGAGCTCGACCGGGCTGTCAAATTTCGACCACCCGAATGCCGCGGCACGATATCGTGGGGGCAAGGTCGATTCGTCGAGCAAGGCTTCTTCGAGCGTCGCGCCACCGCCGACACGCTGTGCGATCGAGCCACGGAAATGGCCAAGCGTTTCGCGCAGCGGCAATTTGGGATCGGTCATTCCCCAATCGACATCGATCCCCGCGGCGGCCATCGCCAAGAGCTCTTCGTGGAAGCGATCGAGCGTTTCGAGTTCCGTTGCCGACATGGTCGGGATTCGCTTCGATGAGGAAAAGGGATCGGCCGCTTCGCACGTCGGAAGTGAACCGGAGGGGTCCGTTCCTAAGCTTCAGCTTTCAAAGAGGAGGATGCGCGGGGCGAAGCTTTTGATCTAATTTTTTTCGCGCAATTTTTCGGCCACCGATACCCGCCAGGCCGCGATCGCCTCGGCAAGCCGTTCTTCCGGCATCATGGTCGGGGCGTCCGACGTCGAAGCGTCATCAAACGATTGAC
>JBEIRZ010000571.1:0-2333 GCA_040375695.1 Planctomycetaceae bacterium
ATCAACCGTCCGCGATCGTGATGCGGCGAACCGAACGGGGTTTTCTGAGGGAATCGGTCGAAGGTATCGATGAACGGATCGAGTTGCCAACGATCGCGTCTTCCCTACCGATGCGTGAAATCTACGACGGCGTCGACTTCACGCCCGAATACGTTCAAGAAACCGATGAGGCGTATTCGTAGCGATTCAGAAGATTTCGAAAAAAATTCGATTTCGCGAGGTCAATTTCTCCCAGGACGGTGTCTTTATCCCAATAAGGGCCACCACTTGGAGAACGAAACATGCAAAACGATACCAGCGGACCGACCGACGATTTATGCCGAAAGATTCTGGGGTTCGAAATCGACGAAGGGGTCCCCGAACTTTCCTTTCGTGACCGACTAGCTCGCGAGAATGGGTGGGCCAACGGGTATGCCCAACGGGTGATCGACGAATACCTGCGGTTCGTCTGTTTGGCGATGGTTTCCGGGCACGTCGTCACCCCGTCGGATCAGGTCGATCAAGCTTGGCATTTGCATTTGACCTACACCCGATCGTATTGGGACCGGCTGTGCGGCGAAGTGCTCAAGCGGCCGCTGCATCACGGCCCGACCCGCGGCGGCACGGCCGAATCGGCCAAGTATGACGACCAATACGCCCAAACGATCAAGTCGTATACGAAACTCTTCGGCCATAACCCCCCCGCCGACATTTGGCCGCCCGCCAAAATTCGATTCGGCAGCGACTTGTCGCACGTGCGCGTGAACACATCACGCCACTGGGTGATCCCGAAGCCGCGAAGCTTACAAGTCCCGAGCTTCTTCAAGTTAGCACTCGGTACCTGCCTGCTGGTTGGCCTATCCGCGGCTTTCGGCGGCACGAATCAACACCAAATGGCAATCAGCGGTTTCGACTTCGGTGCGATCAGTGAGGAACTCATTCAATCGTTAAAGGGACTAGCCCCCGCTCGCAAGCCGCTCTTCATTCTGGAAGGCTTTCTTTCGCTGATGTTGCTCAGCCTTTTCATCCCTTTTCAACTCTATCGAAAGATCGTGAAGGAATTCGTGGCCGGTTCGGATACCGATGCGGCCGATTTCGATCCGCAAGCCGAAGCCCAATCGCTTAGCAATGTGGAGATCGCGAGGCTGCTGGGTAACGAACGGCGGAGCGTCGAAGTCGCGATCACCGAATTGACGGCCAAAGGACTATGCCGGGTTGCTGACGACAACCAACAGATCGTTCGGGAAGATTTTCCTACCGAATCATCCGACCTCTTGGACGACGCTTGGCCGGGCGATTCGAAACATCAGGGTTACGACATTGATGGCGATGTCTTCAACCTGTCGCCGCTCTCAAAAGCCGTCCTGGGCTCGCTTCCGATCAAGCGAGGTGATCGGCTCGACAGGTTGAAGAGAGGTCAAGCTTTTTTTGAAGCGAGTCAGGCGATCAACGACGATTTGCTCCGACGAAAGTTGATCCCTGCACGAGGTTTTTTTATCCGGGCCTTTCAATCGCTGCTAAGATCCCAGACTGCCGTCCACTTGATGTTTGCCTTACCGGTCATGGTGATCATCGGGATCATTGTTATGACCGAATTGGAACAGGTTTGGCCGCACGCGATCGTCATCGGGTTGCTCGCCGTTGTGTTGTTGAAGCAATGGGGCATCGTATGGTCGGAAATCACAGCAGATCGGCAGGCAACCCGCCGGGGACAAGTCGTCACCAAATGCATCAAAAGCCGACTCGGCTCGGGCGAGATCTCGCCTGCCGATTACGCAGGCTATGTTGCGATTGGTGGTACGGCGAGTCTCAGTAACTGCATCGATCCCGAATTGAAACGGCTGCATGAATGGTTCGGGAGCAAGAGCCATGCCGCAAGTGACGCATCAGGCGGATGCTCGGTCGGCGGTTGTGGTGGTGGCGATGGTGGCGGAGGCGGTTGCAGTGGCTGCGGCGGGTGTGGTGGCTGTGGCGGTTGCGGCGGATGAAAAAGTGACAATTGCGACGACAAGATCACGATGTCATCGGATTTTTGAACATCGCGATCGCTTGGTGGGACCGAACAAGTCTCGTGATCGTCAGTCAATTCGCCAGACGAACGTCTTTAAATCGAGCAGGAACGAAGAGCGATTCGTTTCATGCCGTTTGGTCGACTGCTGTGCCTTACCACCCCATACCCGGATCGCATTCGAAGCGGCGTCATACGCGGCGAGATGTTCGTAAATCCATCCCGGAATCGCGCCGCTCGTCGCGACCCGGGTGACCCGCCAGCTCGCCGTATCGAAACGAAACACCGGTGTCATACCTGGTTTTCGCGATTCCGGATAACCGAGCGAACCGATCACGTAGATCTG
>JBEIRZ010000243.1:0-6800 GCA_040375695.1 Planctomycetaceae bacterium
AAGCTCGGCTTCGATGCGTACGCCGGATGGTTGGCATACCTGATGCCCAGCAACAAGCTCTTTGTCAAACGGTTCGAAACCTTTCCGGATCGCGTCTACAACGAAGCGGCGGGGCTGACGATTTCGGTCTGGTACCCGCAACGGGGCGGGATGATCGAGTTAGAACCGATCGGGCCGCGGGAACGTTTGGAACCGGGTCAAGTCGCCAAGTTCACCGAGCACTGGAGCGTCTTCGAGTTCGATTATCCTGGCGGAGGTAGCGAGATCGAGCTCGGTCGATTGCGAACGATGGTGCTTGGGAAGAAAGAGACGACGAAAGGTGATTGAACCGCCTTTCGCCGTCCCTTCTCCAGCCTGTGACAAATCGTTACGGGGTGATGGTCAATTTGTCTTCGACCGCGGTCACCCCCGGCGCCGCCCAGGCGGCCGCTTGGGCCTCTTCTTTTTCGGCCCACGAACGGACTCGCCCGCGGAGGACGACCGTTCCGTTGTGTGACTCGACTTCGATCCGCCGGGCGTCGATATCGGCACTCCGGTGGAAAGCTGCGATGATCCGGTTTTTGACATCCTTGGGAGAGGTCCGTGCGCGGATCTTGATCAGATTCGCCACACCGCGGACGCCGTTAACGACACGGATCGCGTGACCCGCCGCCTCACGCTGGAAATGCCAATCGACATCGCCCTCCAACGTGACCCAACCGTTTGCAAGAACGACGCTGACCTTATCGGGAGGGACGGCGGTGTTGCTTCGCAGCGATTGCACGCAGTCGCTCGCGACTTCTTCGTCGGAGCGTCGGGAGCTTCCGTTAAGCTTGACGTCAAGTTCATCGACGACCGCCTTGACGCCATAGACCCGTTTAACCGCTTTATCGACTGCGAGTTTTTCATCGTAGGTAGCGACCTGTCCGCTGAGGGTGACAATTCCGTCGCTAACCCCAACACCGATGTGGGCCTCGTCAACTCGCGGTTCCCACATCAATTCGCTTTCGATGTCGCGTTTCAGTTCACTATCGTTTTTCATTGATGCTGCTCCTTGGGATGGTGGGCCGATGACTATTCGGCCAGAGTGTTATCGGAAATGGCGGGCTTGGCGTTGTTCGTTGCAAATCAGGGTCGTGAATCGACCGATGCTCACCCTGCGGTACGAGCGCGAACAACTCTCCGCCGCGTCATAGCCAGCGTCGTGTCATGCGATCGGCGAACATGCCGATTCGCGACCGACCGGTTGGCGAGGTTGTGCTTCGGCCAGAGTCCCAAGGGGTTTCGCCATTGACCGGAAAGTCGTGTCGATCGAAGCCGTCACGGACGGGATGCATCTGCAGCAGTTCGTTTAAACGCTTGCCAAGATCTTCAAGTCGAAAAGGGTAACAGACCGTCGGTAGGAATCGGTGGCAGACGGGAAGGCGGGGCCGAATCGGTATCCCCATCAAGAGCAGGACGGGAATACATTGAAGCATCGGCTCTTCTTGGATCAATGATGTGATGCCGTCGCTGCCGCCCCACAGGAGGTCACTTCCGATCGCTAACGCGTCGGGCCGGGATCGCCGTAGGGCATTCAAACAGGACAGCCCGTCACTAGCGATCTCGACGTCATGCCCCTGCACGTGGAGGAAGTCGCTAAAAGCCTCCAAGAAACTCGGATTTTGATAAGCGATGACGACTAACATCAAGCCCTCATGAAACAGGCGCGTGGCGTTCAGTTTGACTCGTTGCCGTAAAACGCAAGGCAACGTTAGGTGAACCCTGACTTGCTTGCGATCAAGGGCACCAAACTCATTGTTGAATGAAGAGAACCGCGAAGCTATCGCGGAACGAGCCATTTTGAAGTAATGGATTCCGCCAGCACCGAAGGCGTTAAATACGCTTTCGCGGCACCTTCGAGGGAGATGACCGGCTTCGCCGAACCCCAAGGGCAACGCTATCGTCGACAGCCAAATCATGGCCGTTAAGAGAGATCAACGTTAAGAGAGATCAAGAAGGGTGCCGCGAGCCGCGAGCAGGAGACTTCGCCAGCGCGACTCGCCAAGGGACATGGTTTACGCTTCGCGGGTGTCGAGAAAGCTTCGAACGACGAGCCGGCGATCGAGCGGTTGCAGCTCGCGTCGGTGTTGTTCGGCATGCTCGACAAATTCTTCGACGATCGACTGGTCGATGGTAGAGGGATTTCTCATCACGATCCAGCTCACGTTTTCGGAATAGGGGTATCCCGTCAACGAGCCCTCGTAATGGAACCATTCCTTTGTATCCGGTTTTCCGCGTACGCCGCGGGGGAACAAATCGAGCGGGTCGAGTTCGACGCAGACTTTCGTCTCGGCACACTTCAGGAGTTCGCGAAACGCGGCATTCGCGTACTTGGATCGCGGTTCCCGATCGCAAGCCGAAAAGAGGATCCCGATCACCACGAGCGGCGAGGCGACAGGGCTTCCGACCGGCGCGTGTACCAAGTGGATCTCCATATCGTGCGGGTCGTCTTGCCCGACGATGTGTTCCGATTCGCCGTGGATGTGAATCTTCTTGAGCTCGTACGAGACGCCGCGAAATCGGACGTGAGCCTTGCCGTTCTGAACGACAAAATTGGCGTGCCCTGGCTCCCCTTCGAAACAGCCGCCGATCTTGCCAGGCTTGTAAAGGCACTCGAAAAGCCGCTGTGGCTGTGCCAGTGGGATCGCGTCAACCGCGCCAGAGGACTTGTCGATCGCTTGCAATCGAATCGGTGATTGGGACATCGGTACCTCGTGACAGAAAAGGAAAAGGTGTCGCTGAGTAAGATCCGTAATGCCCCCTGATCATACCAATCAAACGCCCCTTTAGGATGTCCGTTGATCGGAACCCGAAACGCCAAACCCGAGCATGGGTCGCCAAGACTGCTTACGGCCCGACCGAGTCTCGAAAAGAAAACTCATGAAAAGAACTACCCGAGGGGGCGGGCATCCCTCGGGTAGTCGGGGCTAGGAAACGGAACGGCGTCGATCAGATTTCGCCCGCGTCGATCACGCCATTTCCGTTCGCATCAAACCAAACGCTCCATGGCCAAACGAAGTTCAGGTTGTTGTTCGCCCGGTCGATGGCGTTCTTCAACCGTTCTTGATAGCCGCGATTCACATCATTCGCAGGGGTGTAGCCATCGGTCCCGAGGGCCGTATTGGCCTCGGCCATCAAGGCGCTGACCGTCGCGAAGCCGAAGGCGTTCGCGCTGTTGGTGTTCGGCGCGCAGACCAACGCCGTGCCACTGACCTTCCCTTCGAAGACGTTCAGCGACATGGCCGCCGCTTGCGCCGACAGCATGTAGGACATGTTGGTCGAGTTGGCGTTCAGGAGCCACGACATATCGTCTTCCTCCGATTGGGTGAGTGAAGCTACAACGCACAAACCCAACGGTAGGCGCTGCCTCAAGCACGATCAGTCGGGGCCGGGACTGACACTTTTTGAGGTGGAATCCACCACAACACGTCACCCGCGACCCAACGACCGCGTGACGTGCGCAGCTCGGTGACAGGGTGATCGAGAACGGGTGATCGAGAAGGGGTGATCGAGAACGGGTGCTTGGAAGAAGTCGATGTCGAACAAGGCGTTCGACGGCCATCGCTCTGTCACGCGCAGAACAACGACCTCAAAGGTCCCAAAGGTGCGGCCATGGATAGGTCGAAGGCCGTGTCCGCAATAAGACCGAAGAGCAACTGATCTGAAAATGGCGGATTCCACCAAGAGATAAATCCCCATTCACCCGATGGGACTGCTTTGAAGCGTCGCTGAGAATGAACTCGCTCATCCGATGGCGAGGATAGGATCTGTATCTGGAAGGGAGGCAAAGTCTTTTGACAGGTTCGCGTCGGAACACCTCCACCCAAAGCGAAGAATCATGCGAATCGACGTTGATGATCGAGAGGCCCCATTCCTCGACACCCTGCAATCGTCTCTCCACGACCACGGCTATAACCCCAAAGTCGCGGAGGGCTCATCCGATTCGCAAGTGTTCTCTCAGGATCGACATGAGGAGCAGACGACGATCACCCTGGCCGCCAAAGAGCGGTTACACAAGCAACCCACGCGAGCCAGCGGTAATTCCGAAGAGCGTCTTCAGTACATCTTACAGCTCACGACCGACGCGATCCTCACGGTCGACGAAACGGGGATTGTGCGATCGTCTAACCTCGCCGCTGAAAAAATGTTCGGCTACCCAGCCGCCGAATTGATCGGGATGAACCTCGGAAGGCTCGTCCCGGTCGCCCTGCGGGTTCACTCACCAGGCCCGAATCAGCCGGCCGGGTCAGCCGTGCGATTCGGAACCGTTTGCCAAGAGGGTGTTGCCACCCGTAAGGATCGGCGCCGATTCCCGGTCGAGTTGACGATCAGCCACGCCGACACAGTAGGGCTCCATACGTGCATCATTCGGGATATTTCGAAGGTCAAGACGCTGGAGCGAAGATTCCTTGAGGCGGCCGTGTTCGAACAGCAACGGATCGGACAAGACCTTCACGACACGGTGAGCCAAGGCCTGACAATCTTGGCGATCCACAACTCGGAATTGGCGGGGTCGATCGGGAAGGGCCCTTCGGATCAGGCCCAGCTTTTGAACCAGATCAAGCAAGAGATCGATCGTTGTAAACAGCAATTGCGAAACATCATGCACGGACTGCTCCCGGTGACGATCGTGGCTCATGGGCTAGCGGACGCGCTGGCCGACCTTGCCAGCCGCACCCAACAGAGCCATCGCGTCGACTGCACTTTCGATTGCGGCGCGCACGTCGCGGTCGACAACGGACGCGTCGCCGCACAGCTCTATCTGATCGCCCAAGAATCGGTTCACAATGCCGTGGTGCATGCCAAACCGACCCAAATCCGGATTCGACTTCGGCTGCAACCGAGTGGCTGTGTGAAGTTGAGCATCGAAGACGATGGCACTGGGCTTAGCAACCCACCGAAGGGCTTGTCGAATTCAAGGGGGTGGGGATTGCAAATCATGAAGAAGCGGGCCGCCGCGATCGGAGGTGCACTGACCATTGAAGGACGTCAACCTTATGGGACCAGGGTACGTTGTGTATTTCGGACCAATGCCAATGGACAAGACGGAACCCGCCACGACGCGTCGGATCCTGATCGTTGACGACCACCCGGTGATCCGGGAGACGCTTTCCGATTGGATCCGGCAAAAGTCACGGCCTCACCGATCGATGCCCTTGCCGACCGCGAACTCGAGACGCTGCGGTTGATCGGCGAAGGGCTCAAAACAAGCGAGGTCGCGAAACGGATGCACCTGAGCGTTCATACGGTCGAAACGTATCGTGATCGGATCCGTCAAAAGCTGGGCATCAAGAACGGCGCTGAGCTGACGAGGTTCGCGATGCGGTGGGTCCTTGACGAAGACGCAGCACCCAAACTTAGCGAGTGACGCAGCGCTACGCGGCTAGCAACCTTCGGCAATGACGATGCGGTCTTTCGGCAATGGACACTGTCGCCAGCGGCAGGATTGCCGAGCGTCAAATCATGCGGGCCACCCGGTGATATCCTCGACGGATCCTTTCAATTCGCCATCTTCGATCGTGATTCGAATCGTCCCGTAATAACCCGGCTGAAAATACCCCCCCGCATCCAGCCGCCGGGTGGCTTGACCTTCGATCCGAAATTCGATTTCGAGGTGCGAATCACCGGTGCACTTGACGGCCGCTTGTGCGGATCGATCGGCGGCGATTTCCCCAACGGTGACGCGTTGTCCGGTGACGACCAGGACGACGTCATTCAGCGGTTGTGGGCCTGCGTTGAAAACGATCACCGTGATCCCTGGCCGATAGGCGAAAAGCCAATACCACGAAGCGGCGATCGCCAACGGCAAAACGGCCGCGATCAAAAGGAGCCCGCGCCGACGTCGCTTGGGGGCCGTTGGGGAATCGGGTTCATCCATCGTGATCATTCCGTTGCAATTGCGCCAGCACCGCCAGCGGCATGGCCAGAAATGCGATCGGCGACGCGAGATCGATCGCTCCCGATCGATTAGACACGATCGGAAGGAGGCCGTGTGGGGGAGGGGCTCGATCCCCGCGTCTGTTCTGACTTAGGGGAGAGTTTCGCACTGGGTGAGGGGTGATTTCGGCCGCTTGGGGAAAGGGGTAGAGTTTCGATCGGGGGCATTTTACCTATCACTGGCAGCTCGTATCGTCGAGGATTCGGATGAACCGAAGGTTGGTCGCGTCGTTATCGCTGGTGCTTCTGATCTCGCTTGATGAAGTGGCGTGGGGGGATCTCTTCGAGATGCCTGAAGGCCGCATGAGTTTGGAACTGGTCACGGTCGAGGAACCGGGGAATCGGCCGGATGAGCACGGTCGCGGCGCTGTCCCTTACGTCTATCGGATTGGGAAGTACGAGGTGACGACGGCGCAGTGGGTCGAATTCCTCAACGCGAAAGGGAAAGCGGATCGTGATGGCGGGTTATGGAACAACGACATGGACTCGGCCTTGTCCGGCCCAGGCGTGCGTTGCGAAATCCGTCGCGATGGCGAGGCGGGGCAATACCGATATTCGGTCGCGCCGGAATTATCGAATCGCCCAGTGACTTGTGTGAGCTTTCTCGATGCGTGCCGATTTTGCAATTGGCTTCACAACGGCCAGGGGGATGGCGATACGGAGGCGGGTGCCTACACCCTGAACGGACCTTCGGGGTCCGACGGGCGTTCGATCCGCAGAAACGCGGGGGCAAAATATTTCGTCCCGAGCGAAGACGAGTGGTACAAGGCCGCCTATTTCGACCCACAAAAACCTGGGGGTGCAGGCTATTGGGATTATCCCGTCCGCAGTGACAAAGCCCC
>JBEIRZ010000295.1:0-5747 GCA_040375695.1 Planctomycetaceae bacterium
AGGGTGGACCGAGATCTTCATGCACCCGTTCCCGCGGGGCAGGGCGATTGCCGATACGGCCACGGGCGTGACCGACGAGATCTTGAAGTCGGCCGCTTATCTCGAATCGTTCGCCCGCCGATGACGACGCCGATGCGCTGGGCCGCAGGGTTGCGCTGGGTCGTAGGGTTGCGCTGGGTCGTGGGGTTGCTTGGGGCCTTCGCGGTCACATGGGGCCTGGGCCGCTTCGCCGTCGATTCGATCCTGGTCCGCGACCGCGACGTCGCCCTCGATACGGTATCGCTCCGGCCGGGCGACCGGATCCGCTGGCGGAGCGAAGGGTATGGCGACACGCTCGTCGGGCCGCACGGGCTCCCCGGCTGGACTCCTCGCGAGGCCGGCCGCCGCGTCTTGCTGTGGGGCGATTCCCAAGTCGAAGGGTTGTGCCTTCCCGACAACCAGAAGCTCCATCGCCAGGTCATCGACTTGATCGGTGACGAACTCGATTGCGACGTCTTGCCGCTGGCCAAATCCGGCACCGACGCCCGCGATTGGCAAGCCGCCATCCCACCCGCAAAACGCCTCTGGTCGCCGAATGGGCACGTCTGGGTGATCACCGAATTGAGCGACCTCGAAGCGATCCTCGAGCCCATCCCCAACCCGACGGCTTATCGCTGGAACGAGCCGTCCCCGCGCTTCGTCCGGGTCGCCAAACGGATCGGCGCCGACGCGTTTTTTGCAGGGGCCAAGCGGCTGCTGCTGGATCCCGACACCGGAGCTCTCCGCCGGCTCGACTTTCGGCTCGGCCCGCGAAGCGGCAATTCTCAGTCCAACACGCGAAGCGGCGATTCTCAGTCCAACACGCGAAGCGGCGATTCTCAGGCCAACCCGCGAAGCGGCGATGGTGATTACCCGATCGGCATGTCGGAAATGACGCGGGAGCAAAGGATGGTGGCGGTGACGCCGCGGCTGGTCGAGCTGAGACGCCAAATCGACACCTTTTGGCTGATCGTCTTCGTCCCGCAGGGTCCCACGATCGATCGGGGTTCTGGCATGATGCATCTCGATGACTATTCGCTCGAGGACTATGTCCATGCGATCACCGCCCTGAACGACAAGGGCCTTGTCGCGATCGACATGCGGGACGACTTCTTGTCGCTGTGGCAAAACGAGCTGCGTTTGCCCCGCGGCTTTCACAACGGCATGCCCGGGGCGGGGCATCTGAACGCCGACGGCAATCGGTTGATCGCGGCCAAGATCGCCCAAGCCCTGCGGAAGCGATTCGGCGAGGCGCGTTAACGCGATGAACACCCATTTCAGCGAACCGACCTACCGAAGTGTTCGAGCATGAACTTCGCCCAACCGGAATACGCCCTGCTGCTCGCGCTGATCGTGCTGGCCAACGCGTGGTTGGGCGGAAGGTTCGCGCGCAAGGTGATCCTGTTGGTGGCGAGCTATTATTTCTACGCCTATTGGGATTATCGCTTTGCGGGGCTGTTGGCCCTGTCGACGACGGTCGGGTTCGGCTTGGGTTTGGCGATCGAATCGGCCCGGCGGCCTAGCGTGCGGGTCGGGTTGCTGGCGATCAGCGTGATCTGGAATTTGGGGCTGCTCGCTTTTTTCAAGTACGCGAATTTCATCGTCGGTCCGCTGGTGCCTCTTATGGGACTGATGGATTGGCATGTCTTGACTTACGGCATCGTCCTGCCGATCGGGATTTCGTTCTACACCTTTCAGCTACTGAGCTATTCGGTCGACGTGTACCGTCGGCAGGTGCGGGCGACGCGGAGCCTGCTCGATTTCGCGATCTACATCGCCTTCTTCCCGCAGCTTGTCGCGGGGCCGATCGTAAGGGCTTCGAAATTCTTGCCACAGCTCGCACAGATGCCCAAGCCGACCGGGGCGACGTTCTATTCCGGTTTGATGCAATTGCTGCGAGGGCTTGTCAAAAAGATGCTGATCGCCGACACGTTGGCGACCTTTGTCGACCCGGTGATGGCGGGGCCAGATCTTTTTGCGGGGCCGACCGTCTGGTTGGCGCTTTTCGCATACGCCGGCCAAATCTACGCCGACTTCGCGGGGTATTCGGACATCGCGATCGGGTCCGCGCGGCTGCTCGGTTTCGAATTGCCCGAAAATTTTAGGCACCCTTACCTCGCCGATTCGCCGAGCGACTTCTGGCGTCGATGGCACATCACGCTGTCGACGTGGCTGCGGGATTATCTCTACATCCCGCTGGGCGGCAGTCGCGGTTCATCGTTCGCGACGGCGCTGACCCTGTTGGTCACGATGGGCTTGGGCGGGTTATGGCACGGCGCTTCGTGGAATTTTGTCCTGTGGGGGCTGTGGCATGGCGTGTTGCTGATCCTCACCCGATCGTGGCGCGACCGTCCGGTCGATGGTTGGCGGCGTGTCCTTAGGATACTTTTGACCTTCTCGATGGTAACCGCTGGATGGACGCTCTTTCGCACCGCAGGGGTCTCCGAATTCGCCGCGCTGTGGGGGCAAATGATTTGGCCGCAAGCGGGTTACGTTTGGTTCCCGCCCTTGCCGCTGGTGGCGCTGGGATTGTTGGTCATCGAGCATCTCGTTTGGTCGTCGCGGCACCGTGAGTTGTTGTCACTCCCGGCGGACCGCTGGCAGACGCCATGGTTGGTCGGGTTGGCGATCGCCGCGCTGGTCCTTTTCGCCCCGACCGGTTTTCGCCCCTTCGTCTATTTTCAGTTCTAAGCCTTTCGGTTCGAAGCATTTCAGCTCGGAGCATTCGCGGGTCGCATGAAGAATCGCAGCATCGAGGATTGGTCGCGAAAGCTCGACGTGGCGGGGCTGGTCGCCGCGCATGGGTCACCGCTCTACGTCACCAACTTGGGCCGGCTCCGCGAAAACGCGAAGCATTTCATCGGGCTGACCGGTGCGGCGCGGCGGGTTGCCTTTCCCGTCAAGGCGAACCCTTCGGCGAGCATCTTGAGCGAACTGGCCGAATTGGGTTGTTCGGCGGATTGTGCGTCGCGGAGCGAGGTCGAGGCCGCGCTCGAATCGGGGTATGGCGACTCTCGAATCCTGTACAACACCCCGGCACCGGACATCGCACTGATGCGCGACTTGCTCGATCGGGGCGGCTCGGTCGTCGTCGATTCGGAAGCGGCCCTGCTGCGGCTTGAGGATCATTTGCGAGGCGAACCCTTCGCCGGAAGGATCTTTGTGCGAATCAGCCCCGATTGGCCGATTCGATACGACGCCGCCGCGAGTTGGCGTGCGAACGTCGCGCACGCCTCGCCCCAAGGCCAATTCGGGATCGCGGCCGAAGCGTTGGTCGAATTGCTGCGGCGGGTCGAGCTGCCGATCGTCGGGCTGCATGTGCATGTCGGGACGCAGATGGATCGGTTGGCAACTTTTGTCGAGACGATCGAGCGGTTGCATCGGCTGGCTGACGAGATCGGTTGTGCGACCCGCCATCGGATCGAAGCGATCGACTTAGGCGGCGGGCTTGGGATCCCGTTTCGCGAAGGGGATGCCTTCCCGGCGCTGGAGGCTTATGCATCGGCGGTCGGTGCTGCGATGCGGCCGGGGTTGGAATACCTCGTCGAGCCAGGGCATGCCTTGGTCGGAGACGCCGTCGTGTTGATCACGACGGTTCAGGAGATCAAGACGGTTCGGGGCCGACGCTGGGCGATCGTCGATGTGGGTGCTAACGAGCTGGTGCGGTCGGTGATGCTCGGTTGGCACCACCCGATCCTGGGGCCAGGTGGCGAGCTGTTGGCGACGCAGGGCCCGGACGCGATCGCCGGGCCGCACTGTTTTGCCGGCGACGTGTTGTTGCCGGCGACCGATTTGGGCGATTTGGTCCGAGGTGATGTGCTGAGGATTTTTCACGTCGGCGCCTATTGCCGCGCCTTGTCAAACCGCTTCAACGGCACCCCCCCAGCCGGCGGGGTGGTGATCGACAAGGTCGGGTTGTGAAGGTGGTAATCGGGGATTTTTCGGTTCATTTGCCGTGGATTTTCGGGAACGTTGGCGTGCCCAAGCTAACATAAAGGATCATTTTCGCCCTTCCGCTTTACCTTTTTTGGCTAACGACCTGGGCACCGATGAGCGACATACGAACCGCCCCCAAGCTACCGCTCTTGGGCCTCCCCCTACCGATTTCTTTTGCGCTGGTCGTCGCGCTGTTAGGATTGATCGGGATCCGGATCCCGGGCGGTGCGAAACCGAGTGGTGACGCGCCGCCGTCGATGTTGGAGGTCGCTGTAGATGAGCCGGATGATTCCAGTCTTCCGGCAGCGATCGAGATCCTGCAGGAGGCGTTCGGAATTGATGTTTCCGGTAATCAGCACGCACCATCGGCTGGGCCCGTCGAAGGTGGTTCCGCGACTTCGAGGACGTCACGACATGGCGATTGGCTGAAGCGGATCCCGGTCGAGCGTTTGCAGGGGATGCGGTGTGTCATCGGGATCCTTCCCGATCCGAATGATTCGCACTTTCAACTGTCGTTCGATGCCGGGATGGAATCGCTCGTCCGGGCGTTCCAGGCGCATGGCTATGTTCGCGATCGTTACCGATTGTTTTGGCAATCTGACCTGCGATCGCTCCGCGGCGGTAAGGAAGGGGAGATTCGCAAAGCGCGGCGATACGCAAGTCCGGTGCTGTTCCGCTCGCAAGACAACAGCGCGATGTTGCTGTTGGTCGGCGAAACCCCCAACACCGGGGTCCATCGCGAGGCGCTGCATGACGCGATGGATTTTGTCGCGGCTTTAAGGGCGGTCGCCGGCAAGTCGCAATTGGACAAAGACGACTTCCTGATCATGGGTCCGTGCTATTCGGGTTCGTGCCCAGGGCTTCGCGACGCGATCGAAGATTGGGCAACCATTGCAAACAAACAGATCAATGCACGCGTGATCTCTGGGATCGCGACGGCGGCTAAGAATCGCGACGTGTTTTCCGAAAAACGCGGCGGCCAACGTCTTGCGGAGATCCGTTTTTCGGCCGCAGTCGCCACCGATGACCTTGTCTTGGAGGGGATCCTAAACCACTTCATCGTTGAGCGCAACATCCGGCCTGAGCAGATCGCGATCCTCTCCGAGACCGACACATCCTATGGGGCCGAGTTACTAAAGACCGCTTCAAAAGGTGAGGCCTCAGGCGTAGAGAAGATCCGGACGCTGACCTACCCGATGATGCTCAGTCGGATGCGGAGCGAATACAACCGGCGTGGGATCAAGCAGGAAGTGAATGAACCGCAGGCCGAACAATTGAAACGCCGCAACTTGGACCTGTCCCAAGACATTTCCCCCTATGCCGTCGACGTGTTGCCGAGCTTCTCGTCGTCATCGGTCGCCGTTGCCGATCGGATCTTGGAGAGTCTGCTCGAGACGATCCGCGAGGAGGAGATCAAAGTCGTCGGGATCATGGGAACGGATGTGACCGACAAGCTGTTTTTGGCCCAGCGGATCCGTCAATTGGTCCCCAACGTCCAGCTCTTTACGCTCGAAGCCGATTTCCTCTTCACGCATTCGGCGTATTCGCAGCTCTTTCGCGGGACGGTGGTCGGTTCGAGCTACCCGCTTTATCCGCCGACGCAGCGGTGGAGCCTGAGTAAAGATTTGCAGACTGTCGAAAGTGACGCCTACCGACCGCTGCAGTTCGGCTCGGACACGAGCGAGGGTATTTACAACGCGGCGGTGCAGCTTTTGAATGGTCCGAAGGAGGGAGAGGAAGATAACCGCAGGCCGTTGCTCGATTATGGCCCACTCTTTGGGAACGTTCGAACC
>JBEIRZ010000015.1:0-32095 GCA_040375695.1 Planctomycetaceae bacterium
CGGCCAACAACCCGAGCCTGTTCGTCAAGGGTGCCAACCCCGGAACACCCTGGGTCAATGGCGACTACCTGAACGAGCAGGTCAACTGCAACGGTCTGTTCCGTTACTACGGCTCGACCAAGCTGGCCCAAATCACCGACGATACCACCGCCACGATCATGGTCTTCGAAGACATGCACTACCGTGGCGGCAACACCCCCGGGCAATTCGACCGCCGCGCCGGTGACGACTCGGCTTGGATGAGCCCTCTGGCTGCGGTCAACCCGCTCCGTAACCCGCTCAACAACCGCAACCCGGCGTGGCTGCAAGGGAACGGCGACCGCCGCTGCCATGGCTGGTCGAGTGAGCATCCGGGCGGGGCACAAGCGGCACTGGCGGACGGTAGTGTCCGGTTCTTCAGTAACAGCCTCGAAAACCTTGTCAGGTACGCGTTGGCAGTTCGCAATGACGGGCTGAACGTCCAGATCCCGGAATAAACTGACTTCCGGCCATCACCGGACAAAGACGTCCGGTTCGGATAAAATCATAAGGGCGGCGACCATTCGGTCGCCGCCTTTTTTCCATCTACCGGAATAGGTTTTCAGGGTGGGCACGAGGCCGAACCATTGCCGTCGACCATGGCGATCGGTCGGTCCGAGTCCCCGCAGGATCGGTTCCCGGCCACCTCAACACAACGGTCGATCGCAGTCAGAAATGTCACCCGCGCGAGCATCCGGCCCCTGTCGGCCCAACCCCTTTCCGCACTGGGCCTGGGGCCTTCTCTTTCTGGCCACCGCTGTGGCGGTGGGATGTGATCGGAACGCACCGCGGGACCCTGCCGTTCAGGTCGCCGACCGCCGCCAGGCCGAACCCCCGGCGAAGCCGCTCTTTGACATCAAGCCATCGACGTCCCGCGGCAACGGCCCTTCCGATGCCGTGTCGCAAGGGAGTGCTCCGCCATCGAGCCAACTCGCCAGCTCGACCTTCAGCAATGTCGCGGCACGTGCCGGGCTCGATTTCACCTATCAGACGGGGGCCCGTGGCGAGTCGCTGATGGTCGAGACGATGGGTGGCGGCTGCGGCGTTCTCGACTTCGATAACGACGGCCACCCCGACCTTTTCCTTTGCCAAGGTGGTGACCCGACCGCCCCGGCCGATGACAAAGGCCAACCGACGGACAGGCTCTTTCGTGGCGGCGCCCCTGGAAAATCCTTTGTCGACGTCTCCGGTCAGGCGCTCCCCGACTCCGGCCACCACTACAGCCAAGGTGTCGCGATCGGTGACTACGATGATGACGGCTTCGACGACATCTACATCACCAACGTGGGACGCAACACGCTGCTCCACAACCAAGGCGATGGGACATTCGTCGATGTGACCGATGCCGCGGGGGTCGGGGATGCGAGGTGGAGCACTTCGGCGGCCTTTGCCGACCTCACCGGCGACGGTTTGCTCGATCTCTACGTTTGCAACTACGTCGATTACGACCCGCGTGACCCGAAGGACTGTCGCACCCCGGCGGGCGAACGCCGCATCTGCCACCCCCAGTCGGTCGATGCGGTGGCCGACGAATGCTACGTCAACCAAGGGGATGGGACGTTCAAAGCGGAAGCGAAGCAGCGGGGCCTCTTCGGCGAAGGGAACAAAGCGCTCGGCGTCTCCGTCACCGACTTCAACCTCGACGGGCGGCCAGACCTCTATGTCGCTAACGACACGACCGCGAATTTTATGTTCATCAATCAGGGCCAAGGCCAGTTCAAAGAGCAGGCGTTGCTCTTGGGGTGTGCGGTCGACCGCATGGGGGCCGCGCAGGCGAGCATGGGCCTTGCCGTCGGCGATTATGACAACGACGGCCTAGTCGACATCTACAGCACGCATTTTTATGACGAGTCCAACACCCTCTACCGCAACCTGGGCGAACGCGGTTTCCAAGACGTCACGGGCTTCGTGGGCCTTCACGAGCTGACGTTGCCGCGGCTCGGGTTCGGTACCGCGATGCAAGACTTCAATCAGGACGGGCATCAAGAAATTTTCGTCACCAACGGTCACATCGAAAATTACCCGAACAACCCGCTGCACAAAATGCGTCCGCAACTCTTCGCTTACGCGGGGCCCCGCTGGCAGGACTGCTCGGATCGTGCCGGCGAGTTTTTTACCGGATCGTATGTGGGACGCGGTGTCGCCGTCTGTGATTACAACCTGGACGGCGCTCCTGACCTTATCGTCGTCCATCAGGACACCCCCACGGCCCTCTTGGAAAACACCTCCGACCGCGGCCATTGGCTGAAGCTTTCCTTCCGGGGCCGTGCGAGCAACCGCCGAGGGATCGGCTGCCAGGTGAACCTGAGGGCAGGCCAACGAAAGATTCACCAACAACTTTCCGCCGGTGGCAGCTACGCATGTTCCCACGAACCGGCGATCTTTTTTGGCTTGGCAGATCATGCCGGCCCCGTCGAAATCGACGTCCTCTGGCCGTCAGGAAATCGCCAAACGCTTCGCGACGTCCCCATCGACCAAACCCTGGTGATCCAAGAACCGACGGCAAGGACGGTCGATCCGAAACCCGAATGATCAACGGCGAGCGGCCGACCTTGAATCGATTTGGTCAAGGATTACTCGGTGACGCTCCGCCGCCGCGGCATCGCCGAACTGTTCATAACCGCGGATCAGCCACTGCCTCAAAGAACGATCGCCGGGGTTGGACCGCAATGCCCGCTCCGCGACTTCGATCGCCTTTCGACGGTCGCCCAGATTCCATTCCACATCGACTAGCCGCGAATTCCAATCGGCATCATCGGGGACGATCCGCAGGACCCGCTCGAGCCAATCCTTTCCCCCCAGCAGGTTGCGGCGCCCCAGTTCGATAAACGCCAAACCGCTGAGCGCGACCTCGTGCTCCGGGCTCAACCCCTGCAGCCTCCTCCATGCCGCATAAGCATTCTCCGTCTCGCCACTAATCAGGTAGCTGGCCCCCAACTCGGCGAGCGCCGCATGATCATCACCTAGCGATCGAATCACGACATTCGGATCTTTCTCGCTGAGGCCTTGCGGGATCAGCAGGCGGCGTGCCTCCGCGGCTAGCTTCGGGTCTCGGCGTTGCCAAGCTTCCGTCATTTTGGATATCCCCCGCGCGCGGGCCACCTCCCACGCCGGTAACCGAAGCTCGGCACCATCGAAGACGGCGAGCTGTTCGCCGGGTAGTGGGGAAGGAGAAGCATCGGCTCCTCGACGGTGGTCCCGAATGATCCGATGGTCCGTCTGTGCCGTGTGGGGCACATCGGAACCGCCCAACGATGGCATGTGGCAGTGGATGCAAGAGCCATTGGCCGGGGGAGCCGTTTGCTCCTCCAAGCCCAGCGAACAGGGTTGATCGGCGTGGCAGCGGGCGCATTGATCGCGATACCAAGCGTCCCGGGCTTCCGGTTCTGGTTCGAAATGGGGGTCGTGGCAAGAGGTGCACCCCAGAGCCTGCTCCGATCCGACGTAACAGCGGCTGGATCGCATCTGTTCGACATGGCTGACAACCTGGTGCCGCCCTCGCTCGTCGACCCGATCATTTCCCGTCAAGACGACAAAGACGTCCTCCAAACGATCACCCGGTCGAAAATCAAAAAAGCTTCGCCCCGCACGCCGGATCACGTGCTTCCCTTGCAGGTGGCATTGGTTGCAGACATCTTCGCGGGGACTGGTATCCAGCTTGGCGGGATTGACGATCGGATCATCCGTCACCGGCATCTCGCTGTCGACGCCGTCGGATCGCCGCCGCTGGTGCAGCGAGACGTGGCCACCACCCGGCCCATGGCAACGCTCGCACCCGATCGAGGCCTCCGCGAATGCGGGCTCCTCGTAACGGTCTTCGCCCACGCTCCGGACACGCCCCGCATGACAATAAAGACAGCCGTCCCCGACACGTCTCGAAAATCGCGGGTGATTTCCCGGTTCATATCCGGGCGAAAGGTCCCAACGGTCGGCCCCCGAATACCACCCCAAGGGCGATTGAAAAAAGACTTCACCCTTACGGATCAGGTACGCACGTCCCTGGCGGCCCGACCCGATGGCGACGGCGACCCGCTCCCCCTGGTCATAAATCAATTCGCCCGACTGATCGTTCAGCAATTCGTGATGGAAGACTGCCCCGTCGGTCGCAGTGACTTGGTACTCACACGCCCCGCCGGGGGCGATCGGGCCCGACGGAACGGTCTCGATCGAACTGGCCAGCGACAAAGGGTTCAGGGACCGCGACATCGGGTGCGAGGCATACCGCGCGGAAATCTCGGCGTGGCACGGGACACACGATTCGCTCCCGACATAATCGGACGGGCGCGGCGGTGGGGGCCTTCGATCGACAACGGCGACCTCGGCCCGGGGCGGTTCGCCAGATGCCGGTAACCGTGCCGGCAATTTCGCCACCCGAGCCTTCGCCACCCGGGCCTTCGCCGCTAGGCGGGCCGCATCCGCTTCGTCGCCACCGCCACAACCGACCGAACCGACGACCACGATCGCGACCAGCAGCGCAAAGACGGACAGCGAGTCGCGCCCCGCCAACCCAGCGTCACGGATCCCCGTTCGTTTCCCGAAGCTTCTCACTTCCGATGCAATCCCCGTCAACCTGCCCAAGGGAAAACTGCCCTGATTCGACCTGCCAAGCGGCATCCCCAGACCTGACCGTCACCCGACGCCTTGCGCGAACTTTCCAGTGTAGCTCAATCGGCTGGCCTGAAGCCCAATCGCGTCATGAATCATCCGCCGATGTGGGCCGCCGCGGAAATGATGGCCTATAATTCACCCACGTGACCTGATCGTAACGATCCGCCCGAATCCAACCCGCACACCCTCGATGGCCAGCAAACCGAAGCGACGCCCAATTCGTCCCGCCGAGGCGGTCGATCCGCAAGCCAGTGAGGCCAAGCAAGCCGCGACCGTCGCTGCTCCCGCGTCCCCGGCCCGCCTGCTCGGGAAACCGGCTTTCGGAAAAAAATCCAAGATCGCGCTGATCGTGTTGCTCGTATTGACCGCGCCACTTGCCTACCGGTCCTATCGGATTTATCTGCTGCGAAAACTCGCCTGGGACGCCAGCGAGGCCCGCAATGCTGGCGACTGGGCGAAACTCGAAGCGGTCGCCATACACTGGGGCGGGGCCGACAAAAGATCGGCGATGCCATGGGCCTTGGCCGCAGAGGCAGCCGAAAAACGGGGGGCCTCCGACCGGGCCGCCGCACACCTGGAAAAGATGCCGCCGGACGACGCCCGGACCCCACCCGTCTTGATGGAACTCGCGACGCTCTATTTCGGACCCCTCAACCGCCCCCTCGAAGGGGTCGCGGCCTACAACAAAGCGCTCGAAATCGATCCCGGCTTCGCAGAAGCCCACCGCAGGCTCGTGTTCTATTACGGCATCACCGTCCAACGGGGCAAAATGGTCGAACAAGCCCGCGAAGCCCTCCGGCTCGGGTGCGAAAGCCCCGAAACCTACGTTTACCTGATCGGCGCGGATTGGCTCGTCTTCTCCAATGCCTACGAGTTCAACCAAAAATGGCTCCAGTCGGGTGCCGATAACGAGACGTTCGAGGTGGCCCAAACGATCCACTGGTCAGGGGCGACCGGTTATGACGACTTCGGCCGTGCCGCCGAACATGAAAAACGGCTCGCAGACTGCTTTGCCAAGTACCCCAACAACCCCGAGCTGATCGCCTATTTCCTGAGCCAAAAGGCCGCCCGTGGCGATCGGGAAGGGGTCGCCGAACTCCTCGCCAAGGTCCCTGCCGAGGCAGGAAATGACAACCGATTCTGGCACTTTAAGGGGTGGCTTGACGCCGCTAACGGCGATTGGGCGAGCGCGCAAACGGCCTTTCAGGAAGCCTTGAAGCGGAACCCGTACGCATGGCAAACGCACCTCGAATTGGCCGGGGTCTATCGCCAGCAACAGCGATTTGACGAAGTCGAAAGGCTGGTCGCGCTGTCGATGAAGGGGAAAGAACTGAGAAAAACGATCCTGCAACTTCCGGACGTTCAGACCGTTTCCCCGAAACTGTTAAAGGAAATGCAGCTTTACGCCCAGGAATGTGGCGATGACGAGGTCGCCCAACGGCTGGCCAAGCGGATGGAACAGTGGGGTGGCACCCTCTGACCCCACCCGCTTCGCCTCATCGACGGGAAGGCGTTTTAGCGGTAAAATGCGGGACCTTTTCGGTTGGGACCGATCGGCCGTTTTCTGCCTTAGCGAATAGCAATTTTTCATGAGTGACGCACCCGCGCCCCCAGAGAATTCAGTTCAGGCTTACGTCGCGAAAGCCGCCAATGCCGAGTACACCGACAAAGACCTTCTCCATCTGTCGGACTTGGAGCACGTCCGTGAGCGCCCGGGGATGTACATCGGGGACACCTCGACCCGGGGCCTGCATCACCTGATTTACGAAGTCGTCGACAATTCGATCGACGAAGCGATGGCCGGCTTTGCCACCGCGGTCTCCGTGACCCTGCACACCGACGGCAGCGTCACCGTCGAAGATGACGGCCGCGGCATCCCCGTCTCACGCCACGAACAGCTTTCCAAGGAGATGGAGCGGGACGTCAGCACGCTGGAAGGGGTGATGACCGTCTTGAAGTTCGGCGGAAAATTCCAAAAAGGGGCCTACCAAACCAGCGGTGGCCTTCACGGCGTTGGCGTGACGGTCGTCAATTTCCTCTCCCAATGGTGTGAGGTCGAAGTGAGCCGCGACGGCTCCACCTGGACCCAGGGTTACGAACGCGGTGTCCCCACCGGGCCAGTTAAGCCGGGCCGGCCGACAAAAAAGACAGGCACCAAAACGACCTTCAAGTCGGACGGGCAGATCTTTCAACAGACGAAGTACTCGTTCGATACGATCTACAAACGTCTCCAGGAACTCGCCTTCCTCAATTCCGGGGTCCACATCCGGTTCCTCGATGAACGGAACGGCGAAGGGGGAGATTTCAAGTACGAACGGGGCATCGTCGAATTCGTCGAACACCTCAACCGGGCCAGCGACGTGCTGCACTCGGACGTCATCCATTTCATCGGCGAAAAAGACGGCGTGGAGTACTCGATCGCGCTGCAATACAGCACCGAGTTCACCGAAAACACGCAGTCCTACGTCAACAACATCCACACCATCGAAGGGGGGACCCACGTCAGCGGCTTCCGCTCGGCTCTCACCCGCACGATCAACAACTATGGCAAGAAAGAGGAGATCTTCAAAACGACCACCCCCGGCGGTGACGACTTCCGCGAAGGGTTGACCGCGGTGATCAGCGTCCGCGTCCCACACCCCCAATTCGAAGGCCAAACCAAGACCAAACTGGGGAACAGCGACGTCGAAGGGATCATCAACGCGGGGGTCGGCGAACAACTCGCCAAGTACCTCGAAGAGAACCCCAAGACCGCCAAGACGATCGCTCGCAAGGCGCTCCTGGCGTACGAGGCCCGCGAGGCCGCCCGCAAAGCCAAAGACCTGCTCCGCAAACGCAAGGACGCCCTGGGCGGGGGCGGGCTCCCCGGGAAACTCCGCGATTGCATCAGCAAAAACATGGAGGAGTGCGAACTCTATCTCGTCGAAGGGGACTCCGCCGGCGGCTCCGCAGAAGGGGGCCGGATGCGAGACTTCCAAGCGATCCTCCCGCTCCGCGGCAAAATCATCAACGCCTACAAAAGCCGCGAAGACAAAGTCCTCGCCAACGAAGAAGTCCAGTCGATGATCCAGGCGATCGGGACCGGTATCGGCGAAGATCAAGACCTCGGCAAACGTCGCTACAACAAGGTCGTCATCATGACCGACGCCGACGTCGACGGGAGCCACATCCGGACGCTGCTGCTCTGTTTCTTTTACCGCCAGATGTACCAACTCGTCGCCGGTGGTCACGTTTACGTCGCGCAGCCCCCACTGTTCCGCGTCGTTAGGGGTAAGGAGAAGTACTACGTCCAGACGGACGAAGAAATGAAGACCCAGATGCTCCAGCGGGGCCTCGCGGGGACCAAGCTGATTTGCGAAGACGGTCGATCGGCCGAAGGGCCCGCGATGGAAAAACTCTGCGTCGCCTTGGCGACGATCGAAGAGGCGATCATCGCGATGGAACGCCGCGGCGTCAGCCTCCGCTCCCACTCGATGCGATTCGACTCCCAACGGGGCAAACTCCCGACCCTGCACCTCTTCGTGGGCACCGAAGATCACTGGTTCTACGACATGGAACAGGTCGTCGAGTTCATTACCCGACGCGGCCTCACCCTCGACACCGACCAGGAACCGACCGAGGCGATCAAGGAGGGTGAAGCCCCGACCCCGAAACCGGCCGGCAAACCAAATTCGAAGGTCGCGCACCTGATCGAACTCCACGAAGTTCGAACGATCAACGCCGGCCTCAAAGATCTCGAATCGGTCGGTTTCGGCATCGATGACCTCGTCCCCACCGACCGCACCGGCTCGACCACCTCCAGATTCGAACTGATCAAAGAAGAAAGCGGCCGCGGGCTCGAAGACCTCCGCAGCCTGCTCGGCGAGATCCGCGCCGCCGGCGAAAAAGGGTTGCAACTGACCCGTTTCAAGGGGTTAGGCGAAATGAACGCAGAAGAGCTCCGCGAAACGACCCTCGACCCCGCCAACCGTACCCTCGTCCAAGTCAACTTGACCGACGCCAGCGCGGCCGACGAGATGTTCCGCCTGTTGATGGGCGATAAGGTCGAACCCCGTAGGGAATTCATCGAGAAACACGCCCTTGATGTCCGCAACCTCGACGTCTGATCGCCCTGGACGCGTCCCCCAAATGCGACCATCTCGCCCCCGGCCAAGATCCCAACCGGCCCGCCGGATCATCCTCCTACGGATTTGCCTGCTGCTCCTTTGCGGCTCGCCCGCCGCGGGTGCCGCGGCAGGTGATGCAGCACCCCCGCGGCGGCCTAACATCCTGATCGCCTTTGCCGACGATTGGGGACGCTTCGCCAGCCGCTATGCCAAAATCGATGGGCCCGGGACGCCAAACGACCTGATCCATACGCCGAACTTCGATCGCCTCGCCGACCAAGGGCTCGTCTTTCGACAAGCCTTCGTCTCGGCCCCCAGTTGCACGCCGTGCCGCAGCGCATTGCTCTCCGGTCAACACTTCTGGCGGACCGGTCGCTCCGCGATCCTCAACGGCGCGGTCTGGCAATTCGATCACCCCGCCTTCCCGTTGATGCTTCGCGACCAGGCAGGCTATCGGCTCGGTAAATCGTACAAGGTATGGAGCCCCGGTTCGCCAGCCGACGCCCCCATCGGGGGCACGGCCCACGCCTTCGAAAAACGTGGACGCCGTTTTAACCAGTTCTCGCAAAATGTCACGCGCATGACCCGCGAGGGCGTCCCACTCGACCAAGCCAAACAGCGGCTCTACGACGAGGTCCTAGGTAATCTCGATGACTTCCTCGATGCGGGACAGGACGGACAACCCTTCTGTTTCTGGTTCGGGCCGACGAATGTCCATCGCTCCTGGGAACGCGGTTCGGGCAAGGCGTTGTGGGGGCTCGACCCTGATCGCTTGCAGGGGAACCTGCCACCCTTCCTACCGGATGTCCCAGAGGTCCGCGAAGACTTCGCCGATTATCTCGGCGAAGCGATGGCTTTCGACACGATGCTGGGACTGCTGGTCGATCGGCTGAAAGCGACCGGCCAGTGGGACGATACCGTCCTGATCGTCAGTGGTGACCACGGGCCCCCTGGCTTCCCGCATGGCAAATGCAACCTCTATGACTTTGGCGTCCGCGTGTCGCTGATGATCTGCTGGGGCAAAAACGTCTCGTTCGGGACACGAGGTCGCGTCATTGACGACTTGGTCAGCCTGACCGACATCGCCCCCACCTTGCTCGAACTGGCCCGACTCACCCCCGACCCAAAAATGACAGGCCGAAGCCTGACCGCAATCCTCCGCTCCGATCGTTCGGGTTCGGTCGAAGGACGGGAAGCCGTTTTCTTCGGACGCGAACGGCACGTGGCCAACGCCCGCGAAGGATTCTTGCCCTACCCGCAACGCGCCATCCGCACCCCCGACCACCTGTTGATCATCAATTTCCACCCCGAACGCTGGCCCTTGGGCGAACCCTATCGGCTCGATGGCGATCCCCCACCGTCAACTGCTGAAGTCACCGAGCGGACCCGAGTCACCCTCCCCGATGAGGATGCCGGACCGACCAAGGCTTGGCTGGTGGGGGTCCGCAACAACCCCCGCTGGCAACCGCTCTACCAACTCGCTTACGACCGACGGCCGCGCGAAGAGCTCTACGACCTGAAGTCGGACCCGCATCAGGTCCGAAACGTCGCCCAGGACCCCGCCTACGCGAACGTCCGAGATCGGCTCCGCCAGCGGTTGCTCGATGAGCTCCGAAGCACCGATGATCCGCGGATGATCAACGACGGTGAGTTTTTCGAAACCTCACCGATGGCAGGCGCCCCCACGAACACCAGCGGCGAAGAAACGGTTTCTCCCGATCGCCTGCGTTCTGGCAAATGAGCATGACCAGGGCCGATCGCCCGTCGGACCGCTATACCCCTTCAAGACTTTAACGAAAGTCTCGACTGGGTACGGACCATCCGTCCAACTCACCGACCAGATCCTCGACATGACCGACGATCACGTGGATCACCCACTGGCGGTTTTCGAGCTTCCCTTCGACCAACCAGGCATGACTCGTTTTGGTGATCCGATAGAACCTCTGCCACACCGCCAGGAAAAGGACCAAGTTGATCGAACCGGTCTCGTCCTCCAGCGTCACGAAGGTGATCCCGTTGGAGGTACTGGGCCGCTGGCGTAAGACGACCAGGCCGCCGACCTTGACGGACCTTCCGTCGCGTATCTCCGGCAACTCCGACGCGGTCACACACCCTCGCCCCCGCAGGTGATCCCTCACGAAAGAGATCGGGTGTGCCTTGAGGCTCAAACCCGTCGCCCGGTAGTCGGCCTGAACCTCCTCCATCAGCGGCATCGAACCCAATTGGGGCGGGAGGTCATCGTCTTGATCGAGCTGGCCCGCGAATAGCGGCTGATGGGAAGTCGTCTTCTCCTGCGCGAGCGACTGCCAGATCGCCGCGCGGCGATCCCGCGTCAACGACCCAAGGGCATCGGCATCGGCCAGCGTCGTGATCACCCCTTGGGTCAAACCGGCCCGAGACTTCAGGTCAGCGATGTCCCGATACGATCCCCCGCGGGCACGCTCTGCAACGATCCGCTGGGCCGCATCCGCCTGCAGCCCGCGAAGCATCCTCAAGCCTAAAATCAGCTCGGGCCGATCATCGCGGGTCCGCGCCTTACCACGCAACGTGCAGTCCCAGTCACTCTGGTTGACATCGGCAGGAATAACGACCACCCCGTGCCGCTGGGCATCGGCGACCAACTGTGAAGGGGAGTAAAAACCCATCGGCTGGCTGTTCAAAAGCGCCGCGCAAAAAGCAGCCGGGTAGTGTCGCTTCAGGTAACAGGAGACGTACACCAAGAGCGCGAAACTCGCCGCATGGGACTCGGGAAATCCATACTCGCCGAAGCCGCGAATCTGTCGAAACACCTGCTCGGCGAATTCGCCAGACAGGCCATTTTTCGCCATCCCTTCCATCAATTTCATCCGAAATCGGTCGATCACACCCGGCCGGCGCCAGGCCGCCATCGCCCGTCGAAGCTGGTCCGCTTCGCCGGGCGTGAAGCCGGCAGCGACCACAGCCAATCGCATCGCCTGCTCCTGAAAGAGCGGCACACCCAGCGTCTTCTCCAAGACGCCGCGGATCGCCTCGTTCGGATAACGAACCGAACCGGGATCCTGACGAGCCGCTAGGAAAGGATGGACCATCTGCCCTTGAATCGGGCCCGGCCTGACGATCGCGACCTCGATCACCAAATCATAAAAACATCGTGGCCGCAACCGTGGCAACATGCTCATCTGCGCCCGGCTCTCGATCTGAAAGACCCCCACGGTGTCAGCCTCACAGATCATGTCGTACGTCGCCGGGTCTTCCGGGGGGACCGTCGACAGGGACCAATGATCGCCATGATGCGAATCGACAAGTTCGAAACAGCGACGGATCGCCGATAGCATCCCCAACGATAAGACATCGACCTTCAAGATCCCCAGCTCGTCGAGATCGTTTTTATCCCACTGGATCACGGTCCGACCCGGCATCGCGGCATTCTCGATCGGACACAACTCGCAAAGGCTCCCGGCCGTCATCACCATCCCGCCGACGTGCTGTGAAAGGTGGCGCGGAAAACCGACAAGCGTTTCGACCAATCGGACGTATCGCCTTCCCGTCGGTGATTCGGGGTCGATCCCCACATCTTCGCAACGCCGAGCCAATTCCGGTTCGGTCGAATAGCCACTCACCAGTTTTGCCAAGGCTTCGATCCGATCGGGCGAGATCCCCAGCGCCTTACCGACTTCGCGGATCGCACCTCGGATCCGATACGTCGTCACCGCCGCCGTCATCCCCGCCGAATCTCGCCCATACTTCTGGTACAGGTACTGCAACACCTCCTCGCGTCGTTGATGCTCGAAATCGACATCGATGTCGGGCGCCTCGTTCCTTTCGCGGCTGATGAAACGCTCGAAGAGCAAATCGCCCCGGGCAGGGTCGACGCCGGTGATCCCCAAGCAATAACAGACGACCGAATTCGCGGCACTGCCGCGACCCTGACAAAGGATCCCCCGCTCCCGCGCGAATCGGACCATGTCCCAAACCGTGAGGAAGTAAGCCTCATAGCGAAGGTCGGCGATCAAACCGATTTCGTGCTTGAGCGTCTGAATGACCTTCGCCGGCACACCACCTGGCCAACGCTGCTTCGCCCCCTCCCATGTCAAACGCTTCAAATGCTCCAGCGGCGAAACCCCTGGAGGGGCAAGCTCCTCCGGGTACTCATATCGCAACTGCTCCAATCGGAATCGACACCGCTGTGCGATCTCGACGGTCTTTGCGACCGCCTCCGGGTAATCTCGATAAGACCAAGCGATCTCATCGAGCGACCGCAGGTGCCGCTGGGCGTTGACGAACCGCTCCGCCTGGACGTCGCGAATCGTCATCCCACAACGGATCGCGGTAACGCAGTCATGAAGGATCGCCCGATCGGCGATGTGATAATGCACATCCCCCGACGCGACCATCGGGACCCCGGTGGCCCGCGCGAGCCCCGCACAAGCCGAGACCGCGGCCCGATCGTCGACACCGAGCTGGATCTCGCAAAGCAGGTAGCCCCGGTCCTCGAAAGCATCTCGGAACGGACCGGCCAAGAACCGCGAATCGGTTTCGCGCGACACGACCACTCCGGCTAACAACCCGTCCCGCAATTCGACGATATCGTCCCAAGACAACTCGCAAGCCCCTTTCTCGCATCGCATCCGTCCGCGGCTCAGCAAGCGACACAAACGCCCGTAACTCGACCGGTCACTAGGCCACAGGACCATCGCGGGGCCGTCCTGGGGATGGACTTCGGCGCCGACGAAGTATTCGATCCCTGTCTCCTTAGCGGGGGACCAACCACGCACCACGCCGGCCAACGAATTGCGATCGGTCAACGCGATCCCCTCATAGCCAAGCGCAGCGGCACGCTCGACCAGTTCGTCCGGATGGGAAGCCCCCTCCAGGAACGAGAAATTGCTTTTGCAATGCAACTCGACGTATCGCGTCTTCATCGGCACAACCACGTTTCAGAAATCGGCCCGCACCCTACCGCCCCAGCCCGGGCACGATCACTTCTCCCGTAACCCCGCCTCGAGTTGGTGCGCTGGCCGCCAATGCGCGTGCATCGCCGCCATGCCACGCGTCATTCGCGTGACCCTGTATTGGGCACCATCGGACAAACGCATGACATACAGATCCCGTACGCCGTCGCGTCGGGAACCGTACAGCAACCAGCGGCCATCCGGCGAAGGACGCGGGTGGTAATGCGTGACCTCGCCCGCCGCACGACGACCCTGCGGATGCGTCAATTGACGCGGTTCGCCCCCAGGCACAACCCGAAACAACTCGACGTGTTCCCCGACTCGGCCCGTGAAAAAAATCGAATCGCCCGACACGTCCCAAACCGGCACGTCACTGCTGCCGTCGTGAAAGTCCGCGACGTCCAGGAACTGCGTCACACCGCGATACCCCCCACGGTCACCGACCTTCAGCAACCCCGTCCCGTCCGCTTTGACGACGTGCGGGTGGCAAGCGTAATGCTCGCCAGACAAGAACAGCAACCATTTCCCGTCGGGCGACCAAGTCGGGGCAAAAACGAACGGATGCCCGGTGCGAACATGCATCCGGTTCGAGCCATCCGCGTCCGCGAGGTAAACCTGATAGTCCTGATGATAAGAAATCCGCTTCCCGTCGGGCGAACCGCTGAACCCGTAGGCGAACCCTTGCGAGTCACCCGACAGGTCCGTTTTGCCGCGACCATCAGGCCCCATGCGAAACGGTTTGGACTGGCCATCGATCAGTGCCGTAAACCCCAAACGACCCGACTCGCCTGGCCAAAAGAATAAACCCGTGTTGTAAAAGCTCACCCGCTCGACCGCCGTCAGGTTCTCCGCCGACCCCGATGCCAAGTCGACCAAAATCATGTCATAGGACCAACCCTCGGGGATGAAGCGGAACGTCCGGTTGGCTTCTTCCCAGCGTGCGTTTTCTGCGCTCTCCCAACCGAGCCCGATGATCGCCCGATCCCCTCGAGGCGACCATCCGGCAAACTGCGTCCACGACCCGGGGCGCGACAGCAACCCTTCGCCCAGCGATCGCCGCCCCGTCCCATCCGCACGGATGACCACCGCACGGTTTGTCCTCACATTCGCTTGCCTCCCCCCAGGCAAATCGGTTCGGTGCTCGCTGTAACCGATCATCCACGACGCAAGTTCAGACGGGATCACGTCCGATCCGCTCGATCGATCCAGCCCCCATCCCGCCAGCAACAAGCAGCTCGTCAACAACACTCGGGCAATCACGCGGCGGCACATCCGACCTCACTCCCTACAAACGAACCCGCAACACCCACGCCCGGGACACATCCCGCCACCGGACGTCCGTCCGCTTCCGCTACTAGCATGACACAAACGTGTTCGTGCGAACACCACCCGAACCGCGATCAGCTGCGGTTTTCCGATTTGCAAGTTATCATCAAGGCTTCCACCCCAACCGACGCCGAGGAACCGCTCGTGAATCACTGGACAGTGACCTTTGCCGCCGCGTCGCTCCTGTTTGTCGATGCCGCCGCTGCGGATGACGGGGCGGAGTTCTTCGAAGCCAAGGTCAGGCCTCTCCTCGCCGATCGCTGCTACTCGTGCCACGCGGGGGACAAGGCCCGCGGGGGACTACTGCTCGACTCGGCCGAATCGCTCCGAAAGGGAGGCGACTCAGGCCCCTCCCTCGTCCCGGGGAAACCTGACGAATCGCTTTTGGTCCGCGCCATCCGACGTGAAGACGACGTCGCGGCGATGCCCCCGGAAGAAAACGAACCGCTGTCGGCGGACGAGGTCGCGATCCTGGTCGAATGGGTCCGACAGGGCGCCCCCGACCCTCGCCAAACACCCGTCAAGCTGGGCGGGATGACCGAACAGGAAGCCCGCTCCTGGTGGTCCTTCGGCCCGCTCAAGGAGGTACGGCCGCCCGAGCCCCAAACCGCTGATCCCGGCCAAGCGGGTAATCCCATCGACCGCTTCCTTCTCTCCGCATTGAATTCGGCGGGGCTCAAGCCGTCCCCCGAGGCCGACCGACGGACTTGGATCCGCCGCGTGACCTACGACCTGACGGGGCTCCCGCCGACACCAGAGGAAGTCACAGCATTCATCGCCGACCCCTCTGCTGAGGCCCACGCGCGGGTCGTCGATCGGTTGCTCGAATCCCCACAGCATGGGGAACACTGGGCCCGTCATTGGTTCGATGTCGTTCGCTACGCGGACACCGCTGGCGAGAACACCGACCGCCCGTTGCCGGAGATGTGGCGATACCGTAACTGGGTGATCGATTCACTGAACCGAGACCTCCCGATGGACGAATTCGTCCAAATGCAAATCGCGGGCGACCTGCTGCGAAAAGGGACGGCCGGCGATGAATTCTCCGCAGGCGTGATCGCGACGGGCTACCTCGCTCTGGCACGGCGATTCGGCCACGACATCGACCAGGACAAGCACCTGATGTACGAAGACGTGATCGACAACATCGGTAAGGCATTCCTCGGATTGACCCTCAGTTGCGCGCGGTGCCACGACCACAAGTATGACCCGTTCTCAAAAGAGGATTACTACGCGATCTACGGGATCCTCGACAGCAGCCGCTTCGCATTCTCCGGCTGCGAAGCGAAAGGGGCGCCGCGAGACCTCGTGCCGCTCCTTAGCCCCGCCGACATCGAAGCACTCAAACGGCCATGGCGCGAAGCCCGCGAACGTTACGACGTAGAGATCCGCGATTCCGACTCCGAACTTCAAGAGCTCCAAGCCCAGTGGCGAAAGATCCTGGGCGACGCGAAACAGAGCCTGGCTGCCATCGACATCCCCGAGGCAGGTTCGGTTCACCTGACCGATGCCCCGAATGCGAAGCTCGACAGCGTCTCCCTCCGACGCGGCGAGATCCTGCTGCTAGTCGTCGCACCTCGCGGCGGGCACGGGGCGGACACGACGCAAGTCCGCTGGGAGATCACCGAGTTGGAGGGGGCCAAACGCCGATGGTCAACCGACGACCTAGTCGAGAACTTCCCCACGACAAACCCGTTCCGCGAATCTGCCGACTCCCCACTCTGGCACCTCCTCGATTTCCATGCCGAACCGGTGCACCTGGGCGAACGACTCGACGGGCATCAAGACCAACCGGCGATCAAGGTTTGGCGGCGCGGCGATACCCCATCGGTCCTGGCGAACACGTCGGACAAACCGATCAAGGTCTGGACGGAACTCGCCGCAAAATCCTTCTTCGTCCATCCCGGCCAACAGGGCCCCGTGGCCATCGCTTGGGCCGCCCCTTGCGACACGACGGTATCGATCCGTGGAGAAATCCGTGACGCCCACCCGGCCCCTGGCCTCGATGGTGTGGCGATCTCGATCGATCACCTCGCCGACCCACTCGCCGGACAAACGCTCGACCGGGTCGCCGAAGTCGTGCAGCTTCGCGAAAAATTGACCAACCAGCGCGACGCCGCCTCCGGCCCCGAGCCCCAGGTCCCGATGGCTTTTTCGGTGACCGAAGCGGAACCCCATGACGCCTACGTTCACATCCAGGGGGACCCCGAGAAAAAAGGGGCCAACGTCCCGCGGCGAGGGCTCGAGATCTTCGGCGGACAGACACTCCCCCCGGGTGCCGGCAGCGGCCGCGCGGAATTGGCCCAGTGGATCGCCTCACACCCGCTGGCCAGCCGCGTCATGGTGAACCGCGTCTGGCAGGGCCACTTCGGCCGTGGATTGGTCGCGACGGTTAACGACTTCGGTTCACGCGGCGACAAACCGACCCACCCCGAACTCCTCGAATGGCTGGCTTCGCGGTTCGAGTCCGAAGGGAAACGCCTCAAGTCGCTGCACCGCCTGATCGTCCTTAGCGACGCCTATGCCCGATCGAGCACGGCAGAAAACTCGCTCGTCGAAGCCGACCCTGACAATCGGCTCTGGGGTCGGGCATCACGGCGACGGCTCTCGGCCGAGGAATTGCGCGACACCTTGTTGGTCGTCGCCGATCGGCTCGATCGCTCGCCCGGCGGCCCCCATCCGTTCCCACCCGCCAGTTCGTGGACTTTCACCCAACACAACCCCTTTGCCGCGGTCTACGAGAACCGCCAACGTGGCGTTTACCAGATGGTCCAGCGTCAAAGAAGACATCCGTTCTTCGCACTCTTCGATGGGGCCGACCCGAACGCGAGCACCGGCATGCGACAAGTCACGACCGTGCCGACCCAATCCCTCTTCTTTTTTAACGACCCATTCTTCCACGAGCAGGCGACCGCCTTGGCCCAACGACTGCTCGAGCTACAGACGCCTCAAGAACGACTCGATCGGCTCTACGCGATCACGCTGCAGCGTGCCCCAACCGAATCGGATCGGCAATGGGCAAACGGTTTCCTCGCCGATTACCCCGGCGAAGATCTCGATCGCTGGTCCGCCTGTTGCCGGTTGCTGCTGGCCAGCAACGAATTCCTCCATCTCGATTGATCATTGACCCGTCAATGCCGACCATGAATCACCCATCAAGATCACCCGAACACCCGACGCGCCGCCGGTTCGTCCGTTCCGCGGTTGCCGGTACGATGCTCTTCCCCGCGATCGTGCAGGGCCTGCTAGCAGATGAAGGGGATCCGCTCGCCCCACGCCAACCCCATTTTCCGGCCAAGGCCAAACGGGTCATTTTCCTCTTCATGACCGGGGGCGTCTCCCACATCGACACCTTCGATCCCAAGCCAGCCCTGACCCGCGATCACGGTAAAGAACTGAAGCTCGATCACCCCGAGATCCGCAACCGCCCGGGTTACGAGAGGATCTTTCTCAAACGCCCGCAATGGGCCTTTCGCCCGCGGGGGAAAAGCGGCATCGAAGTCAGCGAACTCTTTCCTCATGTCGGTGATCAGATCGACGACATCGCCGTCATCCGGTCGATGCACACCTCGCACTCGAACCACTACAACGCCACCCTGGGGATGCACACCGGATCGTTCACCCAGTCAAGGCCGAGCATCGGTTCTTGGGTCAGCTATGGGCTTGGGACGACGAATCGTGACCTCCCATCGTTCGTCGTACTCGCACCCGCACAGACCTACGCGGGGACCCAGGTCTACGCCAGCGACTTCTTGCCCGGGGCACACCAGGGGACCCTGGTCGTCCCCGGAGAAACCCCGGTCGCCAACCTGACGCCGCGGGTCCCCGCCAACCGCCAACGACTCGAACTGATGGCGCTGCGTTCGCTCAACCAACAGCACCTCGAAGGTCGCGCCGAGGACCCGAAACTCGCCGCCCGCATCCGGGCTTTCGAAACGGCTTTCGGGATGCAAATGGCGGTCCCCGAAGCCTTTGATTTCTCTAAGGAAACCGACGAGACACTCGCCGAATACGGGTTACAACGCGGCCAAACCACCGGCTTCGCTTGGCAATGCCTCGCGGCCAGGCGGCTCGTCGAACGCGGCGTCCGGTTTGTCGAATTGATCGATACGGGCTCGTCGGGCAATTGGGACTCGCACGGGAACATGATGGATCACGAGCGGCTCGCCCGAAACGTCGACCGTCCGATCGCCGGACTCCTCAAAGACCTAAAACGGAGCGGACTGCTGGAAGATACCCTCGTGGTCTGGACGACCGAATTCGGCCGTACCCCTTTTAACAACACGGCCGATGCCCTTGGCCGCGAACACCACCCCTGGGCGTTCAGTTCATGGCTCGCCGGGGCCGGGGTCAGACCCGGGATTGTCCACGGCGCCACCGACGAACACGGGCTCCGGGCCGAAGATGAAAAAGTACACGTTCATGACTTCCACGCGACGATCCTACACCTGATGGGCTTCGATCACCTCAGTCTGACCTACCGTCATGCCGGTCGCGATTACCGACTTACCGACGTCCACGGCGAAGTCGTCCGAAACCTACTCGCCTGAACCTGCCCCGCCTTATCCGCACCCCACCTTACCCAGGAGCCCGATCATGCGTCGGATCAACCGCCGTGCCTGCCTCCGGCTCGCCGCATCGTTCCCCGTCGCCGCGTCGGTCTGCGACCCCGATTCGGATCATCAACATGCCGCGGCCGCGCCCGCCCCAATGCCTACCAAATCGGTCGCCGCTGCGGTGACGATCTATCGAGCCGGCTCGCACGCCGACGTGATCTTGGGCAAGATCCTCGAAGGCTGGAAGCAGGACGGGGGCAAGGGCCCAGCCCTGAAACTTGCCGGGGTCTACATCGACCAGTTCCCTAATGACGAGATGGGCCGCGCGATCTGCGCCAAATACGGCGTACCGATCTTCGATTCGATCGAAAAGGCGATCACGTTGGGCCAGGACCGAATCGCCGTCGATGGCGTGATCAGCATCGGCGAACATGGCGATTACCCGCTCAACGACTTCGAACAACAACTCTACCCCCGTCGCCGTTTCTTCGCCGAAATCGCCGATACTTTCCGCAAGCATGGACGCGTCATCCCGGTCTTTAACGACAAACACCTCGGCCCCGTCTGGGATGACGCGATCTGGATGTATCAGCGGGCACGCCAAGACCAAATCCCACTGATGGCCGGATCGTCGATGCCCGTCGGGTATCGGCGACACGAGATCGACTTGCCGATGGGTTCTCCGATCGAGGCCGCCGTCGGCGTCGGCTACAGCGGGCTCGACATCTATGGCATTCACGCCCTCGAACTCTATCAATACCACGTCGAAAGGCGACTCGGGGCAGAGCAGGGCGTTCGTACCGTCCGCACCTTGCGCGGCGACGCGATTTGGGATCAGGTCGACTCCGGTGCCGTACCAGCCGATTTGCTCGATGCCGCACTGGCGACCATTTCGAATTCCGATCATCGTGATATCCGCCAAGACGAAACAGCGACCTTATTCACGTTCGAGTACATCGACGGTTTCCGCGGCTCGCTGCTGATGGTCAATCGCATCAGCGGTACCTCCGTCGCCTTGCGGGTCAAAGGACAAGACCGCCCACTGGCGACCGCGTTCGACGAACGGACCGAACCGCGACACCCACACTTCGCCTATTTGCTGAAAGCGATCGAACGGATGATCCACACCGGTCGCCCGACGTACCCCGTCGAGCGAACGTTGCTGACCGGCGGGATCCTCGACGCCGCGCTGCATTCGCTCGCCGAGGGTGGTGTCGAATTGCGAACGCCACACCTCGCGATCCCGTATCGCCCCGTCGACTACCCCTACGCCCAGCAGGTAGACCTCGACACCCCGCCACTTGGGCGAGGCTGAAGTGCCCACCGATGAACCAACCGGGTAATCCTGATCGGCCGCTCGATGTTATCAACCTGCTCAACGGGCTACCGGCCGCGAGCCAGGATGAGCTCTTCACGACTTTGTTCGCGCGCCCTGGGGTAAGGATCGAACGGATCGTATCGATCGGCCACGCCTCCCCGCCTGGCTTCTGGTACGATCAGGCACACCCCGAGTGGGTGATCGTCCTCCAAGGGGCCGCCGAACTGCGGTTCGACGATGAGACGATTCGGATGAAAACTGGTGACGCGATCCTGATCCCGGCGCGGCGCAAGCATCGCGTCGAAGCCACCACCAGCGATCCGCCAACCGTCTGGCTGGCCGTGCATTTCGATGAGACGTAAGCGATGACGCCCCCCGCACAAGACTCGATCACCCCACTTAACGGCAATCACACAAAAACGCTTGGAGGTCATCCGGTGGTCGGCCTGATCATCGCTTTCGCGATCTGCTTCGGCGCGGCGGCGCTCGGATCGCTCGCCACCGCACCCGAAATCGGTGGCTGGTATCAAACGCTCAACAAGCCTTCGTGGCAACCGCCGAACTGGCTATTCGGCCCCGTTTGGAGCCTCTTGTTCGCGATGATGGCGATTTCCGCCTGGCTGGTCTGGCGACCCGCCGGTTTTTCGGGGGCCCGAACCCCGCTGCTCCTCTTCGCGATCCAACTGATCCTCAATGTCGTCTGGTCGTGGCTCTTCTTCCGACTCCATCGACCCGACTGGGCGTTCTTCGAAATCATGCTCCTGTGGGTCGCGATCCTAATGACCATGCTCTCCTTCTTCGGCCGCTCGACAACAGCCGGCTGGTTGCTTGTCCCTTACCTCGCCTGGGTAAGCTTCGCGGCGATGCTGAATTTGACGATCTGGAGGTTGAACCCGACCTGACTCGAACGCGATCACCAGCAACGATCGATCGCATCCCGGAAACCCTCACTCCTTAGCCGGCGGAGCACCTTGTGCGTCCCGAAGCAGGGCACCAATCCGCTGGGCGATCTGCGGCGATTTCAATTCCTGCTCTCGCATCATCAGCAACGCGAAATTATCGGCCAAGATCTCCTCCGGGTGGATGATGTAATCGGTGTTCTCTCCGACCTGTTCATAGAACCCTGAAACTTCGTCCCCTTCCAGCAGCACCGGTGCATCCGCTTCGACGGGCGGCTCCTTCGAGCCACCCTCGGGCAAGACCAAGAACCGAAACTGAAGGTATCGAAAAAACTCTTCACCACCTTGCGGGTCATAACTCGCCGCTCGCGACACGAGAATCGGGACCATCCATCGCCGCTGGCCCTTCCACACCAAACGGATCCGGTGATCGTTTCGCGGTGCGTCCGGATTCGTGATCTTCCGGGCGGCCAACGCGGGGGGCAAATTCGGTTCCTCGCACTCCTCGAAACCGATCACGCGATAGAGCTCGTGACGCCGCTGGGGGTTGGCCCGCGACAGGACGTGAAACAATTCGTGAAAAAACAACTTCTTCAATCGTTCTTGCGGCCCCTCAACAAGCCGCCTTGGCAAGACGATCGCATTGGCGCGGGTGTAAGCGGCGCCACCTTCCTCCGCGCCGGTGGTTTTTACCAGCAACACCGTTGGGGGAAACGGGATCGCTAACCCATCCAAGTCCTTCCGCACGTCCCGCAGCGTTTCTCGAATCGTTTCCCGCTCCGCATCGCTCCACTCGAGGACGTGCTGGCCTACGAATTCGAGGTAGCGTTGCTCCGAGACTTCACCCGCGACTTTCATCCGCGAAGCCCGATCGAATGGGCTCATGCGTTCCACAAAGTCGTCCCGATCGGTTAAGACCTCGCGCCCCGCCTCTACCGAAGCGAAGACCAGATTCGAACGATCATTCAGCGGGATCTCTGCCTGCGACACGCCCGCCGTGCCAAAAAGCTGGGCCAACAACAAGACTCGCAGCGTTAACGGAAGTCGTATCGCGATCATCTACATCACCCTCAAAGTCCCCGCCTCAAAGCCCCAGCATCAAATTCTCGTGCTCAAGATAACTAACCGGTATCGGCATGCCGACCGCTTCGCACCGATCAATTCGCCTGGTCTGATCGACCAGAAGTCTCCACCTTCGGCACGGTCACGGTGACCTTGCCGGTGAAGATCGCGCGCGGATCTCCCCGATCGATCAACGTCAACACGATGTCTGCGATCGTTCGCCGGGCAACCCCTTCGTGGAGCCGCTCACCCCGATATTCGACGACGATCGGTTGATCGAAATCGACGATGTCGTCACGGAGCAGTATCGACAATTCACGTGCATCACTGCGGGTGATCGAAAAGTGATTCGCATCGCGTGTCACTTCGACGACGTCGCCTCCCTTCGCCACGGCCGGGGAAACGGCCAGCCAGTAAAACCGGTCCTGCAAAACATTGTCTTGAAGCCAAACGACTCGCCTGGGTCCCAAGTCCCGCTCGAACTTAGCCATCCACTTCACCCCGGCCGCGTCCTGACGGTCCATCCAATGTCCCTTCCCAGGATGGATCTCGACCCAATGTTCGTAACCCATCGGGTCTTGTTCACGCAGAGCAGCAAGCTCACGTTTCCACTTCTCGGCCTGTTGATTTCGATTGTACGCCGCGTCGCGTTCCCCCATGTGAAGGGTAAAGGGTAGGTTTCGCAAACCCAACGGTTGTGTTTCGTTCGGGTGACCCGCCATCATCGCGGCCGCGGCAAAACGATCGGCCATCCTGGGGGCCAACTGAAAGACGCCGTCCCCCCCGGCCGAATATCCGGTCAGGTAAATGCGATCCGGATCGACCCCTTCCAACGCGATCATGTTTTCGATCAGTCGCGCGAAAAATCGATCGATATGGGGTTGGTGCCACAGGTCCCAAGTATCGGTCGGGGCCCGGGGCGCAACATAGATCCCTTCTTCGAGCTGATAAAGACGCTGCTGGTTTCCCCACTGCTGATCATTGACCGCCGGGGGTGCCCCACCGCCGCCATGCATGGACAAGTAAAGGCTGTGGCCTTTCGCCGGGGCCTTGCCGAACACGCTGACCCCATACTTCATCGTCAGTCCGTCAAGCTCAATCCGCTTCGCCTCATACTCGGCCTTACGCGTCTCCCGAATGCTATCGCGATGAACCCGCGTCACGACTTCGGCCACCGCCTTTGCCTGATCCGCAGTCAACGATAGTGCGGCGAAGGGTTCCTTTGCCGTCTCCGCGAGTTCGCCGCCGCGATCGAGGTATTCGCGCAAAGATCGAACCGGGTCGATCTCGGCATCCTCCGAGCCATGCGCCAACGGTCGCATCGACAGCAGGCACCCGACCGCCAGTAAAAATGGCAACTGCCAGGGAACCACACGAAACGAGAGAATGGATGTCATGGGGCAACCAGAGGCTCGACGAACCAATTGATAACGGGCCGCTTGGCGACAACGACCTCGGGTAACGGTTCTCCCGTCATCTGCATCACCGCCCACCCGCTGCTTCGACCGACCGGTGAATTCGGCCCCTCCGACTTGTACCACAGACGCAATTCCTTCAGCGACTCGGGATCGGCGATCCGGCCAAGCGCGATCGCCGAGGCGGCACGGACTTCGGTGTATTCCATCGGCACCGAGTTCGCATCCGCCAAACGGGCCTCGATCAGACGGATCGTCGCGGCATCACCCTCGGGTTTCAACAGAAATCCGAGGGCCCAAATCGCCGATGCCCGTGATTGAACGGTGTAGGGGGCCCCTTTAGGCAGGGCCTTGAGCAGCAGGTCCATCGCCGGCCGGTGCTTCAACAAGCCGAGGGATTCGAAGAGGTGCGATTGCACCGCGGAAATCGCATCCTCCGCACCCTTTTTGTTGATCTCGTCCGTTTTCGAAGTCGCGATTTCGAGAACCTGGGGAGCCCTGTCCGCTTCATAAAGATGCTTCATCGCCCAAGCCGCAGTGACCTGCACCTCGGGCCGCGGGAAATCGATCAGCCCGGGCAGCTCATCGTTGATCGCCTGATGGTGCAATTCCGTTAGCACGATCAGCGCCTGCTCTTTCGACCTCCACGAATCGACTCGCAGCGCGTCGAGCGATCGTTCGATCACCGCACCCCGAAGGGAATCAACCGCAGCGTGGCGCAACAACGATTTTCGCGCCGCCCGCCGAATCGCCGGGACCCGGTCGTCGAGGACCTTGCCGAGCAGGGCCACCGAGCTAGCGGTCGGATCACTGGCAAGGGCCCGCTGCGTGATCTCTCGCAGGTTCGCGTCGGGATGCCCGATCATCTTTTCAGCCCGCGCGAGGACGCGAGGGGGCTCCAGCGCGAGCAGACGCTCCAGCGCGACCGCGGCGACGCTCGCAGACGGGTGATCGACATATTTTTCCATCAGCTCGATCGCCTCAGGTGACGATTGCCGCGTCAACAGCTCGACACCCAACCTCGCGTCGAACAGGGCATCCCCCGAAGCCGAATCGGACAATTGGCCAGACCACGCCATCAGATCCGGGGGTTGCAACCTCGCCAGCGATCTGGCGGCGGCCATCCGCAACGACGAGGCGGTGACGGGTGACAGCAACAGATCGCTCAGAGGCGCGACCGCCTTCGCCTCGCCAACTTCCGCCAAGGCTTCGGCCGCCGATACGACCAGCTGCGGGTCGACCGTCGCGTCTCGCAGCCGCGACAACCACACCTCCCGCATCGGGAGATAATCCCACTTCGCCAACCCACGTTCGACAATCTGCTTCATCCGCGGCGGCCCCTCCTTTGCCAGGCGATCGAGCAGCGGCGCCAGGTCGCGACAATCGAGATCGACCGCCGCGGCCGCGACCGAAGTCTTCGTGATCAACGATTCGCGGGGATCTTCGAGCACACGTTGAAACGGCAATTTCAGCTCGGCCAACCCTTCCATCCCGGACCGACGGGCCAAGATCACCGACTCCGCAACCTCGCGGCGTAAATCCGACTCGGGATGAGACAAACAGTCGGCCCAAACCGGGATCAACCCCGCGGGCCAAGACATCTCGCCCGGCTGCAGGTTCAAAAACGGATTGGTCACCGTCTGCCAGGTCAAATCCCGATCCGGATTCGGGACGCCCGTCACCGCCGGGACCACGTCCTGACACCTCGCCGATGCGGCGAACGATCCCGCCAACACGACACCCCACACGAGGCGAAGGATCCCTCCCCAACTCGGTTCGCCACCGCCGATCCGCGATCGCCCCACCATCATTCGGGCCTCGTCAATGTTTGAACCCGGAACCGCATCACCAAAAAACAGACAATCGCGACCAAGCCCGCGACCCACCAGCTAATCGGGACGAGCTGATAATCGCGGAAGCCCGGCACATTGAAGACCGAAAGCGCGGCCGCCATCGGGTTCAGCTTCAAAGCGTTCTCGACCGTTTTGAAGCCGAACGGCGCATCGCGTGCAAGCCAAACCAAAAGCGTCCCGCCAAAAATCCCAAGGACCACCACATAGGCGGCGGTCGTCGCGGCCGCGGTCCGACGAAACCATGAACCGACCATCGCGCTAATCATCAACGCCATCAGCCCCGCCAAGAAAAGACAGACGAAGGCCCTGACCACCTGCAACCACAGCGTCGGCTGGATGTAGATCATGACGATGTAACCCGGTAATGTCGCCAAGAGCATCAACAGCATCGTCCACAGCGCGCTGAGCAATTTGCCACGGACGATCTTGCCGCCCGATAGCGGCGAAGTCCTTAATAAAGGCCAAGCGTGATTCTCCTGCTCGCTGCTGATCAAGCCTGCCGCTAGGCTGGGCATGAAGACGACCATCAAACCGACTTGCAACAGCACCAGCGGACCACCGACAGTTTCCAAATCCCAACGCACCGTACCGGTGGTGACGGTGAACGCTAAAAACAACGACAAGATCGCGCAGATACCGATCAATCGGAGCATCCAATGGGATCGCCCGAAACGCCGCGTCCGGAATTCCTTGGCCATGACCGGATTGACCCAATCTCCGATATTTCGGCTGCGGCGATTCGGGTCGACGATGAACATCGCCCGCCGCGCGGTCCTCGCCCCAAAACTGCGGTTGTCAGTCACCAAGCCTTGGCTGCGTGAGCGATCGAGAAGGTGATAGCGGAGGCGCGAGATCGTGAACGTCGCGAACGCGATCGCAAGCATCGGTGCCAGGATCATGAACCTGGTCACGGCCGAAGGGCCTTTCCAAGCCGTCTCCGACCCGATATCGCCATGCCCGACGATCTCCATCATGGCCGGGATCGGCGAGACGCACCGCAACCACCCGGCGGCCTGGGCCGATAAACCGGCCGAACCCTGCAGGAAGAAATAAGGTGCGAGTGTCAACACCGCCAACGCCAAGACACAACCGTAGGTCACCCTGACGGCGCCGTCGGCCGAGTTCGCCAAACTGCTGACGAGCAATCCGAGGCTGATGAACAACACCGCCGCGACCAGTAGCAACCCATAAACCGCCAACAATTGCCCGCTCAAAGAGATCCCTCCCATCGCGTAGCATGCGGCCGCCGCGGGCAAGGTCAACACCAGCAGCAGCGCGATGAAGCCGAAAACACCTAACCACTTGCCGCCATAAATCGCCCACGCCTTCAGGGGCGAATTCAACAGCAGCGCCAAAGTCCCGCGGCGCCTCTCCATCACGATCGATGTCGCCGGAAAGACCGGTGCCAAAAGCGCGACCGCTGCCAACAACCCGTATGAAAAAAGGCGGAAGACTTGGCCCGACCGCTCGCCGGATAGGTCGACGCGACCATCCGTCGGCCAACGCAACGCGATCAACAACACGAAACAGATCGCCACACCCAATTGCAATGCGAAGGCCTTGCGGGTCCGTAGGATGGCGATCAACTCGCGGTGAAGGATGGCTAACATCAAACCTTCTCCGTCGCGATGGCGCTGGCACCGTCATGTTGTTGCAACACCGACATGAAGGCGTCCTCGAGGTCCGTCTGCAACTCCCTGAACTGGCTGACCCGCACGCCGCCGGCGACCAAGCCCGCCAACACCTGACTTAACTGCTCGTCGCTCCGCGTCGTCTCGAACCGCAGCATCCCTTCGGCCGGCGAGACGGTCACCACACCTTGTTCACCCAGGCACCCCTTGAGTACCGATTCCCCGGCCGCCAGATCGGATGACGCGGCCAATTGGACCTCGATCGTCCGCCGCTGGTTCAGGTTTCGCATGATCTCTTCGAGCGACCCTGACGCCCGGAGCTTCCCTTGCGTGATGATCGCCACCTGATCGCAGATCCGCGACAACTCCGGCAAGATGTGACTCGTCACGATCAACGTCTTGCCCGAGGCCGCCAACTTAAGGAGCAATTCCCGCATCTCGATCCGGGCCTGCGGGTCCAAACCGTTCGCCGGTTCGTCAAAGATCAGGACCTCGGGGTCGTGCAACAAGGTCCGGGCGATCCCGACACGCTGTTGCATCCCGTGGCTGAGGCTCTCCACATACCGGTCCTGCATGTAGGTGGCGTTGGTGATCTCCAAGACCTCCGCGATCCGGCTGACCCGCTGCCGCCGGGGGATGCCGAATGCGGCGCCAAAAAAATCAAGGTACTCTCGGACCCGCATGTTGTCATACGACCCAAACCCGTCGGGCATGTATCCGACAACCCGTTTGATCTTCGCCGAATCGCTCGCGCAATCGACCCCGGCGATCCTGGCGATACCCGAGGTCGGCTTCGCCAACCCGACCAGGATCTTGATCGTGGTCGTCTTGCCGGCCCCGTTGGGGCCGATGAAGCCGAGGATCTGCCCTCGCATCACCGACAAGCTCAAATCGTCCAGGGCGACGAACTCGCCGTAACGTTTGCAAAGGTTGCGGACCTCCACGACGGGCCCATCATCGGTCCTCTTGCGATCGATCATCGACTACCTTCCTCCCTGACAGGGAGCGTTTTACCGGTTGCTTCCAGGCGGCTGGAACGGATCCGCCAACCGCTGTTGGAGATACTCACTTCGTCGACCTCTCGGGTCAAATCCCCGATGTCGATATCAAAAACGACACCACCTTTGGCGTCGGCCTTCAGCCAAGCGGCATCGCTGACCGCCGCCTCCACCAGGCCCGACGGGTTGCTGAAATTGGCAATCAGGTTGCGTTCTTTCTCGCGTACCACGAACAGCCCCAGCGGCCGGGAAGGGAGGTGACAATCGAGGACCAGCTTCAACGAGGTCAACTCGATCGGCAAAATGGTCGGCGGCAATTGGAACCGCAACCGCACCACCGTCGAGCGGGCATTCGGCCCGGCCCAGCTTTCCCGCTGGTTGTCGAACGCTGTCGATTGCCCCCGCTCACCGACGACCGATCGGATCCGCATCATCCCTGAGGGGATTCGAACCTCGGTCCCTGGGGCAGGGCGCGAAAACCTCAAGGGGACCGTCACCAGCGCGGTCCCGAGCCGCTCCATTTGCCGATCGGAACTGAGCACCGGAGAGCTGTGTTCGACCCAAGCGACGAGGACCGGGCCGGAGGCATTTAGGCTATCCCTCTCCGCGGCCAACCAGGGGCCCAGGACGGCCGCCCTCCGCCGCTGCTCGTCGTCCAGCAGTGTCGTATTGGTGTACTGACCCTCGGCCAAGCGGTCACCCTCCGAGAACTCGAACGACCCATCCGGTTTTAAGTTCGCCGCCATCGGGGGAGCGAACGGGAAAAGGACCATCCCGTCCCCCAACTTCACCCCCGACCGCTGAACGTCTTCGGGCAAAAGGCCAGCGATCTCGACTCTCCCGGCGATACCTTGCGGCCCGAGCTCCGCATTCGCCGCGACCGACCCTCGCAGGACTTGCGTCGCATCCCCCTGCAAAACGCTCACCCCTGGGGGCAGGTCGGTCTCTTCCCACCGCCAACGGTCGCGATCGGACCAGATCCACTCCCGGATCTGACCTTCCAGCGCAGGCATTTGCGGGTCGATCCGTAACCCTTCGCCACCGAAGTCGGCCTGAGCGCTATCCGTTTGATAGATCGCGACCGAACCCTGCGAGGAGACGTCACCCGTTTGCGGCGAAACCGAAACGACACGCAATTCGGCGAGCGTCGGCGGGACCTCGCCGCGACGGGTCAAGCCGATGCCGACCAGCACCACCGCGGCAACCAAACCGGCGGCCGCCGCCAACAGCGACAAATACTCCAGGCGTTGCCGCGAGGCCAGCAACACCCCCCCCAACAAGATCGCCAAACAAAAACCTGCCAGTACGGCCAGCACGACCGATCGGGATGGGATCCGATAACCGATCCGATCCGACACGTAACCCGAAATCACCTCCCGATCCATCACCGACTGCGGCCGCGGTTGGTACATCCGGTTGGCGAGATCGTCGAGCGTCTCCAGCGGCATGAAATCGGTGTAGACCAACGGGTCGCGGTAGGGCGGGTCACTCTGGTCTCGGGGACGCATCCAACCGTGCGCGTCCAGCAACGTGACCAACACTACGCCACGCCCGTAAGTGAACTCGACCGCCGCGGGCCAACCGTCCACCTGATACAAGACCTTGCCCCCCTCGACCCGCGAGCGGACCAGCTCGACCGGCTCCTCCACATCGAGCGACACCACCGGGGGACCCTCTTGCAACTCGCCATCGATCACCCCGAAGGTGGTCAGCGGCACCTGGTCGATCAGCGTTATCCCCATCGTCGACCCGAACAACGCGGGCACGATCTCCGGGTCGCAGCGGTTCAGCTGGATCCACATCCTTCCCCCCTCGGCAACCCACTGGCGAAGCGCCGAGGCCGCCGCCGTTTCCGTTACCAAACGGTCGCCAGCGACGATCACATGCCGGACCGAATCCCACCCCTGGGTCGTCGTTGGCAACAACCTTTCGCTGGGGGTCAACAGCGTCCGTCGGAATCCCCGCGAAGCCCGAAGCGCCAAAGCGACCTCATAGGCAGGGTCTTTGATCCGAGGGTCTTCGATCACCTCCTCGAACGTCGAATCCTCGATGAAGGCGGTCGCGTCCTCGGTGGCCATCACCCCCAATTGAGAACTGCCGACCTGTCTGAGCGTCCCGTCCCCCTGAGCGATCCGGCCCACGATCTCGACATGGTCCGCCCCCGCCAACTCCTTGCCGACGTGCAACGGGATCGATGTCATCCGCGACGAGCCCGCAGGGACCCACACGTCGCGGCCAAATCTCAAGTTCGGCGAATCCTTCAAATTGACCAACGCTCGGATCATCGCCGGTTGGTCCGACGGGTTGTTGACCATCACCCGCACGACACCCCATCGCCCCGGGGCAAAGCTCCGTAACCCCATCGCAGAGCCGACCGTCGGTACCGACAATTCCCCTTCACCGGCCGATCGCTGCTGGGCGATCGCCAAAGTGCCAGGGACCAAAGCTTCAGATACAAGGGCGATGAGAATCGCTCCAAACCTTCCGACCCGCACGACCGAAAAGATGCTCGCGAAGGCTTCGATCAGCGAATACACGGGCAACTCGGCAGGATGACGGAGGAGGATGAGCGATTACCGCCAGGGCGGCTTTTTGGCAAAGAATCTCAGCAATTCCATTGCGATCAGCTTCCTAGCATACCGCCCCGACATCCGCTTGTCGATTTAGCCACCCCGCAGTGCACCCCCGCAAAGATCCCGCTCCTTGACTAACTGCGGATCGCAAGGGATATTTCGACATGCCGTTCGGAGGATAAGCGAATGGTTAGCAGGCTGATTCGAAATCAGTTGCCCAGCAATGGGTTGCGGGTTCGAGCCCCGTGTCCTCCGCTCTCGTGATCACCCCAGCACGATAGGAAACCGATGCGGTTTTGCCCGTGGCGAAGGGTGATTCCCATCCGACCGGGTTCCCTTGTTCGATCCCGATGATCGCTCCACCTGCCTCATCCTGGCAACAGCTCGATGGGCCTTTCGATGACCGGTCGCCCTGTAAAGGGTCGACACGAAGGGGCAAAGCAACACCCTTATGCCACCTGCCAGAGGCTTAACGGGTCCTGCGGGGCGATTGACCGATTCTGTTGCCCCCGGACGGACACTGCTTCGGTTACCGGCTCACCGCGACGCCGCAAGCTTCAACCGGCCCAGACCCGCACTTCCGATCCTTTACCGCTTTCCGCAGTCCACTTTCGGCGACCGCACAGCACAGCACCACGCCCCTTAAGCCATCGCCAAAACCGCCTTGCCGCGAAGGGTGGCAGGAAACGCCTTGAGACACTTCCTGACGATCCCTTGACGTGAATCAAAACCGCTCGCCCGATCACCTGACCGAATCGGTCGCGATCGATTCGTCGAAGTGCAGCCTCCGAGATCACTGGC
>JBEIRZ010000197.1:0-8197 GCA_040375695.1 Planctomycetaceae bacterium
CATTCATCTGAACGAGCTCGGTGATGAGCTCTTTTCGGCGACGCTGTTTCGCGGCACGTTCGGGGGGGCGCCGCCGGCGATCGATCAGCCGCTTCGGGAAGCGATCGTCGACAAGAATCGGCAGTATTTTAGACGCTTTCGGCCGCTGAACACTTTTTATTACACGGGGGGGAGGAACCAGGATTACGGGTACCTCGATTTCCTTCCGGCGATGCGAAATTTTGATCTGATGGTCGCCAATCGTGACGAGCGGATTTGGGATTTGGCGCGGGGTAAGGAGGTTCTGGCGAAGCTTGATGACAGCAACATCCCGCAGTTGCCGCAGGTCCCGCAGACGCGCGGTGCCAACGAGTGGTTGAGCGCGGAAGACGAGCAGCGGGCGTTCCAGGTCGATCCGAGGTTTGAAGTCAACCTGTTCGCGGGAGAGGAGCAATTTCCCGAGATCGCCAATCCGATCCAGATGCGATGGGATTCGCGGGGGCGGTTGTGGGTCAGTTGTTCGACGACGTACCCGCACGTTTATCCCGGGAAGGAGCCGAACGACAAGTTAGTGATCCTGGAAGACGTCGACGGGGATGGGCGGGCCGACAAGTCGACCGTCTTTGCTGATGATTTGCACGTGCCGTTGTCGTTCGAATTTGGGGATGGGGGCGTTTACGTTTCGGAGCAGCCGTCAGTGACCTTTTTGAAGGACACCGATGGCGATGATCGGGCGGACGTGCATCAGGTCGTGTTGTCGGGGTTTGGGACGGAGGATTCGCACCATGCGATCCATGATTTCACGTGGACGCCGGACGGCGATTTGATTTTTCGCGAATCGATCTTTCACCACACGCAAGTCGAGACGCCGTATGGGCCGGTGCGTCAGCAGAACAGCGGATGGTTCCGTTTTCGGCCCAGCACGCATCGCCTGATCAGTTTCGGGAGTTACCCCAGCACGAACCCGTGGGGGGTGACGTTCGACGATTGGGGGCAGCACGTGGCGAGTCATCCGGTCTATGCCGCGGCCTTTCATGCGCTCGATCCCCCCTACCCTCAGCAGCACGCGGTGCCCAAGGGTTTGCAAGCCTATTCGGGGGTCTGTGGGCATGAGTTCGTCGACTTCGCGACCTTTCCGGAAGAGCTGCGGGGAGGGTTCATCAAGGTCCGTTACAAGCCGACGAACCGGGTCGAGATCCATCGTTGGAAAGAAGGGGCGTATGGGTATGACGAGGAGTACGTCAGCGATTTGCTCTTTTCGACCAACCTCAGTTTCATCCCGGTCGATTTGCAATTCGGGCCGCGTGGGGACCTTTACGTTTGCGATTGGTACAACCCGGTGAAGGGGCACATGCAGTATTCGCTGCGCGACGAGCGTCGGGATCGGCATTCGGGTCGGATCTGGAGGATCGTGGCGAAGGGGAAGACGTTGCAGGAGCCGCCGAAGATCGATGGGGCGTCGACCGCGGCGTTGATCGAGATGTTGAAACGGCCCGAGTATCGCGTCCGGTATTGGGCCAAGCGGGAGTTGCGGGAGCGGGATGCGGTTGAGGTGCGAGCGGCGCTGGACGCTTGGGTGGCGGCGCTCGATCCGGCCGATCCGCGTCATCGGCATCACCAGATCGAAGCGGTGTGGTTGTATCGCGGGATCGGGGCGGTCAATGCGGGGTTGTTAGGCGAATTGCTGGGGTGCGAAGACCATCACGCGCGGGCGGCGGCGACGCAGCAATTGCGGTACTGGCATGCCGAGATCCCGGATGCGGTGGGGAGGCTTCGGCGGGCCGCGAATGACGTAAGTGGCATCGTGCGGATGGAAGCGGCGATCGCGGCGAGTTACATCGGGACGCGCGAAGCGTTGGAAGCGATGCTCGAGGTGCTCGATCATCCCCGTGAAGGGCATTTGGATTACGCGATTCGATGCGCGCTCGGTTCGCGAACGCTCCGTCCGTTATGGGAGGGGGATTCGCGGTACGACGTCGCGAAGGTGCTCAAGCAAAACGAGCCGTCGCGGGGGACGAGGGAGCCGACGGCGACGAAGAAGGAAGCGGCGTTTGACTTGAAGCCCAACGTGAAGCGGGTTGACATCACGTGTGTCCCCGAGCGGATGCTCTTCACGCCGAGGGAATTTGTCGTCAAGCCTGGTCAGAGGGTGAAGCTGGTCTTCACCAACCCGGACGCGACCGATCACAACTTGGTCATCGTCAAGCCCGACGCGTTGGCGGAGGTCGGGATGGCGGCGAACGAGATGGCGAGGGACCCGCGGAATGCGGCGTCGGACTTCGTGCCGCCCCAGAAGCGGTCGTTGATCCTGCAGGCGACGGCGATGATCGGGCCGACGCGATCGGCAACGATCGACGTGTTGCGGTTCGAGGCGCCGCGTGAGCCGGGGGTTTATCCGTATGTCTGCACCTTCCCCGGGCACTGGGTCGTGATGAACGGGGTGATGGTCGTTGCGGAGGATGCGGCGGGGGCGGAGGCGCTGCTTGCGGCCAGCCAACCGCAGGTCGTCAAGGAATGGACGATGTCCGATTTCGAAGGGTTTGGGTCGGGACGGGCCGAGCCGGCGGACGAGGCGACGAAGGCCCGGGGGATGACGGCGTTTGTGAAGGCCCGTTGCAACCAATGCCACGTCGTCGCCGGGCACGGGGTGAACCTGGGGCCTGATTTGGAGGAATCGGTCAAGACGTTGCGGGGGGAAGAGTTATTGCGTCAGATCATCGAGCCGTCGAGCAAGATTCATGAGAAATTCCAAAGCCATCGGATCGTCACCAGTGACGGTCGGGTGGTGACCGGGGTGATCATGCGGGAAGACGACGAGTCGGTAATGGTGGCGACGAATTTGTTGACCCCGACGTCGTTAACGAAAGTCCGCAAGGGCGAGATCGAAGAGCGGGTGTTGTCGGAGGTGTCGCCGATGCCTGTGGGGTTGGTCAACGTTTTGACGCGAGACGAGATCGTCGATTTGCACGCCTATGTCGAGGCGGGCGGGTATCACTTGCCCGAGGGCTTAGGGCATGGCGGGCATGGGGTGCATGGGGAAAGTGGGCATGCCGAGGGCGGTAAAAAGAAGCCGGCTGAGGCTGGTAAGGAGAAGCCCGCGAAGGAGGGTGGTTCGGGGTCGAAAGGGCTTGGCGCAGGGAAGGCGAAGGAAGGCAAAGACAAGGTGAAGTCTTCCGACCGGTAAGGGTGTAGCAAAGGCTACATGTCGCGTAGCGTGGGCTACAAAAGTGTAGCGTAGGCTACATCGATTGTAGCACATGATACAATTTGTAGCCGATGCTACATTGGGGCCGATTCACGCCGGTTTCAGGACGCCGGGGATCAGTTTCCAGCTTTGGGCGACGCCGGTGAGTCGTTCTTGTCGACCTTGGTGATCGAAGAAGAGGTCGTCGGGGGCGAGTCCCAGGGCGGTGAGGATGGTGGCGTGGAGGTTTTTGACGCTTTGGGGTTGGTCGGCGGCGCGGAGGCCGATTTCGTCGGTCGCGCCGATCGATTCGCCGGCGCGGACGCCGCCGCCGGCGAGCCAGATGTTGAAGCCGTAGGGGTTGTGGTTGCGGCCCGTTTCGCCCTGTTTCATCGGGGTGCGACCGAATTCGCCGGCCCAGATGACGAGGGTGGACTCGAGGAGGCCGCGTCGTTTGAGATCCGCCAGGAGGGCCGCGATCGGTTGATCGGTTTGGGCGGAATTGCGGCGGTGGTAATCGTGGCTGCTGTCGTGTCCGTCCCAGCCGAGTTTGTCGACGGCGTTGTAGATTTGGACGAACCGAACCCCTTTCTCGACGAGGCGTCGCGCGAGGAGGCACATCCTGCCGTATTTGGCTTTGGCGGTATCGGCGTCGTGGATCGCGTAGGCGTCTTGGGTTTCGCGTGTTTCGTGATCGAGTTCGCCGATATCGATCGCTTCGGATTGCATGCGGTAGGCCAATTCGTATGACGCGATGCGGCCATCGAGTTCGAGGAGGCCGGGGCGATTGGCGGCGTGGCGGCGGTTGAGTTGTTGTGCGAAGTCGATCGTCGAACGCTGGACCTTGGCCAGCGGATCGGGTGGGGTGAGGTCAAGGACGGGGGTCCCTTGGTGGCGGAACTGGGTCCCTTGGAACGCGGCGGGGAGGAAGCCGTTGCCCCAATTGGCCGAGCCCCCTAGCCCGCCGACTTGGTAAAGCAACACGTAGCCGGGGAGGTTTTGGTTGATCGAACCGAGGCCGTAGGTGACCCATGACCCGAGGCTGGGGCGGCCCCCGAGGATCGCGCCGGTATTCATCAGGTAGGTCGCGGGTGCGTGATTGGAGCTTTCGCTGAACATCGAGCGGACGAAGCAGAGGTCGTCGGCATGTTTGGCGGTGTGCGGCAGGAGTTCAGAAAACCAGCGGCCGGTCTGGCCGTGTTGGGCCCACTTCCAGGGGCCGGCCATCAATTCGTCTTTGCAATGTTTGAAGACGCCGCCGACTTGGTCCTTTTGCGATTTGATCGATTCGGGGACCGGTTTGCCATCGAGTTTGATCAGCTCCGGTTTGTGATCGATCAGGTCGAAGGTCGACGGGCCGCCGTATTGGAAAAGAAAGATCACCTGTTTGGCGGAGGGTGCGAAGTGTGGGGGGCGGTTCGCCAGTGGGTGGAGCGGGTCGATCGCCAGTGGGGGTGGGGCCGAACGTGATTCGTCGGCGAGCATCGCGGCGAGGGCCAGGCTTGCAAAGCCGGCGCCGGAGCGGGTGAGGAATTGGCGTCGTTGATCGAAGGGAGTCATGGCGGGTTGTTGTTCAGTCGATGTAAACGAATTCGTTGAGATTCAAGATCGCGCGGCAGAGGTCGACGACGGCCGCACGGTAGGCCGGGTTGGGGCGTGTAGGGGGCCGGACGGTTTCATTCGCATGGGCTTCTTCCGAGTTTCCATCTTGGTCGTTCGCGGCGGGGTCGGTTGGGGTGCTTGCGGATTGGGCTTGGGGTGTGGCGGCGTGGATCGCGGCGTGGCGATCGAGCAGGTCGATCGCCAGGCGGGATTCGTCGGCGTCGGGATCGCGGCAGAGGGCCGATCGAAAAATCTGTGTGACGAGTTGGTCGGGTGATGGGGGCGTGTGTGTCCAGGTTGATGCGAGGAGGCGGTCGGCGAGCGATTCGGCGTAGCGGAGTGAGCTGGGGTTGTTCAGCAGGATCAGGGCTTGGGGGGCGACGACGGTCGTATCGCGGCGTGCGCAGGAGACGGTGGTGTCGGGGAGGTCGAAGGCTTGGAGGAGTGGGATCGGGAGGCAGCGTTTGCGAACCAGGTAGAGGCTGCGGACGTCGGTGGCTTCGTCGGGATCGGTGAACCACCCTTGCAAGCGGCCGTCGTCTTTCCCTTCGATCGCTTCGAGGATCGCCGGTTGGGCGTGGAGCAGTTCGTCGGGGACTTTGGGCCAGATCGGTTTGCCCCCTTGTTGGTAGCGGAGCAGACCGGAGACGGCGAGGAGCGAATCGCGGAGCGTTTCGGCATCGAGGCGGCGGGGGTTTTGGCGCCAGAGCCAGCGGTTGTCGGGATCGAGCCGTGGCCCCGTCGCATTGGAAGAGTCGGTCGCGTCGGGAGGGCCGGGGTGGGACGAGCGGCGGTAGGCGGCGGAGGTGACGATCGCGCGGTGCAGCCGTTTGATCGACCAGCCGTCGTTCACGAAAGCGACGGCGAGGGCGTCGAGCAATTCGGGGTGGGTCGGTTCGGCACCGGTCATACCGAAATCGTTCGGGGTGGCGACGAGTCCGACGCCGAAGTGTTGTTGCCAGACGCGGTTGACGATCACGCGAGCGGTCCAGAGGTTATCGCCTGACGCGATCCAATCGGCGAGGGCCAGTCGTCGGCCGGAGCTGTTTTCGCGTGGGGGTTTGACGGGGGCGGGGCCTGGGGCGAGGACCGACGGGAAGCCCGGGGGGACTTCGTCGCGGGGATCGAGGAACGACCCTTGGTAGAGCACCAGGGTCGTTGGGGGTGACGGGCCGGAATCGGTCGCGCCGCTGGCGACGCGGGGTTTGAGCTTTTGCGACTGGAGCGTCGCGATTTGGCTCGATAGTTCGTCGCGCCGCGGCTTGTCGGTTTCGGATTTGTCGTCGAGCGCGGCGAGTTGTTGTTTGAGCGGTTCGATGTCGCGATCGAGCTCGGCGTTGTGGCGATCGATCTGGGCCATGCCATCGGGGAGCTCGACCACGAGGTCATCGTGGGGTTCGACGCCGGCGAAGAAGGCACGCAGACGATAATGATCGGCTTGGGAGAGCGGGTCGTACTTGTGATCGTGGCATTGGCAGCAGGAGTAGGTCAGGCCGAGGAAGGCGGCGGCGGTGGTGTTGGTGACATCGGCCATCATTTCGGCGCGGAGTCGGTCTTCTTCTTGGAAGATCGCCGCGGTGCTGTCCCATTGCCCGAGCCTGAGGAAGCCGGTAGCGATTCGGGCGTCGGCGTGATCGGCGATTTGGGGGGGGCCATCGGGGACGAGTTCGTCGCCGGCGAGTTGTTCGCGGATGAAGCGGTCGAACGGTTTGTCGGCGTTGAAGGCGCGGACGACGTAATCGCGGTATTGCCAAATCAGCGGCCGGAATTCGTCCCGTTCGTATCCGTTGGTGTCGGCGTAGCGGACGACATCGAGCCAGGAGCGGGCTTGGCGTTCGCCGTAATGGGGCGAGGCGAGGAGCCGATCGACGAGGCGTTCGTAGGCGTCGGGGGAAGGGTCGCCAGTAAAAGCCGCGACGTCATCGGCCGATGGGGGGAGGCCGATCAGGTCGAAATGGAGTCGACGGATCAGGGTGCGGCGGTCGGCTTGGGGGGCCGGATCGATCCCGGCGTCGGCGAGGGGCGATGCGATCAGCGGATCGATCGTCTCGGCCGCGAGGCTTGGGGCGGGGTCGTGTGGTTTGAGCGATTCGCGAGGGTGGGCGAGCGACCAGAGGGCGAGCCGCTCGGCGCCGAAGAGTTGGCGGATCGGGTTGCGGGGGTCATCCTTGGCCGGCCCGATCGGCGAAGTGGGCCCGTTCGGTGAGGTGGGTTCGGTTGTCATCGCTGGCCAGGTCGCCCCTTGGCCGACCCAGCGGGTCAGGGTCGCGATCTGTGAATCGGCAAGTCGGTCCTTGGGGGGCATTTGGAACTCGGGGTCATCGAAGCGGATCGCTTTGACGAGGAGGCTCGCATCGAGATCACCCGGGACGATCGCCGGGCCGGTGTCGCCACCTTGGCGTGCGGCATCGGCAGAATCGAGCCTCAGGCCACCCTCTTGTTTGTCGGGGCCGTGGCAGGAGACGCAGCGGGTCATCAGGAGGGGGCGGACTTCGGTCGCGAAATCGACCTTCGGTTCGGGGTCATCGGCGAGGGTGAGTGCTCGCGCGGGGATCGCTAATGAGCTGAGGAAGGTCATCAAGCGGAGTGAGCAGAAGAGCGATGTCATCACGCGAGTGAGGGTTAAGTTTCGCGGCGATGCGGTGCGGTCCGCGGAGGGGCGTGATGAGAGCGGCGCTGGGTGGCTGGTGAGATGGGTCATGGCTGGGCACCAAGATCGTCGAGGACATCGAACGGCGGGTCGTAGGCCTTTTCGCCCCCTTCGCGAGAGGTAAAGAAATTGAAGAGGTAGATCCCATCGACCCCTTGGCGGGAGAGCGCCGAGGCGGCGGCGCGGTATTCGTCGGCCGTGAGGTTAGGTCGGTCGCCGCCGCGGGTGCATTCGATGCCGCCGTAAAGCGGGACGCCCGGGACGGCATCGCGCCATTGGGCGATCGGGAGGTCGCCCCGTTCGAAGAGGAATTCGGAGACGGAGACGAAATCGACCCAGCCCCGTTTGGCCCAAGCGGCGACGTCGCAGCCGATGTCGCGGGCGGTTTGGGGGGTGGGTGGGGTGCGGCCATAATTCGAGGGGACGCGGACCGCGAGGGTCAGCCGTTTGTGGCGTTGGTCGCCGAGGCGATCGAGCATCTCGCGGACGCGGCGGACGAGGTCATTCATCTTGGTGATGCGGGTTTCGATCGGGTCATCCTTGAAGAAGGCGGGGAAGCGATTGAAATCGAGTTCGATCCCGTCGCAGTCGTAGCGCGTCATCGCTTCTTCGATCAGTCGGAAGGTGTAGTCGCGAACCTCGTCGCGGCCGAAGTCCATCGCCCCGAGGCCGCGGTAGGGTTCGGTCCCCAAGCGGAATTCGGGGTGATCCTGAAGGAATTTGGTCGCGAGGAAATCGTTGCCATGGTCATCATTCATGCGGAAGGTCAGGAGCGCTTCGAC
>JBEIRZ010000224.1:0-7137 GCA_040375695.1 Planctomycetaceae bacterium
AACCTCAACGGTGTCGTCACGCTCGAGATCCGTTTCGACAGCCCGCTCCCCGACGACCGCTTCACGCTCTTGATCAGCGATTCGATCCGCGACCCTGCCGGGAACCAGCTCGACGGCGACTCCCGACCGTCGGCGCCCGGTCTTCCGGCGGACCTGTTCCCCAGCGGTGACGGCCTCCCCGGAGGAACCTTCGCCGGCCGGTTCACCGTCGATAGCCGTCCGGAAATCGCCGTCGTCAGCCAAGCGACCGTTTACGTCGACATCAACGGCAATTTCGTCTTCGACACCGAAGGCCAGGACAACGACGCGACGAACCGCGACTTCATCTACCAATTCGCCCTGATTTCCGACGCCCATTTCGCGGGGAATTTTTCTGTCGCCGGTGCCAACGCCTCGGGCTTCGACAAGATGGGGGCCTACGGGCTCTTCTCGGGCAGGTACAGCTTCATCATCGACACCGATGACAACGGCACCGGAGACGTCGCCTCGGTGATGCCGACCCAATACCAGGTCAACGGCACCCCCGTCGCGGGGGATTTCTCGGCATCGAAAGATGGCGACGAGATCGGGCTGTTCGATGGCAAGGCGTGGTACGTTGACTTAAACGGGAACAATGTCATCGATTTCGGCGAAAGGATCGCGGCCAGCTACAACGGCTTGCCGGTCGTCGGTGATTTCAACGGCGACGGCTCGGACGATTTCGCCGTCTACAATAACTCGACCAACGTTTTCACTTTTGACACCGATCGCAACGGCACCGCTAACTTCACATGGTCCGTGCGCGGCGACCTGTCGCGTTACCTCGGCCCCAGCGGCTTTACCGACCGACCGGTCGCCGGAGATTTGAATCTCGACGGCATCGACGACATCGGGTTGTGGGTCAAAGGGCGCGGCGGGATGAACCCAGAAAACTCGGGCGAATTCTTCCTCTGGCTCTCGGACCAAGTGAACGTCAACCCGGCGAACGTCTTCAACGAATATAGCCCCGACCCGCTCGGTAATGACCTCTACGCCCGCTTCGGCAGCGACTCGGCCCTGCCGCTGTTTGGCAATTTCGACCCGCCGATCACCGGCGGGGGTGGCACGACGACCGGCCCGTCGCTGACCAATCGCCGCGATCGCTTCGATGTCAATGACGACGGCCGGGTCACCCCGCTCGATGCCTTGCGGGTCCTCAACGTGCTGAACCAGCGGATCGACCCGTTTGGCGGTGTGCCAGCGATTCGCGTCCTCGCGATGACCGACGGCATGATGGCGGACACCAACGCCGACGGCGAATTCACCCCGCTGGACGCGCTGCTGATCCTCAACCAACTCCGCGACCGTGCCGCCGGACTCACCCTCGCCTCCGAAGGGGAATCGGGCCTCGGCGATCCGGACTTCGCGGCCGCCGTCGACATCGCGTTTGCCGATCTGCTGGATGACGATGAAGACGATGACACTCGCGATGGGGGTGACGTTTGGCGAATCCTCGCGGCCGAGCGTGAACGGTCTCGCATCGATTGAACTTAGCCATGGGCTCTGCTGACTGGGCGTGACTACATTTGTAGTCACGCCGCGTCGATGTGGATCACCTGATCGAGTCGGTGTCGCTCCAGCGGTCGCGTTTGCGCTCGCGCAGCCCCCAAAGCTACCCCGCCTGCCGACGGAGCGGTCGTTTCTGACCTCGAATTCGACCGGCTTTCGTAATTTATCGCCGAAACCCAGCGAAATCGACGCTACCTTTGTGCCGCGGGCTTGTTACATTCTTTACAACCGATTCGTGACCCCTCGTCCATCTCCTCACCATGATTCCAGCCCCCTGATCGCTATGACGGAAACCGGTCGTGAGGGTCAGATTCCAGCGCCAGAAACCCCGACGCCGCGGCGTCGCCCTCCGTCGGTTCTGGCGCTGCTCCTCAGCGGGTTGCTCCTGGGTGCCGTCGCGCTGATCTTCGCGTCCGGCCGTTGGCGCCAAGGCGATCAGCAAAAGAATACCACGGCACCCTTGGAACCGACTTCGCCGCTGGTATTCGACCCTTCAGCCGCCAACGCGTCGCCGCTCAAGCTGACCCTTCCGGTCAAGGAAGTGAGCAACCCCGGGTACGTCGGGATGGACTCCTGCGCCCCGTGCCATGCCGAGCGTGTGAACGAGTTCCGATCGACGAACCACTTTCAGACCTGTCGTGAACCGGAACCCGCCCGTATGGAGGCCGGGTTTGGCCCTGGCGAGAATCGCTTCGAGACCCGCTATCCCGACTTGCGATTCGAAATGGATCGTCAAGGGGATCGCTTTTATCAGACTTCGATCCGCGGAACCCCGATCGGCGACATTCGCACCAGCGCACGGATCGACCTGATCTATGGCGCGGGGGATGCCGATGAGGTTTTGCTCTCGTGGAAAGAGAACGGCGAGCTCTTCGAATTGCCGGTCGCGAGGTTGACGACGACCAAGGAATGGGCCGTCTCCCATTTCGATCCCCATGCCAACGGCGAGTTCTCGCGCCCGTTGACGCTTCGCTGCTTCGAATGCCACATGACTTGGTTCGATTACCTCCCAGGGAGCGTCAACACCTATCAAAAGACGGGGGCGATCCTCGGGGTGACTTGCGAATGTTGCCACGGGCCAGCCCAAGACCATGTCCGTCACCATGCCGATCACCCGCAAGAGACGGCCCCCTACGCGATCGTCCAACCCGCGACGCTCAGCCGCGACCGACAAACCGACCTCTGCGTCCAGTGCCACGGCAATTACATCAATGCCAAAGGGCCGGCGCTCGCCTACCGCCCCGGCGAGCCGCTCCAAGATCACTACCGCGAGGTCAACTCGCCCTACTCCGAGGATGACCACGTCGCCAATCAGATCAAGTACATGAAGCAGAGCGCGTGTTATCTCAAAAGCGATACGTTGACCTGCATCACCTGTCACGACCCGCACACCCCGACCGATAACGCCCACACCGCGATCGTTCGTGAGGCCTGCCTTCAATGTCATCAACCGGCCGATTGCGGCGAGCAACCCAAGCTCCCCGAATCGCTCCGCGCCGATTGTTCGGGATGCCACATGCCAAAGCGGGTCAAGGTGAATGTCAACTTTCAAACCGCCGATGACGATTTCGTCTCCCCGATCCATCGATTCGATCACCGCATCGCGGTCCACGAAGTCGCCAGGGACGAAATGTTGCTCGCGTGGTACCGCCAGCAACCGGGCGAGACGAGCCGCGACGAGGCCCAGCGGCTGACCCGGTCGCTGATCGATCATTGGACCCGCGAAGCCGAATCGAACGAGCGCGAGTACCGCTTCCTAGCAGCTACCGCCGCGATCCGCGAAGCGATCAACATCGAAAAGACGCCGCAGCTCGTCGAGCGGCTCAAACGCCTCATCGCGTTGCAGGTATCCTACACCGATTTGTGGAACGAAGCCCGCCACCAAATGTCGGGCGGCCGTAACGCCGATGCGATCGCCACACTTAAAAAAATCCTCGCGATGCGCCCCACCGATGCCAAGGCCCATGGCAAGCTCGGTCTCCTCTATGCCATGTCGGGAAAACGCGAATCCGCGATCCAAGAACTTGAGGCCGTTGCGAAGCACGACCCCGAAGACCCCTACGGCCACGGGTTGCTCGGTTGGATCGCCTACCTCGAAGATCGGCCCGACGAGGCGATCGCCCACTACCAGCTCGCGATCGAGATCGAGCCTTATTACGACAAACTGCGGCACCAAATGGGGCTCGCCCTGGTCAAACTCGACCGCCCCGACGAAGCACTCGAACAATTCAATCTTGCCCTCAAGATCAATCCCGATCGGGGCGACACGTCCCAACAAATCGCGATGCTTCTCCTTCAACGAGGGGACGTCGCATCGGCACTCCCCTTTGCACGTCATGGCGTGGAGCGGTCAAGCGGGCAAGAGCTGCAGCCTTTGATCGTTTTGGCCGATGCACTCGCCGCAGGCGGTCAGCCCGACGAAGCGGCGTCGCTCCTGCAGCGGGCGGCCGCTTCCAATTTACAAGCCGACCCGCAAACGGTTCGGCAACTCCGCTCGCGATTGCAGCGGCTTCAAGCCATCGCGCCCCGCGACACCCAGCCCTGACGCTTGCCGATCCGTCAACCACCGCACCCCGTCCCGGTACGTTATCCTGTTAGCCAACCGGCATCGCTCGCGTGATCGATCTGACAACGATTGATACCATGACGATCGATCCTGCGATGATCGATTCTGCGATGATCCGCATCGACCGCGCATCTTCGTGCCGCTGATTCGAAACGAGCCGATCGGGGTAAACGCGATGATCCAGATAATGACTCCACGCCGCCGATTTACGGCGTTTGGGCATCCGGCCGGCATGGCCCGAAAGCTGGCGATCCTTTTTTCACTGATCGTCGTATCGCTGACGATCGCCACCCCATTCGGACGCCGGACGGCCGACGCCGCGGGGCCGCCCCCTCCCGTCCTTCCCGGCACGAACCGGCTCGACACGGCCGATGACCTGTCGGCGGCGATGGTCGCGGGGATCGATCGGATGGCGCTGCGGCTGATCGATCGTTCCGTGTCGACCCGCCAACCGACGCGCGAAAAAGTCATCGCGGCGCTCGGGATGGTCGATCAACGTTTACCGTGCGAACGTTTCGAATTGGTCGGCGACAGCGATTCGCCGTCGCTCCTGTTCGAGAACGACCGAAGCCGCGTCGATCGCATCCGCTGGCCGGTCTTTGGCGATCGGGACGGATTCGCGGAGGTGCATGGCGAGGGGATTTGGATCCGACCCAAGAGTGCCCAACCGATCGCCCGGATCCTCTACATGCCTGACGCCGACATCGCCCCCGAATCGCTCGTCGATTCGCGGCTCTTGGCCTCGGGGTGTGAAATCGTCATCCCGGCATTGATCGATCGCGGGACAGCATTTTCCAAGACCGATGCCCTGGGCATCCGCACCAACCTTTCGCACCGCGAGTGGATCCATCGCCAATCCTTTTTGCTCGGCCGGCATTTGGTCGGGTACGAGCTGCAGAAATGCTTGGCGATCGTCGATCGGTTCGAGTCGCTGCCAGGGCAAACGCCGTTGATCGTCGCCGGGGTCGGCGAAGGGGGGATGTTGTCGTTGTATGCCGCGGCGATCGACCCGCGGATCGATGGGGTCTATTCCGCGGGGTACTTCGCGCCGCGCGAAAACGTCTGGCAGGAGCCGTTGGAGCGGAACGTGTTCGGGTCGCTGCGTGATTTCGGCGACGCGGAGCTCGTCACCCTGATCGCCCCTCGCCCGGTGGTGTTGCATCATGACGGTTACCCGCGCTACTCGGTGCCGCGTGTCGCCGCCGAGAACGAGCGATCGATCGCGGCGCCTGGAAGATTGGCCGCACCTGACCGCCAAGCCTTCGATCGCGAAGTCGCCCGCGCCCGCAAGCTCGCCCCCGAGTCGCGCATCTTGGCCGTGACCGAAGGGGCTGGTGGGGAAGCGGTCGCCAAACAGCTGCTCCCTGAGGCGGTCGCGGACGTTTTGCTGCGATCGATCCGCGACGACGGCGCCGCGATACGACTGATCGCCGACCCGCGCCGGACGCAGCGGCAGGTGAAAGAGCTGGAACGCTTCACCCAGCGATTGGTGGTGGCTTGCGAAGCGGAGCGTGATGCCGAATTTTGGAAACCCCTTCCGCTCAAACCGCTCGCCGATTATCGGGACCACGTCGCGAAGGAGCGAAAGCAACTTTGGGACGAAGTGATCGGCCGATTGCCCGACCCCGACCGGCCGATCCATGCCAAGAGCAGGCTCGTTCGCACGACGGAAAAGGTCGCGATCTATGAAGTGACGCTCGACGTTTGGGAAGACGTCTTCACCTGGGGTTGGCTCTGTGTGCCGCGTGATCGCGAGCCGGGGAAGCGGCTTCCGGTCGTCGTTTGTCAGCACGGTTTGGAAGGGTTGCCGTCCGACACCGTGAACGACGACCCGAAGAGCGTCGAGTGGGGGTATTACAAAGGGTTCGCGCTGCGGCTCGCCGAAGAGGGGATGGTCACCTTCGCCCCACACCACCCGTACCGAGGCCAAGACGCCTTTCGGACGCTTCAGCGCAAGCTCAACCCGCTCGGGTTATCGCTCTTTAGCGTCATCATCGGCCAGCACCAACGGATCCTCGAGTGGTTGCAAGAGCAGCCGTTCGTCGACGGCCAGCGGATCGCCTTCTATGGGCTCAGCTATGGCGGCAAGTCGGCGATGCGGATCCCCGCGGTATTGACCGGTTACTCGATGAGCATTTGTAGCGGCGATTTCAACGAATGGGTCAAGTATTGTGTCAGCACTTCGTTGCCGATCCCCAGTTACGTTCACACCGGCGAATACGAGATTTGGGAATGGGGCTTGGCGAGGCGGTTCAATTATGCGGAGCTGGCTGCCTTGATCGCCCCCCGCCCGTTCATGGTCGAACGGGGGCACGACGACGGTTGCGGGACGGACGAGATGGTGAATTACGAATACGCCAAGGTGCGGCGGCTCTACGACAAGCTTGGCATCGGCGACCGAACGACGATCGAACATTTCGATGGGCCGCACACGATCAACGCCGTCGGTACCTTTCGTTTCCTGGCAATTTCCTCGGCCAAGCTCCCCTTGGCGACAAAACAAACCCATCGGAAAAACCGTTGCATTAGCACAAACGCATCGGTATTTCCGAAGTGAGGTTTCTAGCCCGATGTCGACTCGGCACCATTGGCTTGGCGAATTTTTGGAACCTTGGTCTGATCGGGTCGACTACGAAACGCATCAACCGATCTAGGTGACCGACTTTCCATCGGAACGAGACCTCTTAGCATCAACGCTGCGATCAATGTTCAACGGCGTTTTGTTACGCCCTGATAGATAGTTAAATTTCCCGAGGTTTTGATTGCTCGACGGATCCTGGGCACCCCGAATGGGTTTTCCGATCGACAGTGTTCTTCTTCGATTGGTATGCCGCGTGGATGACACTGCAAAGTCAAACGCGCGCGAAGCTGGCAAGATTTACGTTTGGACGTGGCGTGGATCGAGTCTCGTAACAAAACGGAGTTTCGCGTGGGCTTGGCTATCCGTTGCTAGGCACAATCTTCTCCCCCTTGCGCGTTAGATGAGAAACATCCTACAGGGGGGGAGGCTTCGTGAATGGATCGCATTGCTTTCCAAATACGAT
>JBEIRZ010000683.1:0-1169 GCA_040375695.1 Planctomycetaceae bacterium
GACAAGGGATGAAATGAGATGGATAAAATGAGATCAGGTGCAGACAAGGTGGGCACAGGCCCGGCTTGAGGAGCAAAACCCCGAAAGGCGAAGAAAATGATGCTGCTCTGCGGGATCCTGCCCCCGACGTGGGTTAAAATCGAACCGCTTCGGATTCAACTCATCCAAACTTTTCTCACTTTTTTTCGATCGATTTAGATAAATCGGCCGGAGATGCGCATCCTTTCGATCAATGAACGATCCTTTTCCCAACCGTGTTCGCGACGCGGCGCTGCGGATTGACCAGAGCGGTCCCGAAGCGCTCGGGGGGCTCTTCGATTTGACCGCCCTTCGTTTGGTCCGCTTCGCGGCGACGGTGACTCGAAACCAGCACGATGCCGAGGACGCCGTCCAAGCGACGTTGGTACGGATCGCCGACCGGCCATCGCTCCTGGCACGGTCGGACGAACCGTGGGCTTATCTGCTGCGGATGGTGAGAAACGATTCGCTGGTGATCTTGAGGCGTCGCAAGCGATGGGGTTCGATCTTGTCGCTCGCCGACCTGTTGACGCGACGCGACGTCGATGAAGTGCAGCGCGAGGAATCGCACCGCGAAGTCTGGGCCGCGATCCGTGGGTTGCCGACCGATCAGGCCGAAGTCGTCGTGTTAAAAATTTGGGAATCGATGACCTTCGCACAAATCGCCGCGGTCCTCGAGATCTCACCGGCGACCGCCGCGAGCCGTTATCGCTATGCCCTCGAAAAGCTAACCGTCAAGCTCACCGATCCCGCTTGCGAAACGGCCCATGCCCGACGCGAGGACGGTCATGCATCCCCGATGCGAGGTGGGTCATGAACGTTGACTTCACCCCCAATCGCTACCCCGACGAAGGGTCTGAAGGCGGTTCGATCGATCGGCTGCATGCGATCGAGACGATGATTTCGGATGCGGGTCGCTATGTCATCCCCAGCCGCGATCTGCGGCCGCGGGTCATCGAGGCGTCGCGGCTACGATACGACCTGCGTCAAACCCGAACCCGTCTGTTGGTCGCTTGCGCGGTGGCGATGATCAGCGTCATGGCCGGTGTCGGCTTTTCGCACCGCTTGCGGCGCCAAGCGGCCGCGGCCGCCGCCCCAGGTACGGAGGCGCGATGGGGTGGTATTGTTTCTGGTCAATCGGTTGATGACAC
>JBEIRZ010000188.1:0-8681 GCA_040375695.1 Planctomycetaceae bacterium
CCTCTTCGGGCGGTGCCGCCTTGGAGACGCTCGTCAAACCAATCGATCTCTAAGGAAATCTTCGAAGTAGCCTTTCCTGACTGGATCTGTCGTTCAAGTCGGGATTTGGTCTAGCCGCACTCGGCTGCCTCATTTTCGTGAAACTCACGTGGTTCATCGTCTTGGACACGCATCAGGGCACGGTAGTGCGACCAAGAGAGTTGGGGCGGGAAGCGATGGGCCGCGGCCGGCCTGAGTCATGGCTACCGCGACGGTTTTATCTTATCCGATTTCGGCGGCAAAAGTGACATTACGTTTGCGGTCCTGTTCGGCAAAAATCTGCGTCACCTCAAGCGCTGCGTGGCCCAGAACCCTGCTTGCGGCTTTAATGCCATACCGAGCCCGGATGTCCTTTCGTCGAGTCACGTCTTGGCCACGCTAGGTTTTGGTCATGTAGTCCGGGGTTTGTCTCGCTCTTTTGACAAACGAATGATTGACAAACGAATCGAGTATCGGTAGCTCGCGAATGGATGACGTTTGCCGTAATAGGGCTCGCTCGGATTCGATCCAAAGGCGATGAGTTTCGCTGTCTCTCAGGAAAAGAAAGCAATCAGCTTCCCTTTCAATACCTCCAATCTTCGTGACGGACGGGGAGGCGGTTGAGAAGATCGCGGTGCTCGGGCCACTGCGGGAAATGATGATCCATGAGCGCCAAGAAACGTGCGTTGTGGGTCGGTTCGAGCAGATGCATCAGCTCATGCACAACGATGTATTCCAAACATTGCCGCGGCTTTCTTGCCAGATCGGTGTTTAACCGGATCGTCGCGGTCGACGGGTTGCAACTCCCCCACCTTGTCCGCATCCGCTGGACGTAAACGCCTTGAACCGTTACGCCTAACCGATTGACGCCTAATGAGAGACCAAGGTGGGGACAGCCGGTGGCCTTAGAATTCCGTCTGCCGATCCGGGCAAAAATTGGGCGAGAAGCGAGGGAGGACGCTTGCATTGTGGAGCACGCCGGGCAACGTTGTGAAGCAAATTAAGCAAGGGAAGAATAAGGTTTTTTATTGGGGAAGATGCTGGGACAAGTGGACCGATCACTTCATCAAGGATCGGTTACGCGACGCGACCGCCTGACGATGTCCTGTGTCCTGGCGTGCCCCAACGGTCCCGGCTTTGCCAAAAATAGTGGCTCGGCGGTCCCCGCCGTCGAGTCAGCATTACGGTGGGGACCACCGTGCCACGATAAAGCCGATCGGGCGACTCGGCCGCGCACCCCCCTCATCCCCGACCCTTCTCCCTCAAGGGGAAGGGGCTAGATGGGAGTGAGGACGCTCACCCGTTTTTTCCGACCAAGCCTGCTTTAAGACCAAGCCTACGATCGTGTGCAGTACCGTCGCGGCGGCGGTGGGGGCTAAGCATTACCTGATGGTAACGGAAGAGGACGATGCATCCGCCATCGTCCCGGATTCGGACCGGTCCGTGGACCCATTGGTGGACCCATTCCAAGTGGAGCTAGGGCCATCTCAAGAAATCACGCAACGTCTTATGTAACTAGGCGGTCCACGGCCAGCAAAAAAGTCCCCCCCACTAATTCCAAGTCTGATTCAAAAAATGCCAATCAAACGCAGTTCTGTGAAATAGGTGTTTAGAACGGTAACACGCCTTCGACGGCAACTTTCCGACGGAACTTCAACAGGAACAGCCGCGATTCAATTCCCCCTGGGATGATCGCTGAGATAGACCCGCAACTTGCTTGGCTTGGTACCTTGGGCGTTCATGAATTGCAGAGTGAGGATGATTTTTATTGAAAACATGCACCGCATGAGGTACATTTCAGGGTGAGCAAACGTCGAATTAAAAAATTGCCTGCCGTTTTTTACGCGACATCGACGGGCACGGAGCCAGTGCGGGAGTGGCTGCTCGATCAGCCTGCGGCCGATCGCAGGTTGATCGGTTACGACATAGCGACTGCGGAACTTGGCTGGCCGATCGGGATGCCGCTTTGCCGGTCCATCGCAGGACGCAAAGGGCTTTGGGAGGTGCGAACGAACTTAACTGATGGCAAGATTGCTCGCGTGTTCTTTTGTGTGTCAGGAAGCAGGATGGTGTTGCTTCACGGCATCGTCAAGAAAACTCAAAAAACACCTGTGAAGGATTTGGACCTCGCTGAAAAGCGGATGAAGGAACTGAAATGAAAACGACAACGTCAAAGAAAAAAGCTACACCTCGAACGGCAAAGGCTGTCATCGTAGGTCGTCGGGGATCGACGTCGCCCAAGGGCATGTTTGGGTCGTCCTTCGAGTCTTTCCTCGAAGAGCAGGGAACGCTCATGGAAACGACAAACCAAGCTATCAAACGCGTTCTGGCTTACGAACTTGAATTGGCGATGAAAGAAGGTCGCATCAGCAAGGCAGAAATGGCTAGGAAGATGGCGACAAGCCGTTCTCAAGTCGATCGGTTGCTCGATCCTGAGAATGACAAAGTACAGCTTGATACGCTCGTGGCCGCTGCTGAAGCCGTGGGGCGACAACTCACGATTAGGCTGAAGTAACGGGAAACGAAGTCTCGTTGCGTTCAGTTTTCATGGCGTTCCGCTTCACTCCCAATTATGTGGGATTGCGCCTTATCATTTACACTACGCGGTCAATGCCGACGTGGAATCGACATTTCGAGCAGCCGATTTGCTAGTGCTCCCGTTGAGAACCTGACCGGGGTTTTTCGGTACAGATTCGGCTTTTGAACGGGGCCGCACTCCAAAATGGAGGGAACGCTTATCGCGTTTCCGGCCGGGAAACTACGGTGAAAACCGCAAATACACCCGGCAGGATTCGAAACGGATAAGAAAAACACGGGTCAGAAGCGTAAAACGGGTGGTGGTAGCGCCGGTAGTAACATCTGTTCCCATCCTGAGGATGCGGTCACGATCGAGTTGATGAGTATCTGGGGGGGACTCGATCCGCGGGGTCGGGCGGATCTCGTGGCTATTGGGCGGGGACTGCTGAAACAGTTGCGGCGCCCGTAAGGGACAATGGGTGCTATGGACCGCCCCGTTGGTCATGGGCTGGGCGGCGGTCTTCCCGATGTACCGAAATTCCACTGGGAGGAAAAACCGCTGCCGTGCCCCGGCAGGACGGCTGACAGTACGAGGGCGGGTGGAACGCCTGATATCCCCCGCGGGCACGATGCCCGCGACAACGAGTCGGGGTTGGATGTCCGCCATTCCTGATTCGGTTGACACGGAGAATGTAACCCCGGGGTTACACTTGCGATGGGTAGCTGTTGTCCTCGGCGGCGTTAGGGGCTGTTATTGTTGGCGGTTGACGTGACTGTCATGCCGATAGACGCTATCATGAGAGCTAGGAGCGAAAATCATGACCCGATCCGTTCAAACATCCGTTGACCGAACCGTTAGTGACATTACTCCCAATCAACGTCACGCTATTGAAGAACTGGTCGGAGGAGATCTAGCTCCTGACCAACGGATCTTTGTACTCGCTTATCGCCCGGGAATAGAACCGAACGAAGCTGTTAAATCTGTAGCTCGAAGTCGGATTGAAGAGCTTCTCACCAAAGCCCATGAAAATGCCGAGCAGCAAGGTTTGGCTCCTGCCGAGATTGAAGCGGCTATCACTGAAGCTATTCAGAGCACCGACGGGTAATGGCAAAGATCGTACTCGATACGAATATCATCGTTCGTGCGGTCGCTTCGCCTTCTGGGCTGGCTTCTGAACTGTTGCGCCGCGCGATCTCAGATGGAAATTTACTTTGTACGTCCAACTTCATGTTGGCGGAATTAGACCGGGTGCTCCGGTACCCACGGGTCAGGAAAATACACGGCCTTTCCGACACTGAAATCGAAGACTTCGTCCGATCTATTCAGCAGGTCGCTTTAGTCGTCGAAGTTGACGCATCGAAATCGGTTCGAGTTACGCGAGATAGAAACGACGATCCGGTGATCGAGACAGCGGTCCGCGCTAAAGCAAAATACCTATGCAGCATCGACAAAGACATCGGCGCAAAGGAGGTCCTCGACCATTGCAAAGCAGTCGGGGTGGAGGTTGTCTCAGACACAACGCTCATCGCAATCCTCCGCAATCAAGATGAGGAATAGTACGCCAGCCGTCGCAGTTCTGCAGGCACATATTCGCTCCTAGCTTCTTTGTCGCGCACGTATCTGGGCTTTCACCATGCGCATCAAAAGTTCAGCTTGCTCGTACTGATCCAGTTCGTGCTTAAGGTCGTTATCCATTTGGCCGGTTCGGTTCAGCGACAGAAGCTGCGAGGCTCGTTGGACGACGTCGGCAGACGGCCGAAAATTCAAAATCTGTTCATCGGTCGGACCTGAACCAAACAGTTGAGCGATCTCTTCAAAGACCTTCGATGCGGCTTCGGTTGTCGACATGCTGGACCTCCAATTGAGAGTCTTCGGACGTTCTTTACGTGAAAGAACTGCAACCAACTCGATTGGTAGCCCCGCAGTCCCCATTTGCTGGCGTTAAAACGTTTCATTGGACCAGTCGTTGCTAAATGATTCGAGCTCAACCAGAGGGGCCGTTTCCAGAATGGATGTTGAAGGTCGGTTCCGATGCTGGTCCCCCTATTAACCCGGCGGTCGGCTAGTTTGAGGTCCGGTACGGTAGGCCGGAAGCAATCGGCGTTGTAACAAGCAGCCACTTATCAACCAGAGAGCGCGATAGTTCGCTGGAGAAAATACCGTTCAGACGGAGGCAAAATTCGGAAAATTTTACCGCGGTAAGAAAAGCGAGAGCGCCTTAAGCAAAGACCCAGAGATCAGAAATACCCAAAACCTTGGGCGTTTCAGCGAACGATGCGTGGCGAAAGACAGAAATCTCCATCCGCGAACTGGCGGGTAGCTTAAAGTTCGTAGGATGAGACAAGTACACCCGGCAGGATTCGAACCTGCAACCCTCGGTTCCGAAGACCGATGCGCTATCCAATTGTGCCACGGGTGCGTGATGACATTTTATGCGCGGGCCAAACCTTTTTGAAGGGGTGGGACGATCCTTTGTTCTGCCCCTCCATTGACTGGCCCCGGAGCGTCTGACCCATGAATTTTATCCCGCTTATGTCGGCCGCTACCCCGTGATTCCGTAATTCGGAAACGGGAACGGAACGTGGGCTGTGTTATCCTTAGAAGCGATCAAGTGTCGCCCTTGATTTACACTTGGGTCGAGCCCCCGGGGTGATCGGGGCAAAGGTCGCGGGAAGTGGCCGGCGGCATGGTGATTGAAGTTGAGCGGGGGCAGCGGATCTGTTAGCCTTCGACCGCATGACGTCTAGGAAAGTCCTTTACCTTTTTGCAAAGCGGATTTCACGCGATGTCGAGTGATCTGGCCAACGGTTTGTCTTCGCGCGAGCAGGGTCCGCTCGGGTTTCCGGCCCGCGATCTGTTAAGCGGCCTGATCGTCTTTCTGGTGGCCCTGCCGCTCTGTCTGGGGATCGCGCTAGCTTCCAACGCGCCGCTGGTCTCGGGCTTGATCTCGGGTGTGATCGGCGGCATCTTGGTCGGTTGGTTGAGCGGCTCGCGGACGAGCGTTAGCGGCCCGGCGGCCGGTTTGACCGCGATCGTCGCTGCCCAGATCGCGAACTTGCAAGCCTTCGAGACGTTCCTGCTCGCCATCATCGTGGCGGGGGTGATCCAAATCGGGTTAGGGCTGATTCGGGCCGGTGGGCTCGCCGCGTTCTTTCCCTTCAGCGTGATTCAAGGGTTGTTGGCGGCGATCGGCCTGATCCTGATCCTCAAGCAGATCCCTCACATCCTCGGTGACGATGCCGACCCGGAAGGGGAAATGGCGTTTGCACAGCCCGACCGCGAGAACACCTTTTCGGAGCTGGCGAGATTGTTCTCGGGCGAGGTGCATCAGGGGGCGATCGTTGTCGGCGTCATCTCGCTCATTTTGCTCTTCGCTTGGGACCGGTTCCCGAAGCTCAAGAAGGGGATCGTTCCTGCCCCGTTGTTGGTCGTCTTCCTGGGGATCGCGATCAAGCTCCTGTTCGACCGCATCGGGGGCAACTGGCAGATCATGACCTCGCACTTGGTGCACGTCCCGGTCGCCAAGGACTTGTCGGAATTGTCCGCGTTCTTTCATTTTCCCGATTGGACGCAGGTCGCCCGTCCCGCCGTGTGGCTTGCCGGTGTCACGATCTGTGTCGTCGCTTCGCTCGAAACGCTCTTGAACCTGGAAGCGATCGACAAGGTGGACCCACAGCAAAGGAATTCACCCCCCAACCGCGAGTTGATCGCGCAGGGCTGTGGCAACATCGCTTGCGGGTTGCTCGGCGGGATCCCGATCACTTCGGTCGTCGTCCGCAGCTCGGTCAACATCAATTCGGGGGCGAGCACCAAGGCGTCGGCCGTCTTCCACGGCATTTTGTTGGTGTTGTGCGTCGTGTTGATCCCTTCGTTGCTGAACCTGATCCCGCTGGCGGCGCTGGCGGCGATCTTGTTCCATACCGGGACGAAGCTGGTGCACCCGACGTTGTTGATACGGATGTGGAAGGATGGCCCCGTTCAGTTCTATCCGTTCATCGCGACGGTTCTGGGGATCGTCTTCACGGACCTGATCATTGGCGTGGCGATCGGGCTGTTGGTCAGCCTCGCGTTTATCCTGATGAACAACATCCGCCGGCCGGTTGACCAGGTGATCGAATCGCGTCTGGGCGAGACGATCAATCACATCCAATTGCCGCAGCAGGTCAGCTTCCTGAACCGTGCGTCGCTTCAGGACGCGCTCGACAAGACCCCCAAAGACAAGCACCTGTTGATCGACGCGTCGGCATCGACCTTCATCGATCCGGATATCTTGTCATTGATCCGAGAATACAAGCAAGTCACTGGCCCGGTGCGTGGCGTGAAGGTGAGCACCAAGGGTTTCCATTCGCAGCTCGGGATCGAAGATCAGATCCTGTATCACGAGTATTCGACGCGTGAATTGCAACAGCGGTTCAGCCCTGCTGACGTGTTGGAGTGGATGCGGGCGGGGAACGAGCGGTTCCGCAGCGGTCACCGGTTGCAACGTGACCTCACGTTCCAGATCAGCGCGAGCTCGACGGGTCAGTACCCGTTGGCGGTGATCTTGGGGTGCATCGATTCGCGGACGCCGGCGGAGATGGTATTTGACGTCGGGCTCGGGGAATTGTTCAGCGCGAGGATCGCCGGAAACGTCGTCCGGGAAAAGGTGCTGGGGAGCCTCGAATACGCTTGCGGCGTCGCGGGGGCGAAGCTGATTCTGGTCAAGGGGCACACCCGTTGCGGTGCCGTGCAGACCGCGGTGAGCCTAGCGGCCAAAGGGGAGAGCAGTTGTAAACAGTTCGGGTGCGACCATCTCGATCTGATCATCCGCGAGATCCAAAAATCGACCGACCCGGAGATCCTGCGGGACTGGGACAGGCTTTCGCCCGAGCGTCAGCAGGCGATCGTCGACGAGGTCGCCAAGCGGAACGCGCTCAACTCGGTAAGGTGGATCTATCACGAGAGTCTTCCGCTTCGGAGGATGGCCGACGAAGGAAAGATCGCGATCGTCGGGTCGCTGTACCACATCGAACAGGGGCGGATCGAATTCATGACAGAAGAGGCGATCGGCGCCCCGCTCGAAGGTGCGCTCGCGTAATCGATTGTTGGTCGAGACGCATCAGTGAAGCCACTCGATGAGCGGCGAGCCCGGTTTCGCTTCGAAGGGGATCGTCGTCGGATCGATCCCATCGCGGCGGAATTCGGCGCGGTAGCTTTTCCCTTCCGGGAGGTGGGCCAGCGCGTGATCGTTGGCGTCGAAGCGTTCGTCTTTGGTTGTCGATTCGAAAACGACTCGACCCGATTCGTCGACGACGCGGAGCGCGGTCGCGACGCGGGCGATTTGGCCATCGCGTCCGTTTGACCCGCTTGCGGCGGTCTTGGTGCGGGCGACGAACATGATCGGGATCGTCCCCGCCGGTGGGGCCTCGCCGGCTTGCAGGTAACGGTCGGTCACGTTCACCGCCCAGACGTCATCGACATCACGGGCCCAAACCATCGGGAACCGGAGCGGGGTACGTTGGTAGCTGACGGCATAGATCGCATGTTTGGGGTCATCGCGAAGGGCGGTTCGGGCCCGTGCGACGAACCAGGCCTGATCGAGCAAATCGCCTGAGGGTTCCGCGGCGCCGGTGAAATGCCAGCCGTCGTCCCAGACCTCGACCCACGAGTGGTTACCGCTCTTATCGGCCCAGAGGGGAGTGCCGACGAAGCGGGCGGGGATGCCGACGGCGCGGCAGGCATCGATCAGCAGCACCGACAGTCCGGTGCATGAGGCGAGCCCGACCTTCATCGATTCGAGGGGGCTTTGGTCGGCACGTGGACGCTGGGTCGAGTAGCGGACGTTGACGAGCGGGAAGACCTTTTGGTTGAGGATCGCGGCGGCTTGCGATGCCGACTTGGCGTCGCGAATCAGCGGTGTGAAGCGATCGATGAATTCCTTGCGCCAAGGGTCGCGGCGTTCGTTGATGCTGGCGTAGGGCAAAACGTTGTTCGCGAAGATTTCCCAGGGGATATCGCGTCGCCAAGGGGACCGCTCGAACGCTTCGTGGGCGAGCCGGACGTTTTCGAGGAGGAATTCGGCGGAGAGCGAGCGGAGGTCGCGGTCGGGCCTGTGCGCGATCAGGAATTCGATCGATTCGCGTTGGTCGTGAGGGGCCTGATCGAG
>JBEIRZ010000071.1:0-17384 GCA_040375695.1 Planctomycetaceae bacterium
TACAGCCACGTGATGCACATCAGCAGCGAAGTGCGTGGTGTCCTTCGCGACGACCTCGACGCCTTCGATGCGCTCAAGGCGTGCCTCCCGGCCGGGACCGTTTCCGGCGCGCCGAAGGTCCGGGCGATGCAGATCATTGACGAGATCGAGCCCCATCGGCGGGGGCCCTACGGCGGCGCGGTCGGTTATCTCGATTACCGCGGCAACATGGATACGTGCATCGCGCTGCGGACCATGGTCATCAGCGACGGGATCATCCACGTCCAAGCCGGTTGCGGCGTTGTCATCGACAGCGACCCCAACAGCGAATACGAAGAGACGGTCAACAAGGCCCAGGCGCTGATCCAGGCGATCCGCGTCACCGCACGCAGATCCCACTGAAGCCCTAGTCCCACTGAAGCCCTAGTCCCATTGAATCTTGGGTCGCACCGAATCTTGGGTCGCACCGAATCATCGCGAGCCGATCACGAAACCGGCTCGCGCGTAGCCAGCGATCGCCGGCCCGTTACTGGTTCACCGGTTCGCTGACGTAGATTTTTAGCGCGTGGGAAACGAGCTGCACGGCCCCATCGGCGGGGGGCTTGGGGCCGTTAAGCGTCGGGTAGATATCGGCAGGTGGTTCGGCCGCGGTGTCGACGAAGAGCCCCCAGGTCAGGTGGCTCATGACCGGCGGCAATTTGAATTCACGCTGCGATGCGGTGCTGTTGAACAGCATCAACACGTCGCGGCCGATCCGGTTGGGGTCTTCGATCCGCGGCGGCGCGGCGATGTAAACCATCATCGACAGGACCCCTTGGCCCCAATCGAGCGGCGAGCCGTCGGCGGCAAACCAGGCGACGTCAGCGACGACGCGCCCCGGGACGACCTGACCGGTTAAGAAGCTCGTCCGACGGATCGTCGGCTGTCCTTTGCGAAACGCGATCAGCCCCTGGGTGAAGCGGAACATGTCGGCGTTCTTTTCGAGCTGTTGCCAATCGAACCAGCTCGTCTCGTTGTCTTGGCAGTAGGCGTTGTTATTCCCCTTTTGGGTCCGCCGCCCCTCGTCGCCGCTGAGCAACATCGGGACGCCCTGGCTGAACATCAACGTCGCCATCATGTTTTTCATCTGGCGGTTACGGACTTGGGCGATCGAGCGTTTGCGGGTCGGCCCTTCGACGCCGTAATTGTCGCTGATGTTGTGGTTGTCGCCGTCGCGGTTCTCTTCGCCGTTGGCGAGGTTGTGCTTTTCCTTGTAGGAGACGAGGTCGTTGAGCGTGAAGCCGTCGTGGCTGGTGACGAAATTGATGCTGCAAGCCGGTTTGCGGCCGCTGTGGTGATAGAGGTCGCTGCTGCCGGCCAGCCGGGTCGCCAGCGCCCCAAGTGTCCCGCTGTCGCCTCGCCAAAACGCGCGGACATCGTCGCGAAATCGGCCGTTCCACTCGGCCCACCGCGAATTGCCGAACGACCCGACTTGGTACGCCCCGGCCGCGTCCCACGCCTCGGCGATGATCTTCGTATCGGCCAACAGCGGGTCTTCGGCGATCAGTTCCACCAGCGGCGGGTTGGGGACCAAATTGCCGTTTCGGTCGCGGCTCAGGATGCTCGCCAAATCGAAGCGGAAACCGTCGACGTGGTAGTTATACACCCAGCTTCGTAAGCAGTGAAAGATCATCTCGCGGACGACCGGGTGGTTGCCGTTGACCGTGTTGCCGCAACCGCTGAAGTTGCAGTAATGCCGCCCCTCGCTGAGGATGTAATAGACTTGGTTTTCGAGCCCTTTGAACGACAGGGTCGGGCCGTTTTCGTTCCCTTCGCAGGTGTGGTTAAAGACGACGTCGAGGATCACTTCGATCCCCGCGGCATGCAGCGCCTTGACCATCGTCTTGAATTCGCGGACCTGGGCCCCGGGCTCGGTGCCGTGCGCGTAACCGCGGTGCGGCGCGAAGAAGGCCATCGGGTCATAACCCCAATAGTTCGGCCGCTCGAGCCGTTCGCCACGCGGCCCGTGGATCGGGAATTCGTGGATCGGCATCAATTCGACGGCCGTTACGCCCAGCGCTTTCAGGTAAGGGATCTTGTCGATCACCCCCAGGTACGAACCGGCGGCATTGACCTTGGCCGTCTTCGACTTGGTAAAGCCGCGGACGTGCATTTCATAGATCACCGATTCGCTCAGCGGCCGACGGATGTGCCGGTCCCCTTCCCAATCGAATTCGTGATCGACGACGACGCACCGCGGCGGGCGGATCACCCCATCGGCCGATTTTTGGAACATCCCGGCCAGCGCGTCGGCATAGGGGTCGATCAGCCGCGCCGTCGAATCGAAACGCTGGCCACGTTCGGGGGCCCACGGGCCGGAGGCTTGGAAGTGATAGAGCTGCCCCGGGCCGACACCCGGGACGAAGAGGCTCCACACGTCTCCCCAGCGATCCTGGTTCCGATCGAATTCGATCACATCGGCGGGCTCGCGGTCCTTGGGGTCGTTGTAAAGCAACAGCCGCATCGCCGTCGCCGAACGGCTGAAGACGGAGAACTGGACGCCATGTTCTTGGACCTTGGCGCCAAAAGGTGCGTGATAACTGAACTGGAGCGGTGGGCAGGGCTGACGCATAAGCATGGGGCGGAACTTTCCTGTCGATGGTGACCGCGAACGGGCGACTTGAGGGGATCTCCGGGCCGCCACGTCATCCGCCAGACGTGTGGCGTCGGCGGGGCAACGGCCGAATGAACCCTACCACGGAAGTCCTTCGGGTCTGAAGAAAATACGCGGCGAAGTGGCTCGTTCGCTCCCCGGTCGGTCGGGCCGCTGGGGTCAGGTAATCGGTGTTGGAAAGTCCTGGTGTGCGACCTATTCCTGGTGTGCGGTTTTGGAAAGTTGAGTCGTCAACGGGTCGGGCCGACCGCCTCCGTCGGCCGCCATCACCGCAAAAGGCGTCCCCTCGCGGCGACGGCCATGGCGGTCAAAGCCCTTACAGCATAATCTCTTTCAGTCCGATCTTCTTCCCCGGTTGCCAGAAGGGCCCACAAGGTGGATCATTCAGGGGTGTGATCGATTCGTCACCCGCCACGTCGGAACCGATCGTTTTAGCCCCCTTACCCCTATCATCCCCACCGCCGTTTCATGGCTTCTACGTACCGCGACGCAGGCGTCGATCTCGATATTTACGCCGAATCGATGGGGCGTCTCCCCGCCTTGATGCATCGCACCTTCAGCCCACGCGTGGTGCGGAATGACGGCGGCTTCGCGGGGCTCTTCAAGCTCGATTTCGACGGCCGGCTCTTCGCCCGCAATTACCGCGAACCGATCCTGGTCAGCGGCACCGATGGCGTCGGCACGAAACTGAAAATCGCCCAAACGACCGGACGCCACGGGACCGTCGGTATCGACCTGGTGGCGATGTGCGTCAACGATCTCCTCTGCACCGGCGCCGAACCGCTCTTTTTTCTCGATTACGTCGCGATGGGGAAGGACGACCCCGATCGGCTCGAACAGATCGTCCGCGGGATCAGCGACGGGTGTGTCCAAGCCGATTGTTCGCTCTTGGGGGGCGAAACGGCGATCATGCCCGACATGTACGCCGCCGAGGATTATGACTTGGCGGGTTTCGCCGTCGGCGTCGTCGAAAAATCGAAGCTGCTCGATGGCCACGCCATCAGCGTTGGCGACAAATTGATCGGGTTGGCCTCCAGCGGCATCCATAGCAACGGCTTCAGCCTCGTTCGCAAGGTGCTCCGTGATCGCAACTTGAATTTCGATTCCCACGTCCCCGAGCTCTCCGAACCGCTGATCGATCTGCTCCTTCGCCCGACGATCATCTATGCCGAAGCGGTCCGCGCCGTACAGACGGCCTACCGCGTCAAGCAGGTCGTGCACGGGATCGCCCACATCACCGGCGGGGGGCTCGCCGAGAACCTCTCGCGGATCCTCCGCGGCGGCGTCGATTGCCGGATCGATTCGAATTCCTGGAAAGTCCCCGAGATCTTCACCTGGATGCAAATGGCTGGCGATATCGAAACCGACGAAATGCGCCGGGTCTTCAACATGGGGATCGGCATGGTCCTCGTCGTTTCCCCCTATTACCTCGCCGCCGTGATGGGCCGACTCCGAAACCTCGGCGTCACCGCTTACGAAATCGGCGAGGTCACACCGGGAACCGGAGAAGTTATCCTGGAACCTTAGCGTCAGGCCGACGGTAAGCTTCGCCGCGAACCTTTCCCGCCGCCTCCGCTTGTGACGACCTACCCTCGCACGCGAGTCGGGCATGACTTTTTATTCCTGCCGATCGAACCCGATCCGTTCGATCTTCTTTATCCTTCGCGCCAGCCTCTTGGCGATCGCTTGCGGCCCACTCGCAACGAACGCACTGGCGGTCGACTTCGAAAAGGATGTCGCGCCGATCCTCGAAACCCACTGCATGGCGTGCCATCGCGAGGCCGAGGCGAAGCACACCGGCGGCGAAATCCGCTTCGACTCCTTCGAGACGATCTCGGAATTCATCGTCCCTCGCGACCCGGACGCGAGCGAACTGATCGCGCAAATCACCGGCCCCGAACCGGAGATGCCGAAAAAGGGAAAGCCGCTGACCGCCGCCCAAGTCGAGACGCTTCGGGGCTGGGTCGCCGACGGAGCACCTTGGCCCTCGGGACGCGTCCTGCGTGATGATCCCATTCGCGATCTCGATTGGTGGAGCCTGCGGCCGATCGCTCAGCATTCGCCACCCGATCACCCCAGCGGTTTCGTCGACCCGGCACGAACTGAAGACCCCCCGCGCACCGACACAAGTCGCAACCCCGTCGATGCCTTCCTGAACGCCAAGATGGCCGAATCGGGAGTCGTCCCTGTCGGCCCCGCCGACCCGATCACGTTGCTGAGACGTTTGACTTACGACCTCACCGGTTTGCCCCCGACCGAAGCACAAATCCGAGCTTTTTCCCTCGAAGACTACGAACGCTTCGTCGATCAGCTCCTCGCCGCCCCCGAATTCGGCGAGAAGTGGGGTCAGGCCTGGCTCGATTTGGCCCGCTATGCCGAAACCCACGGTTATGACAAGGACAAGCTTCGCGGTGACGCTTGGCCCTATCGCGATTATGTCATCCGCAGCCTCAACGACGACAAACCCTACGACCGCTTCGTCAAAGAACAAATCGCCGGCGATGTGCTCTATCCCGATAACCCCGACGGCATCATCGCGCTGGGGTTCCTCGCCGCGGGGCCATGGGACTTCATCGGGCATGTCGAGGTCGGCGAAGGGAAGGTCGATGGCCGCATCGCCAAACATCTCGATCGCGACGAAATGATCACCGTCGTCTTCAACGCCTTCACCAGCACCACCGTCCAGTGCGCCCAATGCCACCATCACAAGTTTGACCCGGTGAAGATGGAGGACTATTACCGGTTGCACGCCGTCTTCGCCGCCGTCGACCGCGCCCCACGGGTCTATCAAGGCTTGTCCCCCGAACAACAATCGGCCAAGCGACTCGTCGTGACAAAACTCGATGAAGCCCGTCGCGAGCGAACGAAGCTCGAACAGGACTTGCGTTCCGAAGTCGATCGGCGGATGGGGACCGATGCCCAGCGGCTCAAAGAACTCGCCGCGATGCGCCGCACCGAACCACGCCCCGAATATGGCTGGCACAGCGAAATCGGCGGCGACCCGAAGGGCGAGAAATGGGTCCAAGTCGACCTCGGGCGATCCGTCGCGCTAAAGCTTATCAGACTACTCCCGGCGTTCGACAATTTCGCCGGGATTGGCGCAGGATTCGGTTTTCCGCCCGAATTTCGCGTCGAGATTTCCGATGATGCCGATTTTAAGGGAGACTCGGTCCGCCAAATTTTCATCCAAACCGACGCTTCGCCAACGATCGTCCCCGGTCGCGAAGTCACGATCGATGCCGCGGGGATGTCGGCACGTTATGTCCGCATCACCGCGACGAAACTCGCGCACCGCCAAAACGATTACATCTTCGCCTTGGCCGAATTGGAAGCGATCCGCGATGCGTCAAAGTCCGATGCGTCAAAGAGCGATGCGTCAAAGAGCGATGCGTCCGACGGCGATGCAGAGAATGTCGCTCGCGGCGCGAAGGTGATGTCCAAGGAGAGCATCGAGGCGAACCCGCGCTGGGGCCGTGCGAATTTGACCGATGGGATCTATCACACCGAGTTCCCCGACGCGACGCTCCTTGCCCAGTACCGCCAATTGCAAGAGCGAGCCGCGGCGATCGAGAAAGAGGTCCGCGGTCCCGACCAAGTTGCGAAGCTCGATGCCTTCGCACGATCGATCAAGGATTTAGAACAACAGCTAGCCGCGTTCCCGCCCGGGCAGACGGTCTATGCCGCAGCGACACGGTTTGACGCGCAAGGCGGATTGCGACCCACCGGCGGCAAGCCGCGTCCGATCGCGCTGTTACAACGGGGAGACATCCGCGCCCCGGCCCAGCCGATGCGTCCCGGCATGCCCCCCCTGTGGCCCGGCGCCCAGGCCGAATTTTCGATCGCGGGTTGGTCCACCGACACGGCCGCGACCGAAGGTGATGCCGAAGGTCCGCCGATCGATCCCGAATCGCTGGCCCGGGGGGCGCTGGCCGAAGCGATCACGTCCCGCGATAACCCGCTGCTGTGGCGAAGCATCGCCAACCGTGTTTGGCAATGGACTTTCGGTACCCCGTTGGTCGGCACCCCGAACGATTTCGGCAGGATGGGGATGCTCCCGACGCACCCCGAGCTGCTCGATTACCTCGCCGCACAGCTCCGCGATTCGCCGACCCGTTCGCTCAAACCGCTGATCCGGTTGCTCGTCACCAGCGACGCCTATCGCCGCGCCAGTTCGCATCACGAGGCGAATGCGACGATCGATGCCGGCAATTCGCTCCGTTGGCGCGGCACGCGCAGGCGATTGACCGCCGAGGAATACCGCGACACGGTCCTGATGGTCGCCGGTCGTCTCCGCTTGGACGCCCGCGGCGGCGCGAGCTTCCGCGATTTCGTCATCGAGAAACCGGAACATTCGCCGCACTTCGAATATCACCTCCACAACCCCGAGGATCCCGAGGCGATGCGACGGAGCATCTATCGGTTCGTCGTCCGGTCGCAACCGCAGCCGTTCCTCACCGCGCTCGATTGCGCCGACCCGTCGCAAAGCGTCCCGGCGAGGGACGAATCGACGACCTCGCTGCAAGCGCTCGCCCAATGGAACAATCGGCTCGTCGAGGCGATGTCACGTGCGGTCGCGGAGCGGGTCAGCACAACCGAGGACCCGATCGATGTCGTCTGCCGCGCCGCGGTGTCGCGTTCGGCTTCGCCAGATGAGCGAGCGGTGCTCGAAACGACGCTCCGCGAGTCTGGCCCGGCGAGCCTCGCCCGCGTCGTCTTCAATTGGAGCGCTTTGGTCTATCTCGACTGAGCGTTTGGGTCCATCGGTTCGCGATCGCGATCGTCTGCGGCCCCGCGTCGCGAGCGAAGCCCCAATCCTCGCGACCGATCGACGCTTCGAGTTCGATCACCGGGGCATAGTCCGATTCGGGGGCGACGTACCGCAGACACGATTTCAGCGTGTGGGCGGCCCGCTTGGCCACCTGGGCGTCATGGCTCGCGATCGCCGCCGTCAATTCGTCACACAGCTCGGGCACCTCCGCCAAAAACGCATCGATCAGGCATTCGAACGTCGCGGTGTCTCCTCCGGCAACCTTGAGCAATCGGTCACGCCACGGCCGGTCGTGGTCGATCTGCTCGGCGACGGTCGCGAGCAATTTTTCGCGATCGATCGGCTTGACGAGGAATTCGCACATCCCCTCCTGCAGGCAACGGTCGCGGTGTTCGCGGGTCGCGTGCGCGGACAGCGCGACGAACGGGGGCGGCGTGACCCCTTGGGCCCGATATTGCTCGCGTACCCTTCGCATCGCCTCGATCCCGTCCATCCCCGGCATTTGCAAATCCATCAAGACGCAATCGAAACGGCGGACTGCGGCGGCCTCGATCGCTTGATTGCCGTCCGAAACCGATTCGATCGCATACCCCGCGGCCCAGAGGTAATCGTGGATCACCGTTCGGTTGACGCGGCTGTCATCCACAACCAGCAGCCTTGCCCTTTGCGCCTCGTCATCGCCGCCGGGTGTCGCAAGCCCTTGGACCGCTGAGCTCCGCACCGCGTGATCGCGCGAATTTTCGGAAGGCAGATCACCGGTCCGTTGACGCAGCGCATCGAGCAGGTCGTCGGCGATGATCGGTTTGATCAACACCGGTTCGGCCGGGTCTTGTTTCGGCGCCGCCGGCTCATCGACGCGGGCCAGCCAGATGATCCGGCGTCGGTCGTTGAGCTGGCGATTGGCGAGGACTTGGGGTGCGAGCGATTGGTCGATGATCCGGACCGACCCACGCGGATCGATGTTGAAGCCGTAGTGCCGAAGCAGGTCTTGGATCGCTTGTCGCTGCAACGGGTGCGGGATATCGAGCGCGACCGACGACGGGCTCGGTCGGCTCGACGCGGAGCCGATCACTTTGCGCGCCGTCGGCGCGGCCCTGTCGCCATCGGTCATCTCCGGCAGGGGCAACAGGCAACGGAAGGTGCTGCCACGCGACGGGCGGCTGATCACGTCGATCGTTCCGCCCATCCTGCGGATCAACTGGTCGCTGATCGACAGGCCCAAACCCGTCCCGCCGAATCGACGCGTCGTCCCCGAGTCGCCCTGCTCGAACGGCTCGAAAATCTTTCGCAATTGGTCATCCGCGATCCCGATCCCGCTGTCGATCATTTCAAGCCTCAGCCATCGATTCGGTTTCGCGTCGGCGAGATGATCGATGCCGACCCGGAACCAGACGTGACCCTTGGGGGTGAATTTGATCGCGTTCCCCGCTAGGTTGATCACGACCTGACGGAGTCGGTTGGCGTCGACCAAAGCGACCCGCGGGACGTCGGGTCGGATGTGCAGGATCAGCTCCAGGTCCTTCCCCATCGCCTTGGTCGCCAGCGCGCGAAACGGTTCGCTGAGGCAACGGTGCAAGTCGGTCGCTTGGGGGTTGATCTTCAGCCGGCCCGCTTCGATCGACGCCAGGTCGAGGATATCGCCGATGACGCCGCTGAGCAGTTCGCCGCTGTCGCGGATCATCTCGACGTATTGCTGCGCCTTGGGGGTCAGCTCCATCTGGGCCAGCAGCTCGGCCGAGCCCGTGATGCCCCCCAGCGGCGTGCGGATTTCGTGGCTGACGTTGGCCATGAATTCGCTCTTCACGCGGCTGGCATCTTCGGCGGCCGACTTGGCCTCGCGCAGCGCCGCTTCGGCGCGATGCCGCAGCGTCACGTCGCGGATGAAGATCGCGAAGCCGGAGGAATTTTCGAGCGGGATGGGGTGGATCGAGACCTCGGCAGGAAAACCCTCGCCCCCGACGCGTCGCAGCACGACTTCGCGGCGTTGGCCGCGGGGCAAATCGGTCCATGGCATCCGCACGGGACCGGTTGGGGTATCCCTCTGCGAGGTGTCAGCTTGCTCCGCGTTGTTAGCTCGCTCCGCGTTGTCATCTCGCTCCGCGGTGGGATGTTCTGCCGTTGGCACGTCGACGGGGTTTTGAGGAAAGGTCGCTTCGGGGAAGGCGATCGCTTCGAGCTTTTGTCCGACTAAGGGTTGATTCCCCGCAGCGAGCAACGTTTGGGCGGCAGGGTTCGCCTCGACGACGGATAATTGCTCGTCGACCAACAGCACGGCCTCGCGGGCGGCGTCGAAGAGCGCCCGCTTGCGGGCTTCGCTGCGCCGCAGCTCGGCCGTCCTGCGGTAGGTGTCGGTCACGTCCCAGAAGACCATCCGGATCCCGATCACCTGTTGCCGGTCGTCGTACTCGGGTGCCTTGAAGACTTGCACCCAACCGGTCCCGCCGTCGGGCCGCGGGTGCGATTCGATGTGGTCAAAGGGCTGACCCGACTCGATCACGCGAAGGTCATCGGAACGATAGGCACTCGCCAGGTCGGTGGGATAAAGGTCGGCGTCGGTGCTCCCGATCACCTGGTCGGTCGATTTGCCGATACCTTGGCAGAAGGCCTCGTTGGCATAGGTGATCACGCCATCGATGTCTTTGCGGATGACCTGCAATCGCATCCGCTGGGCGAGCGATTCGAGGTGGCTTTCGGCGCGGGTCAGCTTCGCTTCGGTCTGTTGGCGGTGGGCGATTTCGCGGCGCAGCGCGTCGTTGCTCGTGCGGACTTGGAGCGTCCGTTTGCGGACCCGACGTTGCAATTGCTGTCGGATCGCGAGCCGTTGCTTGCGGCGGCGCTGCATTTCGAAATGATAGAGCGCGGCGCAGCTCAGCGCGAGCAGCACCCAACTTCGAGCCGGTTCCCACACCGGTGGCGACCGCAGGATCGCCGGCGCGACGCAAGCGATCGCGAGGATCGCGATCAGGCGTGGGACATGTTGGCGGGCGACGAATTGCAGCGACACCAGCAGCAGCGTCAAATGCAGCACGCACCAATCCCAACGCTTCGACGACCAAAGGTCGATCGTGGCGACGGCCAGGGCCAAGCCGACCCAGAGGTAAGGCTTCGACCCCAGTTGCAGGAACCAATTCGGAAATCGAACGCTCACTCGTCGCCCCCGCGCCGCATCAGCTCCGTTTTTCGCCCCACAGCCGCAACAGCTCGATCACGTGTTCGCCCGCGGCGGCCATCTGGTCGAGCGACGAGAATTCGAGCATCGAATGGATGTTGTGCTGGCCGCTCGAAAGGTTCGGCGTCGGCAACCCTTTCTCGGTCAATTGCGAACCGTCGGTGCCGCCGCGGACGATCGCCGTCTCGTAAGGGCGGCCGAGATTTTTGAAGGCCCGCTCCGCCAGTTCGGTCGCTTCGGGCAGGTGCCGAAGTCCCTCGGCTAGGTTGCGGTATTGCTTGCGGCGAAAGAGCTCCATCTTCACCCCAGGGACCGATGCCACCGCCTTTTCGGCCGTTTCGGCGATCAGATCGGCGAAGTGGTCGAGTTCCGCAGCGTCGAACGATCGCAGGATCATTTCGACCTCGCACTGTCCTACCCCGCCTTGGATATCATGGACGTGAATGAACCCTTCGCGATCGCACGTCGTCTCGGGGGTCAGATATGATTTCGGCAGGGCTTCGACGAACGCGGCCGCGGCGCGGAGGCTGTTCGCCATCCGCCCCTTCGCGATCGACGTGTGGATGCTGTGACCGATGAAGCGGATGCGGATCGCGTCGGCCGAAAAGGTTTCGACATCGATCATCCCCGCCCCGCCGCCGTCCAAAGTGTAAGCGACCGTCGCGCCGAGGCGTTTGAGATCGATCTTGTCGGTCCCGCGACCGATCTCTTCGTCGCATGTAAAAAGGATCCGAACGGGCCCATGGGGAATGTGCGGGCGTTCGATCAGGTGTTCGGCCACCTCCATGATGATCGCCACGCCATTCTTGTCGTCGCCCCCAAGCAGCGTCGTCCCGTCGGTCGTTACCAACGTGTGGCCGATCAGCTCGTCAAGCGAAGGGCACTTGGCAGGGTCGATGACACTGCCGTTGGGCAGCGAGATCACGCCCCCCTGATACGATTCGACCACCTGCGGCGTGACGCCATGGCCAGGGGCTTCCGGCGACGTGTCGAGGTGGGCGATCAACGCAACGGTTGGCAAATCGGGGCCGGCCGTGCTCGGGACCGTCCCCCAAACCAGCCCGTACCCGTCTTGGCTGACGTCATCGGCCCCCATCTCCATCAGCTCTTGGGCCAGGATCAACCCCAGGTCCCATTGGCCGGTGCTGCTGGGGTAGGCCGATGATGCCGGGTTGGCGGTCGTCCCGACGCGGACATAGCGGAGGAACCGATCGAGCAGTCGACGCCGGGAAATCACGTTCATGAGGTCTCAATCGGGGGGGTGGTTTGGGTCAGGAAAAATCGGGAAAAGCGAAAACGCCTTGGGGACGCGAAGGTTCCCCTACGCCCCCCCAGCATCGATGCGGGTCACGTTAGACTATGATTTCGAATTTGAATTGTGATGTGCCAACTCCCAGCCCGGCTGCCCCATGGACCGTGTCGCCCACCTGATTTTTGACGTCGAAAGCATCGCCGACGGTGATCTGATTCGGGAGGTTAAGTATCCCGGACAAACGCTGTCGGCGGAAGAAGCGGTCCGCAAGTTCCAGGACGAATTGGTCGAGGAATCCGGAAAGACGTTCATCCCCTACACCTACCAACGCCCGATCGCCGTCGTGATCGCTAAGGTCGGCCCCGACCTGGACCTGATCGACATCGTTTCGCTCGACGAGCCGAACTTCCGATCGCACGTCATCGCCGACAATTTTTGGCGGGGTTGGGAGGTTTACGGTCGCCCGCAATGGGTAACCTTCAACGGCCGCGGCTTCGACTTGCCGCTGATGGAATTGGCCGCCTTTCGCTACGGGATTTCGGTCCCGGCCTGGTTCAGCATGTCAGGCCCCAGCTACAAGCATTGCCGCAACCGTTACAACCTCGACGCCCATTTCGACCTGCACGAATTCCTTACGAATTTCAACGCCACCTGGTTCCGCGGCGGCCTCGACCTCGCCGCCCAACTCGTCGGCAAATGGGGCAAGATCAACGTCAAAGGGGAACAGGTCCAGGAGATGTTCAATTGCGGCGAATTGCAGGCGATCTCCGATTATTGCCGCTGCGATGTGCTCGATACCTATTTCGTCTTCCTCCGCTCGATGCTGATGTTCGGCAAGATCTCCCGCGAGCGCGAACAGGAACTCGTCGATGCCGCCCACGATTGGCTCGAACAACGCCAAAAACAAAACCGCGGCTATGCCGATTACCTCTCGACGTGGCAGGCCTGGGACGACCCGTGGAAAAAAGAAAAGAAGGGCCCTTCACGACCGCTCCTTTAACCGATCCGCATCACGCAGTCTCATCGGCTCGGCATGGCCCAGGCATCCGCCCACGTTCCCGCAACCCATCCTCAAAAACGACCGACCGAATCTAAACGACCAGACTTAAACAAAGGGTGCGATATCGATGAGCGACCAGGAACCGGGCGATTCACGCCGCGAATTTCTAACCCGCGCGACCCTCGGCTCGGCGGCGATCTGCGCGACCGCCGCATGGGCTGGACCCTCCGCAGCCACCGCGCAAGTCGGCCCAGCCATTCAAGGTGACGGGACCTCCGGGGCACCAGGCGCTAAGCCCGCATCGGCCGATACCCAGTCGCTCCGCCGCGCCCTCGTCGAATGCCTCGGCGGCGATTGGCCCGAGCCCTGCCCATTGAATCCGCAGATCATCGAGACGATCCGCAAACCCGGTTATCGGATCGAATCGCTCACGTACGAGGTCGAGCCGGGGGACCGTGTCCCCGCGATGTTGCTCGTCCCCGACGGCGTTTCGGCGAACTCTCCCGCACCCGCGGTCGCGATCTGGCACCAACACAACGGCGAGTACCACCTCGGCAAGACCGAACCGGCCGGCTTGGCGGGGAACCCGATGCATCACACCGGCGCCGAATTGGCGAAGCTCGGTTACGTCGTCCTCTGCCCCGACGCGCTCTGTTTCGAAGAGCGGCAAGACCCCGAAAAAAAGCTCGCCGGGGGGAACTACGAACGTTTCGAATTCCTCCGCTATGTCGTGGCGGGACAGTCGATGGCGTGGAAGAACGTCCTCGACATGCGCCGCGCGGTCGATTACCTCTGCGAGCGTCCCGAGGTGAAAGCCGATCGGATCGGCTGCTATGGACATTCGATGGGTTCGACGCATGCCTGGCTGGTGGGGCCGCACGAGCCGCGGATCAAGGCGGTCGTCGGGAATTGTTGCCTCCCGACCTACGCCGCGATCCACGACACGAAGCTCCTGCACTGCTTCCCGAATTTCGTTCCCGGTTGGTTGAAGTTCGGTGACACCCCCGAAATGGCCGGACTGATCGCGCCGCGAGCGCTGCATCTGAACCTCGGCGAGACCGATGGCGGTTCCCCGATCGAACATGCCAAGGTGGGGATCGAGCGGATCCGCAAGATGTACGCGGCCCAAGGTGCCGAGGACCGGTTCAGCCATTTCATCGAGCCCGATACCGGCCACGTCCTGTCACCGGAGATGTGGCGAAGGACCCACGAATTCTTCGCCAAGTACCTCGGCTGACGATGCCAATCTTCAGCACACGGTAGAAGAACACGCTGCCCAACCGGCATCGATGGGTTGTCAGGACCCTCGATCATCCGGCCGAAAAACCATCCCGGTTAACGCGGACTTCTTAACAGTGCGCTACTCGGGTCAGCTTTTCTTGGTCCAAACCTTCGCGTCGCTCCATGTGATGCCGGTCGAAGTGATGTCGCCCACGATCCCGTTCCGATCGGCCAGACGTACTTGCCCGGACGATACCCACCCTCCGAGGATTCCCTTACCCGACGGGTCGACGAAACAGAGCCCGCCCTCCAAAGTTTCGAAGACCGTGTTCGTCTTGCCGTCACCGTCGACGTAGGTCCCGGAGATGTTGAGCCGATTCCAAGAAGATCCGTCCGACCAGAGGATCCCTTGGGAGCTACTCGCGATCGGTTTGATGTTGCCGGTAAGCTTCGGGGCGATGATCGAAACGGTGGATCCGGAGGTCCGTGTCTCGGCGGCGGAGACGCCACCGGACTCCAAGATCAAAAGATTCCGGCCCGTCTGTTGAATGCGGACCAATTCCCCTGTGGGCGTGACGTAGGTCCCGTTCAGATTGACCCGGGTCCAGGGCTGCTGATGGCTCCATTTCAAAAGGTCGCCGGACAATTGGGCACTCACCGACTTGCCATAGGACGGCACGGTGACGCGTGACGAGACGATGCTCCCGGAGACGCTTTTGTTGGCGCCGTCGGTGATCGTGATGACCGATCCCACCTGCTGGACGAAGACGGCCGCCCCTTGATGGTTCAGCCAATACCCCGAGATATCGGGGAAATTCTGCACGTTGGCGGTGAAACCGCTGATCGATTTGCCTTGCGTGTCAAAGCGGGATACCGTCGCCGTCGATCCGGTCTTGCTTCGGAAGGTCAATAAGCCATCGACCGACCCGTTGCCATCGAAATCAAAGGCGTTGACGAACTGGTCATTCGCGCTTGACGTGCTGGACAGGGTCGCGAACTCACTGCCGATCGGCGTCCCGTTCTTGGCACCGTCAAAGATTCGCATGCGACCTTTGGTATCCCCAGGTCGCATCACGATCAGGTCTTGGATGCCGTCGGCGTTGACATCGCCCGTCGCCAGTCTCGGCGCGAGTTTCGCCGTTGTCCCAAAGGGTCGGAATTGTCCCCCCGCCGGGGCGATCCAGCTCCCGCCCACATCGAGTCTGAATGTTTGAATCGTGGTGATGCCACCCACCGTCGCACCGACAAACAATTGGCCTCGATTCGCAGGCCCATTGACGCTCTGGTCGGCCACGACAACGTTCACGTCCGAGGCGAAGGCGGTGTTGCCAGGTAAGAGGTCGCCGCCCAGCTTCTGATACGCTGCGCCTGGTTGCCCGCTGAAGGCGCGGATCGGCGTCTTGCCTCCCGAAGCCGGGGCTACGATCAGGTCGTTCCAACCATCTCCGTTCACGTCACCGACCGCGACCGTGATCCCGCCAGAGGCGTAATTCAGGTCGGCATACGGCCTCAATTCCCCTACCAGGCGGCCGTCATTCCCATCGAAGATTCGCACCACCGAGTCGATGACCCCCTTGTTCGGCCCGACGATCAGGTCGCTTAGCCCGTCTCCGGTCAGGTCTCCCATCGTGGCCCGCACGCCAACTAGGCTGCTCGTTCCGTAGAGCCTCTCCGCCGCGACTTCGAATTTCATGACACCCGATGCCGCATCGAACACTTTCACTGCCGAGGTGCTGCTCGTCCCGAGATCGGAGAAAACGGCAACCAGGTAGTCGTTGAAACGCTCGATCCCCTGGAATGCGATCGGCTGTTTACCATCGGCGAATCGCCAAATGCCCGCCCCCGGGACATTGGGCATTAGCCGAAGCGACTGACCCGAAACGCCCTGGAGATCGATCGTTAAAGTGTCGCCAAGCCGCGGCGGTACCAAACCGAGTTCCGGTGACTTTCCGTCAATATCGAACCGTGTCGTCAAGCTCGGCGCGACCGCGAACGAGTTCGAAGCGTCGGTTCCCGATAGCATGAGCCCCTCAAGGGTGCCGTCGATCGATACTCCCGCAAACGATCGGGCTGTCTCTCCGACACGAGCCTTCGACGTCACGCCGGTCGGCTGCAACCGATAGTCGACTCGCTTGCCGCTTCCTCCGTCATTCAACTTCGCGAGGTCATTGCCCTGGCCCCCACTGACCGTCAATTTCCCGGCTAGCGAATCCAAATCGCCGTCCGTAAGTAGGAACTGATCGTCTCCACTGCCACCGTCGATCACCGTCGCAAACGTCGCCAGTGTCGCCGTGACGTAGAAGGTCTGTTTGCCGCTGCCAAGCCGAACGTCGAGGTTGTTGATCCCCACGAACTGGACCCCCTGCGGCCCCATACCAAGACCGGTAAGGCGGTCGGAAGTCAAGTTTGCCGATTGGTCTTCGATGCTGCTCGAATCATCGATCACCAGCGAATCGATCCCTGTGCCCACCACGCTGACAAAGCCTTGAATGGGCTGGACAACTCGGCCACCGAGCACCGCCCGTGAGATCGTCGAAACGCTACTTCCAACTCGCACCAGATTGGTCTGGTCTTTCAGTCCTGTGTTGATCGTTGTCGATCCGGTCGTCCCAAGCACATTGATGCTGTCTCCTCCCGAGTTGGAGTTGACTTGTGTGTGGCCATGATGGGTCCCGCTGATCGTCAATGTGTCGGCCTTACTGCCGAGATCGACCGTTAGCAGTTCAAGATTTGCGTAACGGATCGTTCCTGCCATTCCGATCCCGCTAATAGCAGTCGCTGTCAATGTACCGATACTGTCTAACGCGTAACCACTGCTGTCGATCGTGATGGAATCGTTGTCGGCGCCACCTTCCAATGTCAAATCTGCGCGGATCCCCAGCAGGTTACCCCCTGCCGCTGGGGCTAGGCTTCCGACCCGAAGGGTGTCGCTGCCTGCACCGGCATTGATCGTTGTCGCACCCGAAATCGCGCGAACGTTGATCACGTCGGCACCGCCGCCACCGTTGATGAGCGTTGAACCGGCGTGGGTCTCGTTGACGGTGAAGGTGTCACCGCCACTGCCGAGGTCAATCGTCAGGCTTTCGGTCGTGGCGTAGTTGACGTTCCCTGTCATCCCCAAGCCGCTGATCGATGTCGCCGTCAACGATCCGGTCGCCGATGCCGTGGATCCGGTGCTGTCGATGGTGATGGAATCGCTGTCGGCACCACCTTCCAATGTTAAGTTTGCGCGGATTCCCAACAGGTTACCCCCTGCCGCAGGGGCCAGGCTTCCGACCCGAAGGGTGTCGCTGCCGGCACTGGCACTGATCGTCGTCGCACCCGAAATCGCGCGAACGTTGA
>JBEIRZ010000412.1:0-3923 GCA_040375695.1 Planctomycetaceae bacterium
AGGACAATCAAATCGCCCCCATCCCCGTCGACCCTTTTGACCCACCGCGAATCCCACCGATACCCAAACGTGCTACTGTCAGGGGCAAACGGCGCGGCGAACGACTTCCAATCGACCGCGACCTTGTCATCCCTCTCCGTGCCATCGGGATAGATCTTCCACGTCGCACCCCCGCGCCCGGTGAACGCATGCAGCACCGCTCCGTCCGCATTCACCTCACCGCTGGCGACCGCCCCCCCTTCGAACCACGCCTGCACCGGATCCCACAACGCTTTCCGGCTGTACGACGTGATCCGATGGACCAGCGCCGATTCCCCTTTGGCGTCGGCGGGAAATTGCGTCGGCGCCACGCGTGCATACGTCACCCCCTTCGCGTCGGTCGCTTGCGCGCTGGGGATGTGCTGCGTCTCCATTTGCAAAGCCCGGTTCGGGTTCGAAGGGCGGCTATCGAGCAATTGACCTGCAAAGCTTGGTTCGTCGATCGCGCCTCGCGACCAAAAGAATGGCGTGAAGAACGTCACCGGCCCCTTAAAATTTCCGGTGTTCAGGAACAGCGTCCAGCACTGATTCCCCGTCGCAACATCTCGCCCCGCGGTCGTCGCCTTCGGATCGGTCAACGGCAGCGGCAGGTACCCATACCCGAACCACTCGCCCCGCGTCCCTTGCTTCAAGTTCAAACCGTCCGGCGGCCACAAGACCCAAGGGCTGAGCTGCGCGACGGCGTACTTGCCGTTGGGCTTCGACCAATCGCGTCCCTTCCCCGCGCCAGGCCCGTTGGCCCACTCGACGAAATTCGGCGCGACGCCCCCCATGATGAATTTCGGCGTCTCGGTCGCGTACTCGGTATCACGCCACCACCCCAAGCCCCCTTCGATATCAGAATAAAGCTTGACCTCCGGCTTCTGGTCATGCCGCGCGAACATCCACGTCCCGGGCAAACCCGATTGGAAACGCTGGCCGGGATAACGTTGCAACAGCGGCCAAGCGGCGATGTACATCGAAAAGCCCGCGTCAAACGTTTCCGACACCTTCTCGTTGGGGACCAACAGGTACCCCGCCATCTCTCCCGTCTTCGCCCCTTGCGCCGCAAGCGACCCGGGCGAACAAACCGTGAAGAGCATCAGACACGCGAGCAATTTTTTCATTCGGGATCCGCAAGGTTGGTTCCGGTCAAAGCCGAATCACTCCGACCACAACCGATGGGCTCAATTCGAAACACAGACAATCGCCTCAGCGACTGCGACCACTTCGCACCGACCGTCGTAACAACTCACTCAACTCGGCGACGATCGCCGGCTCCTGATCATAAAGGTTATTCGACTCGCCAGGGTCTCGCGCCAAATTGTAAAGCTGACCGGGGGCCTGCGGGGCCTTTTCAGGGATGGCGTACCGCTTCAATGCAGGATCTTTGTCGTAACGATTCCCTCCCGAGCCGGCATGATCGATGTATTTCCAATCGCCCCGCCGGATCGACAACGTCCGCGCACCGGCGAACGCCTGCGTCAACAGATAAGGTCGTATCTGCGGATGCGCCGGGTCACGCCATGCCGGGCCGAGATCAAAACTGTCCTCGGCGGCCCCTTCCGGTAACGCATGCCCGATGATCCCGGCCACGGTCGCGACCACATCGGTCAGGCTGACCAACTGCGAACTGACCGCCCCCTCGGGAACCCGGCCGGGCCAACGCACCAACAGCGGGACCCGATGCCCTCCTTCCCATTGGTCTCGCTTGACGCCCCGAAACGGACGTGCCCCGTCATGCCCATGATCGGCCCGCATGTGCACCACGCTCGTCACCTCCGGCCCGTTGTCGCTGCTGAAGATGACAAGCGTCTCGTCCGCGATGCCGAGCCGATCGAGCGTTCCCATCAACTCGCCGACGATGTGATCGAGTTCGACGATAAAATCGCCGTGCGGCCCGGCCTTCGATGCCCCCTGAAATCGCTTCGCCGCGAACGAAGGCAAATGCACCGCTTGCGTCGAATGGAACAGAAAGAACGGCCTCTCCGGCGATCGCCTGACATGCCCTTCGATGAATTCCTGGCTCCGCTTCAAAAACGCCAGATCGACCTCCTCCATCGGAAAGTCCGGCGCGATCATCCCGACTCGACAATCGTTCGCGTAAGGGTGCTTCGGCAACGTCGACCGATCGAGCAACCTCGACGGAGGCACCGGCACCCGATCGTTTTCGATGAACGCATACAACCAATCGGTCGTCGGACAACACGCGGTCCCGAAGAAAGATCGAAAGCCATGATCGATCGGCCCCCCGTCGATCCGTCGCGAATAATCGACCTGCCGGACCGCCTCAACACCTTTGCCCCCGGCGACCGGCTTACCTTCCTGATCATAAAACGTCAGCCCCACATGCCACTTGCCAACGCAGGCCGTCTCATAACCTCGCTCGGCCAACATCGTGGCCAACGTCAATCGGCCAGGGGCGATCAACGAAGGCCCGCCCACACCCGTAAATACCGCCCCGCCGTTGGGGACACGAAACGGCATCTGACCGGTCAGCAATCCATAACGCGTCGGCGTGCAGACGGTGCAAGGGCTGTGCGCGTCGATGAACCGCATCCCGCCCCGGGCCAGCCGATCCAAATGGGGCGTCGAGACCTTCCCCTGATCGTTGTAACATCGCAAATCGCCATACCCGAGGTCATCGGCCAAGATCAACACAATGTTCGGCCGCTCCGTCGCACCCAAGTCGTCCACGACGATGCACAACGATGCGACAAGCAACCACCCGAACACCCACAATCCCCACCACCTCACCGACACAACGCGCATGCCCTCCACAGGCAGCTCGCGAAGTTTCGTTCGATCGTTCATCGCCACCCATCCCCTTTCATTCAATCGCCCCGTCCGATTCGCCCCGACAACGCGACGATCAGAACTCGCCACCGGCTTTCCCCGCCCAGTCTATCAGGAGCCGGCCCACCCAAAGCCGCTTCACTCGCAAAGCCGATCTGTGGCCCCATTTCCTACCACACGATCGCCGTGTCGATTCAACATCCCTGAAGCGTTTCTCACCTCAACGCGACCGCCTTTCGAATTTCGCCGCCGAATCGATAGCGATCCGCCGTACGGCATGGTAAGGTCAATTCGACCTGTTCGCATCGCATCGGGGCCTGACTCGCCCCCAAAAGCCCACCAACCTCTCGTCCCTCCTTCGCCTGCCGTGACCGAAATGCCCTCACGTCGGATGCTCACGTTCACCTGCCGAATCGCCGCGACCATCGCCACCCTTGTCGCCGCGTCACTCGCCCTCCGCCCCGCTTTCGCCCAAGACGCTTCCCCCGCCGCACCCTTCCTCCAGACCTATTGCTTCGCTTGCCATGCCAACGGCAAGTCCGAAGGGGATGTCGACCTGACCGGTTTCGCCTCCGCGCAATCGCATCACGACGCGGAGCTGCTCCGAAAGCTGATCGATGTCCTCGAAACCCGCGAAATGCCCCCTCGCGAAAAACCCCAACCCGCCGACATCGATCTGAACCAAGCATTGACGCATTGGCGTTCGCTCCTTCGCGACTCCGCCCTAGGCCCCGACGCCTACGTGCGAACCCCGATCCGACGGATGAATCGCTTCCAATACGACAACGCCGTGACCGACCTGTTCGCCTTGAACTGCATCGTCTTCCCACTCCCCGAAAGGACGATGCGGGTCCACAAGGGTTACTTCCAATCGGAGTCGGGCAAAATGCCCGACACGGTGACCGTCGGCAATCGCCAACTCGGCAAGTCACAATTGATCGAACCTCGCCTCGGCGGGGTCGCCCCCGTCCCGCAAGACCTCCGCGCCGACCATGGCTTCGACAACCGCGGCGATCACCTCTCCCTCTCGCCGCTATTGATGGAGGAATTTTTAAAACTCGGCGAATCGATCACGCAAAGCCCTGACTTCGGCCCCAAACGCGTCGGCA
>JBEIRZ010000423.1:0-3811 GCA_040375695.1 Planctomycetaceae bacterium
CGACCGCGTCTTTCTGTACGTCCATCAGTACAGCGGTGACATCTCGACGGAGCAATTGCCAATCGTCGCGAAGGAGCGGCGGAAGATCAACGACTTCGGAGCACAAGCATCGTTCCGTCGAGATTCGTTGATCGAGTTGACGAGACGTTGACCGTGCCGCGCACGCTCCACCTTAGCGGCACGGCGCAAGCCGTCCGGTGTCCGGAGAGCTTTACTATATAGCGGATTTATCGAATAGCATATCGCTTGCTCGACTCACCGGGCAGCTTGCGCTGCACCGCTATTGTATGCGCTCGACTCACCGGGCAGATTGCGCTGCTCCGCTATTGTGATTTTGAACCCGTCTGGGGTCGTACCCGGGATTCGGGATTCAGGATTAAATCGACCGAAAGCACGGGCCGCGGGGACACGGGCTGCTGGCGACACGGGCCGCGGGGACACGGCACATCGACGGACGGTTGCCTGCTTTCCCGACCATCGATTCAGTGCTCAGGCTTACGGCGCGACTTGAATCGGGACCTGATTCATCTGCAGCAATGACCCGATATTCGCACCGACGTCCTGCTGCACGCGTTCCGATGTTTGACGCCCAACCGGCGGGAGGATCTCGATCTCGCGGGCCCGTAAACCTTCGGTACCGAATCGCTCCTGCGTGGTTCGCTTGTCCTCTTTCGGATCCATCTCGCGGGCCGCTGGCATGTCGTCCGATCCTAACGAGATCGCGACGGCCTTCTCTTGCAGCTTTTCGAAATCGCTCAGTTTGATCGAATACTCGGTGCGCAACAGGTGCGGTTTGTCTTCGATCACCGCAATGAAGGTATCCGTGACTTGCACCGTCTTCTCTTGCGGCCCTGCCAGCCGTTTGGCAAGGTCACCGTCTGAAATCGTGGCGATGTCGAGGATCGCCAACGTCAGCTTTGACAGGCATTCGAAATTCGCTTGTTCGACGACGACGTAAGTCCCGCAATGCTCACCGATCTTCAAACAACAGTTGCTGTTCCACGACCAAGGTTTTTTATCGGTCACCGAATAGAAGCACTGCGAGAGCTTGCAAGTCCCAAAGTTGTCTCCGAAGTACCGCGTCAACTTGGTCATGTCATCGACGCACACATCCTGCTTCGGTTTGCACGTGACATACCGGTACACGGATTTCATGAGGTCCAGCTTGTCGGGCGAGTTGACAGGCAACAGCGTCCAGTTTTCGGTCAGGGAGCGAGACCCGTTGAGCCCTGCCATCGAACTGGTGAGCGTCGTCGGATTCCAATTCAGGCCGCCGTTAAGCGTGTTGGCGTGGTTCATCGTCGCGCCACCGCCGTTCGGGAGCGCGAATGACGGGGTCGCACCTTGGCTGGCGACGAACGCCGCCAGGTTGTTGAGCACCTGTTGCTCCTGCAAGTCCGCTAGCGTTTGCGTCTGTTTCCCCAAGTTCCGCTTCAACTGGAGATGGACACAGCCTACCGAGGGCAGCACCAATGCCGCCATCAACAACATCGAATATCGCATGATTTGGAATCCTTTCCGCCGAGAGACCGATCGCTATTCCATCTTCCGTCGACCCAAGACGAGATCGTGAGCCTTATTGACCGACGCAACTCCCGAAAGCTCTTGGTGACACCGAATAGCACGTGGGTGCCATTTATGACGCCACCCTGGCAACCGATTCACCCGTCTGGCGGGGGGCAAGTACGAATCGACAGTGTCGCTAACTCTGGTTGCCGGCTTGCGCTTCGCCGACTGGCAGATTTTGATGACTTTGCGGCTTGGACCCGCACCCGGATGTCGTTAAGTGATGGGGTCCCGATGGAGGCGTTTGCGTTTGTGGCGATAGCCGATCAGGGCTACGGTCGCGAGGGCGATGAGCGAGGTCGGTTCCGGGACCGTGACCGCATTGTTTATGTTCGCGTTGACGAAGGCCAGGTTCGAGAAATCGACGACGTAACCGATGTCGGCGAACTGCGCGACCGACATCCGGCTGAGGAACGACGGTGTGTTGAGCCAACCGGTCATCAATTCGTCGCGCATGTCGCGGCCCAGCGTGTCGGTGATCCCGGTCAGGCCCGCACCGCCGGCGACTTCGTTCCAGTGCGCGTCCGCGGTTCCCGGTTGACCTTCCGCCTCGATTGGGACGAAGGTCGCCGAAGCTTGCGAGAATTCGGTCTTCCACTCGTTCAGCGCGTTGGCCCCGGTGTACTCTTTCGAGCCACTGTTGTAGACATCCTGAAAACCTCCGATGGTGTAGTCGCTCAGCGGATCCCACAGCGTGCCGAACCCGAGGACGTGGGCCATCTCGTGCATGATCACTGACAGCAGCGTGTTGTTCGATTCCATCCCCGGCAGGTCATTGGTGTCGAACTGCATTAAGCCCTGAGCCGTGTACAGGTAGCTGCCCCCGATGAACCCGACGAAAACCGTCGGCCCCGCTTGCCCCAGCACACCCCCAACCCCGCCAAGGTCCGCGCCCGAAGCGAAGATTTCGATGCGGCCATCCCCGTCATCGATGTTCGAACCGAGAAGCGGATTGAAGCCGCCGATGTAATCGACGATCAGGCTTTCCCAATAGTCCGCCGCGACGCTGAAATAAGCCTCCTGGGTGGGGGTCAGCCCCCCGCCGCTGAAATCGACTTCGATCACGACCCCGGCTTGTGTCACCTTGGGGGCGGATGCCAGGGCAAGGATCGCCACCGCAACAAACGCCGCCTTGACGAAGGGCATTCGGACGAAGGGCATGGGGACGATGGGCACTCGCCAAGAACGCTTCGACTTCGCGACGGACGCTGTCGGGGCGTCCGGGGCGTCCGGGGAGACCGGGTAGACCGGTGAGGCGAGATGGGCCTTGGTGGCTTTCATTGGCAGGGGCATGGGATTCACGTCGAGCGATGGCAAAGGTGGTCCTTCCGATCCAAAAACCGACGCTCGTAGGATAAACCAAACGATCGCCGGAAGAAAACGTTTTTTTCCCTTTTCACGCCGGTGCCGGACTCACCAAAGGGGACGGGTGTCGATTCGCGTTATTGACCCCGTCCCATTTACGGCTGGTCAGTGTCATGGGCGGCGCCTTCTTGTTCCGACTCGCCGATAAATCGACTACTGATACAATCATCTCTGATAAAGCCGCATGTACGGTACGGCCTGCCGGCGAGTAACACCGGCGACAGCCCTGCTGCCAAAATCTATTCATCAGGTCGCACATGTCCTCCACATCCGATAGGTCAGCTCGCAAGATCGTTCGAACGATTGCCTTATCGGAAGAAGGTAGCGAAACGGTATATTCGGAGTTGACCGCAGAGCAGCGGGTTCTGATGGTTTGGCCTTTAACGCTTGCCGCATGGAAATTTGCGAAACCCGATGGATTTGAACCCAGACTTCAAAGACATGTTGCACGCATTGAAAGAGGCTAACGTCGACTTTCTTGTCGTCGGGGCATATGCCGTCGCGGCCCACGGTCACCCACGGGCAACAGGCGATTTAGACATTTGGATTCGTGCAGACGAGGAAACCGCCCCCCGTGTCATGATCGCGTTGGCGGCTGACGTCATCGGGCTGACTGACCTTATCGAGAACAAGCGGGCGACGGGGCGTCCCAAGGATCTTGCCGATTTGGCCGCACTCGAACCGTTGAAATGAAGGTAGTCCGTCAGGCGTTCAAAATTTCGATGGCATGGGACTCACCAAAGGGGACGGGTGTCGATTCGCGTTATTGACCCCGTCCGCTTGATGGCAGTCGATCTTAAACACGGGTCAGCTTGGTGATGCGGCCGGTCGTGACCCATTCGGCGACGAAGATGTTTCCGTCCTTGTCGAAACAGGCGTC
>JBEIRZ010000001.1:0-79263 GCA_040375695.1 Planctomycetaceae bacterium
CATGGCAAACGGCGCGGGGAACCAACATTCGTCCGCCGCCAACGAAGCCCCCGGATTCGCACTCCCGGCGATTGAGGCCCAGGACGGCCCCGCCCTCGCGCTCGGCCCCCCGGTCGACGCCCCGGCCCCACCGGGCGAGCTGCGTGCCGAAGCGATGCCTGCCGAAATGCCTTCGCCCAGCTTCGCGCCCTTTCCCGCTAACCAGCTGCGATCGGCACCAGCCGCCGAAGCTGTCGCCGCTCAAGCCGCAGCCGGTCTGGCCGACTTCGCAGCACCAGTCGAGCTCGCACCGGCCGACTTGACGACTGGGGATACCCCCGTCGCTGCCAACCCGCAAGACGACGCGGCCCAGGCCCCAGGAGGTTTCGGGCTCCCGTTGGCTTCACCCAGCGACTCACCCGCCGCCGTGGGGGCCGCGCCGATGCTTCAACCGATCGGCGGAGACGAAGGACCGACCGGATTGGCGTTCGTCCCGAGCCAAGGAGACGCCGCCCCGGCCCCTGAAATGAGCCCCCCTCAAACGCTGAACCTCCCCGAGGGCGCCACACAATTGCAATCGCAAGGTTCGGATTTCGCATCGGGCCCATCACCGCTTGGTCTCCCGACCCCCGGAGCCATCCCCGTCGCCAGCGGCCGTTCCGCGGATGGGATGGCCCTGCCAGACGGTTCGGTCCCTTCGGCCGCCCCCGCTTCGGCAGCCCCGCAAGGGTTCGCGTCGCTACCGCAAACGAACTTGGTCGCGCAGCCGGCCGCCGATCCATCGGCCGTTGTCGCGGCACCGGCATCGCTCGGAGCCGCCAGCGGCTTCGCGGCCCCTGCCGCCCTCGCTTCGGCATCGCTTCCCCAAGCCGACGACCCACGGTTGCTGAACGAACCGGGCGACAGGCGATTGGAAGGGGCCCAAGCCCCCAGCGTCGTGATCCACAAACGGGCCCCCGACCAAGTCAAGGTCGGCAAGCCGGCGACATTCGTGATCCAGATCCAAAACACGGGGGTCGTCGAAGCGGCCGATGTCGAGGTCCACGACCGGATCCCCGCCGGGATGAAGCTCGTCGAAGCGACACCGCAAGCGACGGTGAGCGGCGACCGACTCCTCTGGCAACTCGGCACGCTCGAACCGGGCGGCGAACGGACGATCTCGATGCAGCTCATCCCCGAAGTCGAAGGGGAACTCGGAAGCGTCGCCCGCGTCTCGTTCGAAGCGGCCGCCGCCGTCCGCACGGTCAGCACCCGGCCGGCGATCAAGATCACCCAACGCGCCCCTGACAAGGTCCTGATCGGGCAACAGGTCGAGATCGAGCTGGAAGTCTCCAACCCCGGCTCCGGCGCGGCGAGCGGTGTCGTCCTGCAGACCGATGTCCCCGAGGGACTCGAACACCCCAAGGGACGACAGCTCGACAACATGATCGGCGTCCTCGCACCGGGCGAAGTCCGCCGCCAAATCTTGCGGCTCCGTGCCGTCGCCCCCGGCGTGGTGAATAGCGAGATCCGTTTGACCGGTGACGACGGGTTGTCGGCGGTCGATACCGTCCCGATCGAGATCATCGCACCGGCCCTCGCGGTCGAGTTGGAAGGGCCGGCACGACGCTTCCTCGAACGCCAAGCGACCTACCAAATCCGTTTGGCCAACGTCGGTTCGGCCGAAGCGACCAACGTCGAAGTCGTCGCCTACCTCGACCGCGGCTTCTCGTTCGTCGGCACCGAACACCAAGGGCAATACGACCCGAGCCGCCACGCGGTCTTCTGGTCGCTCGCCGAGCTCCCCCCCGAAGCCCAAGGGACCGTCCCGCTGACGCTGCTGCCGATCGAAGCCGGGGAACGGGCGATCAAGCTCGAAGCCCGCGGCGACCTGAACCTCGTATCCCGATCAGAAAAACGGGTCACCGTCGACGCCCCTGCCGACCTGACCTTCGCGATCACCGATGACGCCGACCCGATCGAAATCGGGACCATGGCGACGTACGAGATCAAGATCATGAACCGTGGCGCCGGCGATGATGCCGATGTGAACCTCAAACTGCAGCTCCCCGATGGCCTGGAACTGGTCAGCAGCGAAAGCGACGCGTCGACCGATGGGAAGGGGCTGATCGTCTTCGCCCCCCAGGCGGTGATCCCGGCCCGCGGCGAAATCGTCCACCGCATCCGCGTCAAAGGGGCCAAGCCCGGGACACAAATCGTCCGCGCGGTCGTGACCAGCCGTGCCGTTCCGACCGCCGTCACCAAAGAAGAGAGCACGACGGTATACTCGGATAACTGATGAGGTCATCCGCGATGCATCCCGATCGATCCCCGAACCTGCTGACACCGACACGGCCGCAAATCAGCATCACGCTGATGCTGCTCTTCCTGAGCATCTTCGCGGTCATGGCGGCAGGGCTCTTTTACGCCAGCCGCGTCGGCAGCGTCCGCAACGAGTTGGCGGTGCTCGCCGGGACCGCGACCGACCCAGAACCGGCCAGCCGTGTCGCTCACCTCGCCTTCCTCCTCTTCACCTACACCTCACCCTTGCTGCTGGCCCTGCTGCTGGGGTTGATCCACTCCTGGCAACGGGTCCGCGCCGCGAGGTGATCCCCGACGGGTCACACCCCGACCGACCATGCGCACCATCCTGCTCCTGCTGATTTCGAACATCTTCATGACGTTCGCCTGGTACGGGCACCTGAAGTTCAAGTCGGCGCCGCTGCTGACGGTGATCTTCGTGAGCTGGGGGATCGCCTTCTTCGAATATTGCTTCATGGTCCCCGCTAACCGGATCGGCCACGGTCAATTCTCGACGATCCAGCTCAAGATCATCCAAGAGGTGATCACGCTCCTCGTCTTCGCCGGCTTCGTCGTCCTCTACATGCGCGAATCGCTCCGCTGGAACCACTTGGCCGCCTTCGCGTGTCTCGTCGGGGCCATCTATTTCGTCTTCGGGATCAACCCGCCGACGACGCGGGCCGACGCCGATACCCAAGCCACGGCGCACGCCCCCCGCGACCCCGGCTAAAGCGTCAACGCCGGGTGCCCAGGCCGAGGGATTAACGCCGGGTGCCCAGGCTGAGCGATCAACGCCGGGTGCCCCGCAGCGATTCCTTCAAGCTGACGAAATCCGAAAGGAGAAAAATCACCGTCACGAAGGCGAGGACGATCTCCGTCAGGTTCGCGACCTTCGCCGGGATCGTTTGCGGCAAGATATCGCTGTAACCGAAGAACGAAAAATTGAGCGTGCTGAGGTAGAAGTAATCGAACACCGCTTCGAACGTCGAAACCCCGGGTGCCACCCCGCTGAAACTGTTGGGGTCAAGCAGATGCAGCAGGTGAAAGTCGAGCGCGAACGACAAGATCATCTGCGACATGTTGATCCCCATCAGCAACATGAAGTGGTGATGGGCCAGGTTGCTGCGGGCGGCCTCGTAGAGCTGACGCAGATTCTCGCCGCCGAAAAATACGCTCTTCAGCCAACAGGCGGTGATCACCACCGCCGCCCACCAGGGGTTGGTCGCACCCCATGAGCGGATCATCCACCAGCCCAACAGCCACCAACCGATGATCACGCCGTATTCGATCAGGTTGCGGATCACCGGGATGCAAAACCGGCACTCCCCGTTTGCGACCTCACGACCCGATTCATCCACGGCGATCCACCCCGCTGGTTAAGCCGCCTCAACCGCCTTGTCGCGGGTGAGCAACGACACGACGACCAACGTAACGAACGACAACGGGATCGTCACGATCCCGGGTTGGCTGAGCGGGGCGAGGGCCCGCTCGGCAGGCAACCCATAGACCTGAGTGAAGGTGTCGCCGCTCAGCAAGATCCAGGCGAGCGAGCTGCACATCCCGACGATCACGCTGGCGATGATCCCCTGGCGGGTCGTCCCCTTCCAGAACAACAGCATCGCCAGCGCCGGCAGGTTCGCGCTGGCCGCGATGCTGAACGCCCACCCGACCAAGAAGCTGACGTTCATCCCCGCGAAGAGGATCCCCAGCAAAATCGCGATCGCGCCGACGACCACCGCGGCGATCTTCGCCACCCGGACCTGCTGGTGCCCGGTCAACGGGATCCGCAAGAAACCGGTGATCAGGTCGTGCGCCACCGCGCCGCTGGATGCCAGGATCAACCCGCTGACAGTCCCCAACACCGTCGTGAAGGCGACGGCCGAGATGATCGCGAACAGCAGCGGGCTGAGGCTGCGGGCGAGCAGCGGTGCGGCCATGTTCGTATCCTGCACATCGAGCGCCCCGCTGGTCATCGCCCCCAAGCCGAGGTAGAGCGTCGAGACGTAAAAGATCCCGATGCTGGCGATCCCGATGATCGTGCTCTTCCTCGCCGCCGACTCGTCCTTGACGGTGTAATACCGGATCAGGATGTGGGGCAACGACGCGGTGCCGCAGAACAGGGCAAGCATCAGCGACAGGAATTCCAAGCGGTCCTTCGTCTTGCCGCTGCGGATCCCCGCGAACGTCGGGTGCTCGCCCGGCCGCATCACCCGCGTCCCCGCGGTCGGCACCTGGTAATAAACGGTCGTCACACCGCCATCGGCATGGGTCAATTTTTTGTTCCGCCACAGCACGACTTCGCTGTCCTGCAGCGTGCGAAAGAAACCCAACGGGCCGAGCGGGCCCGTTTCCGTTTCGCCGCCCGGCAATTTGCCGATAGTGCCAACTGGCCGCAGCGTCTTCTCCCCCGTCCCACGCCCACGCGGCGCGCCATCGATCAAGACCTTGCCGTCAGCCGTCTTGGTAACCGCCTGGGCCTGGTCGAGCCAAAAGCGGCCGCTGTCGCCATCCGGCCGGCGCGAATAGACGTCAAAGCCGCCCCGCGTCGGGTCCTCGACCCGCACCCAATCGCCCGATTCCCACCCCCCCTCGGCGGGCAGGATCCGGCGTCCTTCGAGCGTCCCCGCGGATAATTGCTCGGCGGCGTAAGGGCCGAGCGCTTTCCATGCATACCCGTCCGCCGCGACCTGGTCGGCGCGAAAACCTCGCTGCAGAACCATCCAGCTCAACAGCAGGCTGAAGACCACGAGCATCGAACCTTTGAGGAATTGAACCCACGTCGTCGACACCATCCCCGCCGTCACCACGATCACGATCACCACCGCGCCGACCAACAGCACCCCGACCCAATGCGGCAACCCCAACAGCGGCTGGATCAACACCCCCGCGCCGACCATCTGAGGGATCAGATAAAAAAGGCTCACCGCGAGCGTGCTGATCCCCGCGGCCAACTTGATCCCGCGAGAATCGAAACGGCTGTCGAGCGCATCGGCGAAGGTAAACCGCCCTAGCCGCTTCATCGGCTCGGCGATCACGAACAGGGCCACGATCCAACCGGCGAGGTAGCCGATCGAATAGAGGAACCCGTCATAGCCATAAAAGGCGATCATCCCGCAGATGCCCAAGAACGACGCCGCCGACAGGTAATCGCCGGCGAAGGCGATCCCGTTCACGGCCCAAGGGACTTGGCCGTGCGCGGCAAAGTAACCTTCCGATGTCGTCGTCTTGCGGCCCAAATAAAAGCTCAGCGCGATCGTGCCGATGACGAGCGCCAAAAAGATGATTACCGAAAGGGGCGAGACGTCATGGATCATCGCGACACCTCCTCATCCGCAGCGACCCGCGACCATTGCCCATAGATCAATGCCAAGACGATCGCGACGATGATCAGCCCAAAGCCCCATAACAGCGCCAGGTTCAAACCGCCCAGCGGCCGCCACTCCATCCACTGGGGTACGAAGGCGTTGATCAGGACAAAGGCGGCGTAAAGGGCGAGGTAGAAGAGGAAGAGGACCGTCGCCAATCGTACGTTGTGCCGACGCGCCGCATCCGCGGCGCCGCTGGGGGCTTCGATCCGATCCGAATCATGGGACATCGCGCTGGCACTCCGAAAACAGACCCTCCCGACTGCACCGCCACCGGCGATGCGGATGGGTAGGGGAGGGGATCAGGGATCCAAGGGGGGAATCACGGAAACCAAACAAGCATAACCCTTGGGCGTGCGGCGAGATATCCGCCCCAAGCCGCGGGCCCGTCGAAACAATCTCGCCGTACGGGGCATCGCAATGTGGCGGTGGCAAAGGGGCCTGAGCCCCTTCGGATGGGGCAACGATCGGGATTGCGATGCTGGCGGCGTGCTAGGCGCTCAGACGAGCAACATCTTGCCCAAACCCACCCCAGTGGCTAGTCTAAACGTCTTGCGAAGATCGATCGGCAGGGCGAGCGTTTGGGCCAAATTAGTCAATTCGTAACGTGCCGAAGCCGAGTAATGGACAAGCGGGCAAGCCGCCGATCCGATTCGCACACCCCCGGGCGATTAGCTCAGTTGGTTAGAGCGCTGCTTTCACACGGCAGAGGTCACAGATTCGAGTTCTGTATCGCCCATTTGATGTAAATTGATGTGCCGCAACGAGTTACGCACATGGCAGGGACGGCATTCTCGTCGCAAGCTGCTGCTCTTGAACGGTAGGGGCTTACCGTGGAATCGAGGGATCGATCGATAAAAAGGACCCCGGCGAGGTCAGAGGCTTCGATCGAATTCGCCCGTGATCAGCGTCAGATGGCGAATGAATTTGCCGCGACGGTTTGGCAGTGGCTCCGCAATCGGCAGATCGAGAGAAGGAAATTTCGCAGGGAGCATCCGATCCCGCCCTACACGGTCGACTTTTGCTGTGTGGAGGACCGGCTGGTGATCGAGGTCGATGGCGAACCACATCTAACGGAAGCGGGACAGCGCTATGATCGCGGCCGCGATCGCTTCTTGAATCAGCTCGGGTACAAGGTGCTGCGGATCCCGGGTTATGAAGTCATTCGCGAAGATAGCCAAGCACTGCAGAAGATTCGTGACTTTGTCCGCGAAGCGATCGCCGACCGGTAGCGTGCGGCGTGAAGTGCTCGCCAGCCGGTAGGGCGGTGCACGCGTGCCTCTGGCCCCTCACCCCCAGCCCCTCTCCCCGCAACGGGGAGAGGGGTGCCAGTTGTGCGTGGGGAATGCGGTCGACATGTGATGCGAAGCAAGTGTGAGAGGTAGGGAGCATACAAGGCGGGTCCAGGCGACTGCCATGTTGGTCGTTTTGGCTCGGCGTTTTGCGACGCTTGAGGTCAGGCGATCACCTTCATTCCATCGGCCAACCCCTCCATGATCCTGGCACCCCTCGCCCCGCCGCGGGGAGAGGGGACGGGGGTGAGGGGCCACAAGCGCGGTGATCGGGTGCGTTGAATCCTGCGGCGAGACGCAAGCCCAGTGATTGGGGTGCGGCTGGGCGTTGTGTCGAGACGGAATCGGATGATGCGAGTTTCCCCAAGGGAGCTAACAAGGGAAGGTTTGAACCGTCGAGATGAATCGCGGCAGGGATTGCTTGAGGGTTTGGCGTTTTTCGTCGAGAGGGGTTTCGTCATCGCCGCCTTCGATTGGCGTTGCCATTTTTGCTCCCCCGATGCGAAGCCCTAAGATTTCGTCGGCAAGCAGGACGAGGAGGCTGAGCGGATCATCGTTGGCGTCACGTGGCCAAATCCCTTCGAGCCGGACGACAAGGCGAATTGATCCGGCCGATCTCGCGGGCCACGCGACCCGGCGGACGGGCGATGGTTCGCTTCGCGGTCAGGGGATGCGCCGCAACGGATCTGCGAATTGGCCATTTGTTGCAAGTTGGCGGCAAAGCGGTAGGATGCGATATGTGTGACACGGCGAGCTGCGCAAGGTCAGCTTTTTTTTTCGGCTCGGAATCGAAGAAGCAAAAACAGTTTTTGGGGGGATGAGATGAACCGGTTGCTACTGAAGACGCTTGGGCTCTGTTTGTTGGTGGGTGGCTTGATGCCGACACCACGAGCGATCGCCGATTGGCAGTGTGCGTGCGGAGCGATCGTGCACGTCAATTACCCGACGACTTGTCCGCTCTGCAATCGGGAGCTCCCTAACCGCGTGACGCCGCCGCCGTTCACGCCCCCCTTCACGCCGCCGGGGATGAGGCCGCCGCGTCCGCCGTGGCCGTGGCCGGGTCAGCGGCCGGGGGCGGTCGATTCGAGCGGCTTGACGTTGGGGGTCAACGTTTATCAGGTCGGGAGCCGGGTGATCGTGCAGAGCACGTTACCGAACACCCCTGCCGAAGGGAGGCTCTTTCCGAATGACCAATTGGTGATGGGGGCGTTTCGCGACGCGGCGACGGGGGACTTGCAGCGGATCCAGATCCGGCACCCCGATGACTTGACGGAGCTCAAGACGCTGGCGGGTGCGGGGACGCAAGTCGCGCTTCGCGTTTACCGTCCGACGACGGGGGTGCGTGATTTCTTCGTCTCGTTCAAGGCCCCGGGCGTGGTGACGCGGACGTACGAGCGTTCGGGTCGAAGCGCGCCGGGAGCGGAACCAGAGGCAGAGCCCGAAGCGGCGATGGGATCGCGGAGCGCGGTCTTTACCGAAGACACGACCGGCGAGGCGGCCGCGATGTTAGGCGGCGGAGGCGGCGATGCGGGTGCGGCTCCGGTCATGCGTCAGCCGGGGCAGCCCGGCGTTCAACCCGGCCAGCCGGGCAGGCCGAGTCTGCAACCGGGGCGGCCGGCGCCGCGGCCGGCCCAACCGGGAGCTCAACCCGGGCAGCCGGGTGGCGAGAGCGCTTCGGACCTGTTGGGGCAATAGCCCGCGGTTGAAGAAGGCTCGCCCGATCGAGATCGTCAATGATCGGGTCGCACATCGTCGACGGCGACCCGATCGGCCTAAGGTCAGGCGGCCTGAGGGCCAGTCGGCCCGAGGTCAGGTGCGATCGGATTGTCGGTGACGACAATAGGCATTCGAGCTGAGCAATCGACAGAGCCCGCAAATCCGGAATATTTGCTGCATTTACCGGACAAGGCGCAGCAGGCGCCCTCGCGTGCCGTTTGATAAGGCACCCCCTTGGCGTATACTCGCGATGCGTTGATTGGGGGGAACTAGGTCGACAGTAGGGCATGGCCCGACCCCTCGGATTGAATGAACCTTTCATCAAGATGGGCGTGCAATGTTTGGGCTGAGCCGATTGAGCATTCAATCGAAGTTGATCATGCTCCTGTTGGCGGTCAGTTTGGGTTCGATCGCCGCAATCGCGTGGACCGGTTACACGTCGGCGAAGGCCTCGTTGACCAAGGCGGTTCAAGAGAGTTTGAAGGGGACTCGGTACGCGAAGACGCAGACTTTGCAGGCGATGCTGGGGGCGCTGCGAGAACAGGTGATCTCGATCTCGGACAGCAAGTTGGCGCAGGATTCGATGCGCGCCTTCGCGACGGCGTACCGGGAATTGAACGCGACCCAATTAGCCCCCGCCGAATCGGTGGCGCTCGATCGCTATTACGAAGAGGTTTACATCCCGGAGCTCTCGAAGTACGTGGCGGGGGAACCGGTGGCCGAGCAGTACACGCCGCGGCGGATGGCGGAGCGTTATCTGCAATACCACTACATCGCCAGCAACCGAGAGTCGGGGAACAAGGGGAGCACCGTCGCCGTCTCGCCGACCGATCGATCGAATTACGCACAGGTCCATGCGCAGTTCCACGAAATGTTCGAGAGGGTTGCCAAGATTTTTCAATTTCAGGACATCTTGTTGATCGACCCCGAGACGATGGACATCGTCTATTCGTATGAGAAGACGACCGAGTTCGGGACGAATTTGGAGAACGGTCCTTACTCGAACACGTACCTCGGACTGAAGGCCCGCGAGCTGCGGTTCGAAAAGGACCGCGACAATTACAAGCTGGCCGATTTCGAGCCGTATCGGCCGAATTTTGGCAAACCGATGGCGTTCGCGCTCAGCCCGATCTTTGATGGCCCGGACATGATCGGCATTTTGGCGCTGCAATTCCCGATCGACACGTTCAACAAGGTCTTGACAGGGAATTTCAATTGGGTCGAGGAGGGCTTGGGGGAGACGGGGGAAGCGTATTTGGTCGGGCCAGACCGGACGATGCGAAGCTGGTCGCGATTCATGTATCAAGACCCCAAGGGGTTTGTCCAGGAGATGCGAACTTCGGGGATTTCGCAGCGGATCGTCGACAACATCGAGAAGCAAGGGAGCGTGCTCTGTCTGTTACCCGTCAATTCCGCCAGCGTCGAGGAGGCGTTTCGGGGGAAGACGGGGATCATGGAGGTCACCGATTATCGCGGCCAGAGGGTGTTGAGCGCCTACGGCCCGATCGAGCTGAATTCGCTACGCTGGGCGGTGATCGCGGAACAGGATTTGAGCGAAGCCTATGCCCCGATCGTCAGTTATGGCCGGCGGGTGTTGATGATCGCGTCGGGGACGGCGCTTTTGGCGACGCTGCTGGCGCTGCTGTTCGCCCACTGGATGACGCGGCCATTGCGGTTGCTCGCCGACGGTGCACGAAGGCTGGGTGATGGCGACACGAATGTCCAAGTAAAGATCAAGTCGGCGGACGAGTTCGGGCTGCTGGGGCTGATCTTCAACGAGATGGCGGAGAACATCAAGCTGCAAAAGGAAAAGCTGGAAACGCAAGTCCGCGAGAACCAGGAGCTGTTGCTCAACATCCTGCCGGCTTCGGCGGTGGCGCAGCGACAGGAGGGGGACGAACGGGCGAGCCGCGAGTTCGCCGACGTGTCGGTACTCTTTGCCGAGATCGTCGGAATGGAAGAGTTCAGCGTGAAGGCTGGCGAGTCGAAGGCGCTGTCGGCGCTGGGGGATTTGGTCTCCGCTTTCGACGAGGCGGCCGAGCGGTCGGGGATCGAAAAGGTCAAGACGATCGGCGGATCGTACTTGGCGGTTTGCGGGTTGTCCGTTAGTCGCCCGGACCATGCCCGGCGGGTGATCGTCTTTTCGCAAGAGATGGCGCGGATCATCGGGATCTTTAACCGCGAGCACGGGTCGGATTTGGGGATCGCGGTCGGGGTCAATTCGGGGCCGGTCGTGGGTGGCGTCATCGGCCGCCGAAAATTCCTTTACGACCTATGGGGGGATACGGTCACGATTGCCAAAAAGTTGGCGACCGGACACAAGGCGGCGATCCGCGTCACCGAGTCGGTGCGAGAGCGATTGGGCGACCAGTTCCAATTCGACGGCCCCCTACGAGTCAATGTTGAGGGTCGGGCACCGATCGAGGCGTGGCAAGTCACGGGCTGAGCGGGGACCGCGAGGGGCGATCAAACATCATGAACGATTATTTTCTCAACGACTCGATCCCGATCTTTTGGCCGGCGGTCTACTTGGCGATCGGGTTTCCGGTTTTCCTGTTGGTGCTGAACGAGCTCATCGGGCTATGCGTCCGGAAGAATTGGCCGATCGTCAAGCCGCTGCGGACGCTGAGGAATTTTGTCGCGCCGAGCCTAGCCGTGCTGATTTTCTTGAGGTACATCCTCGAAGAGCCATCGGATAGCTTGTGGGTACGGCTCGCCGAGTCGGTCTTTTGGTTGATGTTGCTTTACACCGTCCTGGGGATCGTTAACGACATCCTGTTCGGGCTGGGGGAATCGGATTCGTGGCAGCGAAAGGTACCGAAGCTGTTTCGCGATTTGGCGAAGGCGCTGTTGGTCGCGATCGGCGCGATGGTGATCTATTCGAAGGTCTGGGGTTATGACTTTCGCGGGGCGCTGACGGCGCTGGGACTGGGGTCGGTCGTCATCGGTTTGGCGTTGCAAGAGCCGCTGGGGAACATCGTCTCAGGTTTTATGCTGTTGATGGAGCGGCCGCTGAACGTGGGAGACCACGTCGACGCGGGGGGGCACAGGGGTCGCGTTAATGAGATCAACTGGCGAAGCGTCCATATCGAAACGCCGACGCGTGAGTTGTACATCATCCCCAACGTGTCGCTGTACAAGAACCCCTTCAGCAACCTGTCGCGGCCGTCGGACGTGCGGACGGAACTCGTCGAGGTTGGCTTCAGTTATGACGACCCGCCTAACAAGGTGAAGGACGTGATGATGGCGCTAATGACCAGCACGCAGGGGATCCTTTCGGACCCGGGGCCGCTGGTGCGGACGGTCGATTACGCCGCCTATTCGATCACCTACCGGCTGATCTTTTCGGTGGAGCGGCAAGAAGTCCTCGGGGAGGTCCGTGACCGGCTGTTAACGCGATTGTGGTACGTTGCCAAGCGAGAAGGGTTATCGATCCCGTTCCCGATCCAAATGGAGTACGGTCCGGACGAAAGCCCCGGGCCGCCCGCCCCGAAAGCCTCGGAGCTGATCCAAGACCATGCGCGGTTCAAGCCGGCGATCAAGGAAGGTGAAGGGCACCAACAATGGGTGATCGAGTATGGCAAAGGGGAAACGGTGCAGCAGAAGGGGAGACCCTTCCAAGGTTTTGCGTTGATCGTGCAGGGGCGGGCGAAGCTGTTGACGGCCGATTTGGACGGCGAGATGGTCGAGATCGGAGAGCTTGGCCCTGGAGAGTGTTTTGGCGACCAGGTATCGACCGGGTCGGGGGACGACGACTTGGGGATCGTGGCGATCGAGGACCTGAAGGTGATCCGCTTCGACGGCCGCGACATCGAAGAGCTCCTCAACCGTTCGCCAGGGTTGGCGGCGGAGATCGGCGACGCGATCGAAGCGCGACGTCAAGCGGCGAAGGGGATCAAGTACCGCCGCAAGCCGGTCTAGGGACAAGACGGCAGGTCAGCCGAACTTGCCGCTGACATAATCCTCGGTCTGACGTTGTTTGGGGCGGGTGAAGAGGGTTTCGGTCGCCCCGGCCTCGATCAAACGTCCTTCAAAGAAGAAAGCCGTCTGGTCGCTGCAGCGTGCCGCTTGCTGCATGTTGTGCGTCACGATGACGATGGTGTATTGCTCGCGGAGCTCGAAGATCAGGTCTTCGACCGAACGGGTGCTGGCGGGGTCCAGCGCGCTGCAGGGTTCGTCCATCAGCAGTACTTCGGGGCCGACGGCAATCGCCCGCGCGATGCAAAGCCGTTGCTGCTGGCCGCCGGACAGGCCGAGCGCCGGGGCGTGCAAACGGTCCTTCACCTCTTCCCACACGGCGGCCTTGCGGAGGGCCCACTCGACGACCTCTTCGAGCTCGCCCCGCGACAGCCGCAGGTGCAGCCGCGGGCCGAAGGCGACGTTTTCGAAGATGCTCTTAGGGAAGGGGGTCGGCCGCTGGAAGACGATCCCGATGCGGCGACGCAGGTCGACCACATCGGTCGAACGGGCGAGCAAGTCCATCTCGCCCAGCCGCACCGAGCCGACGGCGCGGGCCGATGGGATCGTGTCGTTCATCCGATTGAACCAACGCAACAGCGTGCTCTTGCCACAGCCGCTGGGGCCGATGAATGCCGTGACGCGGTTTTTGGGGATGTCAAGGGAGATCGAATGGAGGGCCTGGAAGTCGCCGTACCAGGCCTTCAGGTCGTTGACCGTGATCGCGGTCGGCGGTGTCGGTGTCGGTTGGTTCATGGTGATGGAGAGGCAATATCGGCCGTACGGTCACTGGTCGCCAGGCGGGGCTCGTTCTCGGCAAACCGGCGGCCACGCGGAACGCCGGAAACAACATGATCCCCACCCGATCGGTCGAAGGGAACTCCACACGCCGTGGCGAAATCGTCCATGGCACCCCAACCCACGGCGTGAGGGGCAGTGCCCCGTCCGACGGCGGCAGGGATTGGCACAGGCCGATCGGGAATCAACCCGGGCCGATCAGGGCCAAACCCGGGCCGATCAGGGCCAAACCCGGGCCGATGGCAAGAGAACCCGGGCCGATGGGTAGAGAGAAAGATAACCGGTCGGGGTGGCGGTGGGAACATCGCGACAGGACCCCGGCAACCACAATTTCCGCCATAGTCGGGTTGAACTTGGCCACCAGCGGGGCAGTAATGGCCATTAGACGGTTGCAAACCGCAGGCCGCATCGATGGCGAAAAGGGCCGCTGCGGGTGGCAGGCGACGAGGAAAACCCCAGCAACCGTGCATCGAACGGGGGTGGGCGCGAGGTACTGCCGGATTACCGATTCCGCCTGCCGCGGGGGCGGCGGACCCGCTATGTGAGGCGCCCCCAGCGACCAGGGGAACGGGCCCGCTAGGCGGACAAATGATCCGACCTGGGCCGGAAACCGCGAACAATCGTTCGACAGGATCCGGAGAAAAATGGATGAAGATTCCGATCCGCAACCGATCAGATGATCCCGCCGTGTGTCCGCAAGGGCGTCAGGTGGCTCGGCGAGTCGAGGAACCAGAATCGCTCCCATTCGTCGATGATCATCCGCAAATCTTCGCTCGTGAAGAGGAGCTGCTGCACGCGGCGTTCGGGCCGGGCGGAGTAGATCGGGACGAAGCAGCCGACCGAGGTCGAAAGGGAGAGGGCAAGCAGGGTGTATTGCAGGAAGCGACGCATCGCGAGTTCCTCCATGAACGTTAACAAGTTTGCTCGGTCGGATGGTGATCCAGGTCGCGGTCGCCCCGACCCATCCCACCGCACGCTGGGCGTGGTTAAGGATCGGGCTTCCGTATTTCGATCGGCGTTTCGTTTGTGCGAGGTAGCGGCAGGGTCGTCGGACCCTTCGCCCCCCACTGTGGCGGAAACAGAGGTTGCCGGGGTGCCGCCGGTAAGGCAGCAGCCAACTCGTTGACCTTGGCTTCCATCTCTTTGCCCGGCTTAAACACGACCACCAGTTTTTCTGGCACCTTCACTTCCACGTTGGTGCGAGGGTTCCTGGCCATTCGTGCCGCCCGCTGTTTGACCTCAAAGATGCCGAAATTCCGCAGCTCGATCCGTCCTTCCGAAGCCAGCATTTCGATGATCGCATCGAACGTTCGCTGGACCACGGCCTTGGTCTGTTGCTGCGTTAAACCCATCTCCTCCGAGATGTTTCGGACGATGTCTTTCTTGGTCAAGGCGGGGCCTCTCCAGACGGTCAACGACAGCCTTCAAGCACACTTAAGTCGATGACAATTAACGACTTACGGCGATTGAATTTAGTTGTGGCACGATCCGGTGTCAAGCGCGAGCCGAGACCCCATACCGCCGCCTGCGCGGTGATGGTACGGGGCCCTGCAATCGTTATCGTCGATACGACCGTCAAACTTTAGAACGGGCGGGATTTTCTCCGAATTTCGATCTCTTCGAAGGAATAGAGCTGGCCACGGCCACTTCCGGGGCAAACTTCGCAGGCCCACTTCCAGTCTTTTCGGGTCGCCAAATTGCTATCCCAAAAGGGCCAGGTCCGGCATTGGGTAGGACGGGCGGCGTAGACGCTGCACTTGCGACTCTGGCGGTCAAGAAAAATGCAGTCGCCGTCGGGGTATTCGATCAGGCTCTTGTCGGGCCCGACTTGGCGAACGTATTGCCCTTCGAACTCATCGACCGCCATCCCGAGATGTTCGGCCAGCGCCGCGATCTCCTTCTGTTCAACCCAAACGAAGCCGGGAGGGCCGCTGCAGCAATCACCGCATGCGGTGCATTCGAACCGCAGCCCCTCGCTGTACCAGGGCGATTTTTCCGGTTGGCTGTCGGGCGATTCTGTCGGCTGGTCATTAGCCATGGGTTGGTATCTGGGGATAAACGACAAGGGATCGGGGATGAGTCCTGGGCGGGTGCTGCCAGACCGCGTGTCGCCACGCCCCTACGCCCATTTCGCTATTATCAAAATTTCTCGCAGGTTTGACATGCGGCGGTGGCCACGACGATCAGGCGCCTGACAATTCGCCGAGGATTTCCCGAAGGGCAGCGGCGGCGGCGGCCCAGTGTGCCGCTGTCGTCCCATGCCCCCCGCTAATCCTGAGCGTACCATGCGGGGCGGTCCCGATAAAACGGTGGATGAGGGGGGAGCAATGGAGCCCGGTGCGGACCTCGATACCGAACTCGGTATCGAGCAGCGACCCGACGAGCCCGACCTGGACCCGATCGAAGGCGAGGCTGACGACCTGGAGCGGGGGCTGGCCGTTTGGTGAAGCGGGGTAGCTTGGCGAGTGGGGTCCGAGCAAGCGAACCGTCCCGAGCGAGCCGACCTGGTCACAGAAATCGGCCATCGCCGCGGCGACAAGCGAACCTGATGCCCCGTCGCCCTGGGCCCCGTCCGCCTGGGCGTCAGCGGAGTGCTCGGCGAGCCACTGGAGCCCGGCATCCCACCCGGCCAGCGCGGTGACGTTCAGGTTCCCCGGTTCCAACCGGGCGGGCATGGCGTCGGGCATCTCGGGCGATTCGGAGCGGGTCCCGGTCCCGCCGAAAACGGTCGGCCGAATTTCCGCGAGGGCCTTGGGTGAGAGTGCCAGCAGGGCGGTACCGAGCGGCCCGCAGGCCCCTTTGTGGCCGGGGGATGCGAGCAGATCGATCCGCCCTTGTTGCATGTCGATCGGGAGGTAGCCGAGGGCCTGCGCGGCATCGCACAGCAGGAGCGTTTCGGTGGGGGCGAGCGCCTCGCCGAGTCGGGCGACGTCTTGGACCGTGCCGGTGACGTTGGAGGCGTGTGAGATCGCGACGAGCCTGGTTTGTGGGGTGACACGCTGCAGAACGGCTTCGGGGCCGACGCGGCCGAAACGGTCACAAGGGACGATGTCGATCGCGACCCCATGTGACTGTCGGAGTGATTCAAGGGGCCTCAGGATGCTGTTGTGCTCGATCGCGGTGGTGACGACATGATCACCGCGACGGACGGTCCCGAGGATCGCGGCGTTGAGGGCGGTGGTCCCGTTGCAAAAGAAAGCGATGTGGTTGGGGTCGACGGCACGGACGAGTCGGGCGAGCCGACGGCGGCAGGAGGCGACGATTTTGTCGGCCACGGCACCGCTGGCATAGGCACCGCGCCCTGACGCCGCGCCGCATTCGCGGGCGAATCGGTCCATCGCCAAGTAGACCTCTTCGGGCTTGGGCCAACCGGTCGCCGCATGGTCGAAGTAAATCCTCGGATTGGGCGATGGGGTCATTGCGGGTGCACCCATGCGGCGGAACCATCGGTCGCGTGTTCCCGCTTCCAAATCGTGACATCGGCTTTGATCCGGTCCATCAGCCAGGGGAGTGCGGTAAGCGTTGCCACGCGATGGGGGGCGGAGCAACCGATCACGATGCTCGCCTCACCGATCGGGACTTCGCCTAGGCGATGGGAGATCACCACCGCGGTCAGCCCGAAGCGACCGAGCGCTTCGAGGGCGAGCGATTCGAGTTGCCTTTTGGCCATCGGCTCAAAGGCTTCGTACGACAGCAGCACCGTTTCGCGGGTGCCGGTCATTCGACGCGTCACCCCTTCGAACCAGGCATGGGCGCCGGTGTCGGGATCGGCGATGAACCGGCGGAGCGGATCGGTGTCGATCACGCCCTGGACGAGTTCCACGCGAAATCGGGAGCGGTCGCGATCGGGGGTGGTCGCGCCCTGAGATGGCGAGTCCTGGGATGGCGAGTCCTGGCGGGGCGCGGCTGGTTCGTTCGCTGGGGGTGTGGTTCGCATGGTCGGTCCGGTCGTGGCCTGGGGTTAACCGCCGCTAACCGGTGGGATCAACGCCAATTCGTTGTGGGGATAAACGGCGTGACCCGGCGCGACGAAACTCTGGTCGACCGCAAGCCGACAGCTAGGCAACAGCGGTGCGAGGTCCGGGAAGCGATCCCCGAGAGCCGACAGCACCGCGGTCGCGGTCGTGGGGGCTTCGACATCGATGGTCACGACATCGGCCCCGACCCGATCGCGGGCGGCGGCGAAGAGGAGGACGCGAAGCGAGACCGCATCGTGAAGTTCCCGCGTCCCCGCGCTCGGCGCCTCTGTGTTTGGCGCCTCTGTGTTTGGCCGCTGGGGCTCGCTCACCGGTTTGATCACCGCGTCCTCCCTTTTGGCCACCTGTCGGCCCACTTCTCGGCCCCCGCCCGTTGTCGTCCGGGCCCTATCGGTAATCCGCCGGACGTTTCCCTTTGACGAAGGCGTTGAAGCCGAAGCGGGTCGGGTTGAAATCGCCGACCAGGTCGATCTGCAGGTCGGGGGTGATCGCATCTTCCAACCCGGTGCACCAATAGGTTGCGTTGACGATCATCCGTCGGACCCCTTGGCTGGTGAAATCGGTAGCGGCCCCCATCGTCGTGGCGAAGACACGGCCCCCCTTGTAAGAGCGAGTCCAGGCCAGCGGCATCATCGGGTCGTTGCGGTTGTCCTTCACGACCTCGTCGTCGGGCTTCATCCCGGTAAGGATCGCCCCGCGGAAGATCAGATGGGAACCTTCGGGAAGCGGGAGGCGAACGGTGTAAACGTCGGTTGGGCCCCAGACGTCGCCATCCTTGATCCCGGTCGCGATCTTGTGCGATTGGTCGGCGACGATCCCGCGGGTGCTTTCCGAACCGTGCTTACCGTGGTGGGCGATCCAGGTCTCGCCGAGGACCTGTCGGCCGAAGCCCTGCTTGTAGTCATCCCCTTGGTAATTCCAACCGTACTTGGCATAGGTCGATTGGGCGGGGATGTTGAAGGCATGGGTCGCGGTCCGCAGTCCGATCACCGGGTTGCCCCCTTCGACGTAATCGACGATGTGTGCCATCTGGTCGTCCGGCAAGGCGCGGAACCGGGTGGCGATGATCATCAGGTTGGCACCCTTTAACCGATGCAGGCCGGGGATGTTGTCGCTTTGGTTCGGGTTGATCTCGCCGGACTTGGGGTCGATCGAGAAGAGGACGGTGCACTCGAAGCCGTGCTGTTGGGCGAGGATCTTGGCGAGCTGCGGCATCAGCTCTTCGCTGCGGTATTCCTCATCGCCGGCGACGAGGACGACCCGCTTGCCGCTCCCGGGCTTACCGGCGGCGCCGGGGAATTCGAGCCATTGGTTTTCTTCGGCGAAGGAGTTCGCGGCGTTGCCGGCCGCGACGACACAGACGAGCGACAAGAGGCCTAATAATCGCATGACCATCGGGAACGACTCGGGTGAGGGGAGGGGCGGAAGGAGGAGACGTCGAAGCGGGGCGAGGCGGGCGATGCCGTACGCCACTCGAACCCCAGTTTGGTCGGTGCGGGGTGCGGGGGCAAGGACCATGCGATCGATCAGGGATCAGCAGTTCGTCGCGAGGTGTTCGAGAGCCGGCCTGCGGGTGAAGCGGATCTCGCCATCGACGATGGTGTAGACCACCCGGCCGCGGACCTCGGCCCCGTCATGCGGGCTGCTGTGACAGGCCGAAAAGAAGCGATCGGCTTGGACGGTCCAGGTCTCGTCAGGGTCGACCACGATCACGTCGGCGGGGGCCCCGACCCTCAGGGAACCGGCATCGAGTTTGGCGATCCGGGCCGGGCCGGTCGACATCCGTTGGACCAGCGTCGACCAGGAGATGATCCCGGCGTGGACCATGCGGGTGGCGACGACCGACAGGGCGGTCTCGAGCGTCGACGCGCCGAAGGGGGCCTGATCGAGGTCGTTCATCTTTTTCTCGGCGGAGCGGGGCATGTGCCCGCTTTGGATCGCGTCGACGGTCCCATCGGCGACCGCCTCGCGGAGCATTTCGATATGCCGGCCGCTGCGCAGCGGGGGGTGGACCTTGTACCGCGTCTCGTAGCCCCTCAGGACGTCGTCGGTTTGCCAGAGGTTGTGGGGACAAGCGGAGGCGGTGACGGCGATGCCGCGCGATTTGACCCAGCGGAGCAGGTCGATCGCCCCCATGGTGCTGATCGGGCCGACGTGCAAGCGTCCTGCCGTCGCCTCGGCGAGGCGGACGTCGCGGGCGACGGCGAGGTCTTCGGCCTCGGTCGGCAAGCCGGCCATCCCCAGGACAAGCGAGACGCGGCCGTCATGCATCACGCCGCGGTTGATGAGGTCGGGGTCGACAGGGCGGTCGAAGATCGGGACGTCGAACATTCGGCTGTAATCGAGGGCCCGTTTGAGCAGCGCGCTGTGGCCGATCGCGGCGGGGGAATCGCTGAACGCGACGGCGCCGGCTTTGAAGAGCAGCCCGAGCTCGGCCATCTGCTCCCCTTTGCGGCCTTGGCTCAGGCAAGCGATGACGTGGATCTTCGGGCCGCCCGCGGCCGCGGCGATGCGGGCGACGAGCTCGACCCCCGCGGGGGTATCGATCGGCGGGTCGCAATTGCCGAGGCAGAGGACCGACGTGTAACCGCCGGCCAGCGCCGCGGCGCCGCCGCTCACGATCGTCTCGTCGTCCTCAAAACCCGGCTCGCGGAATTCGGCCCCGAGGTCGACGAGGCCCGGGGCGACGAGACAACGGCGGGCATCGACGCGATGGTAATAGCTCGGCAAATCGCCGTCGGCGGGGTCGAGCGATTCGATCCGCCCCCGCCGCAGCAGCAATCGGCCGGGGCGGTCGAGGTGATCGGCGGGCGATACCAGGTGACCGTTATCGATCAAGATCGGCGTCGACTCGCTCATACCACCACCTCCTCAGGGCTTCCCGAGCCGCCGGCCAATAACCACAACGCCGCCATTCGCACGGCGATCCCATTGGTGACCTGTTCCAGGATCACGGAGTGAGGCCCGTCGGCGACTTCGGGGGTGATCTCGACGCCGCGATTGATCGGCCCTGGGGCCATGATCAGGATGTTGTCGCGGCACCGCCGCATCCGACGGCCGTTCATCCCGTACCGGCTGGCGTACTCGTGGACGCTCGGGAAGGGACGCGATTCGAACCGCTCGAATTGGATCCGAAGCAGATTGAGCACGTCGCAGCGATCGAGGATCTCGTCGAGGTCGTGTGCGACTTCAAAGCCGAGCTCTTGCCAGCGGGGGCTGACGAGCGTCGCGGGGCCACAGACGATGACGTGAGCGCCGAGCTTGCGCAGGCCCCACATGTTGCTGCGCGCGGTACGGCTGTGCTGGATGTCCCCGACCAGGGCCACCGTCAAACCGTCGAGGCGTCCGCGATGTTCGCGGATCGTCAACATGTCGAGCAGCCCCTGGGTGGGGTGTTCGTGAGCCCCATCCCCGGCGTTGAGGACGCAGCACTGGAGCTCGCGGGCCAATTGGTGGGGAGTCCCCGAGGCGGGGTGCCGCGTCACCACCCAGTCGACCCCCATCGCCTGGATCGTCTTGGCGGTGTCGATGAAGGTTTCCCCTTTGGCGACGCTGCTGCCGGCGCTGGAGAACTCGACGGTGTCGGCTCCCAACCGTTTGGCGGCGAGCGAAAAGCTGTTGCGGGTCCGGGTGCTGTTTTCGAAGAAGAGGTTGGCGAGCGTCCGGCCGCTGAGCAACGGGATCTTGTTGCGGCAACCGTTGGTCACCCGTTTCATGGCGTCGGCGGCATCCAGCAGGATCACGATCTCTTCTGCCGACAGGCTTTCGAGATCGAGCAAATGCCTCCGCCACCACCGGCGTGGACGTTCGGGGAGGGGGATGGTCACGGCGTTGCTGGTGGACGCCGTGATCTCGGCGCGTGATGTCGTCATCGGAAAAAAGCCCGCCCGGATGCGATCTCAAGGTTTCCCGACACGCCCGGCGGACATCGCGATCCATCCCCACGCGGCCAGCCAGACGACCCCGCCGATCGGCGTCACGGCGCCCCAGACGGGTGTGTCGGTTAAGACCAAAACATACAGACTTCCGCTGAAAAGCACGATCCCCACCAGCAGCATCGTCGCGGCCAGCCGGATCGAACGGGCCGCACGACCCGACAGGCCGCATGCGAGCCAAACGGCGAGCGCCAACAGCGCCACGGCGTGGGCCAAGTGGTATCGGGCGCCAACGTCAAATTGGTCGATCCGCTTGGCGACCTTTTCGGGGGTCGCATCGGGAAGCGAACCCAAGTAGTCCGGCAGGCCATGTGCGCCGAAAGCGCCGATCGCGACCGCCAAAAACCCGGCGATGCCAGCGATCACGGCCCACCTCCGCGCCGCGGCGAGTTCCGCGGCACGCTCACCTGAGGGTTGGGGATCCGACGGGGTCGTCATGCCGATCATTGTCCCAAAAGGTCAGCGACCGATTGCAACAAGCGGTCCATCGCGAACGGTTTTCGGATGTAATCGCTAACCCCCAGCAGCTCGGCGTAAGCCTTGTGCCGGCTCCCTTCGTTGCCGGTGATCATGATCACCGGGAGGAGCGTTTCCCGTGTGCGACGAAGCTTTTCCAGGACGAGGAAGCCGCTCCGTTTGGGCATCATCATGTCGAGGATCATCAGGTCGGGTTCTTCCCGCTCGGCAAGGGCCAAGCCTTGGTTCCCGTCGCGGGCGATGATGACCGTGTAACCCTGGTCCTCCAGCGCGTAACGGAGCGAATCGACGATCTCGTAATCGTCATCGACGATTAGGATCTTTTTCGCCCCGGTGGTCGGGGGGGACGGGTTGGGTTTCGGATCGGTCATTCGCGAAGCAGAGGAATTCCGTCGCCCGCCATTAGGGCCGCGGGGACGACGTCGGTTCGATCGGGGCGGGAAAATTGGGCAAAGCCGGCGGGAGGTGATGCTGCTCCTGCAATGTAAACCTCAGCCGGGGCCTCTCGCAATGCCTCTGGACGGTTCGCCGCGTCGGCAGGACGCCACAATCACCCTGGGTAGGGGGCGAGGACGGGTCTTTCGGTTTAGCGTTCTTTCGCCATCGGCATGATGACGTAGGCGTAGCCGTCCTCGGTGCTCAGGAGGGCTGGCGAATTCTGCCCTTCGATCTCGAAGATGAAATTCGTTTCGGGATCGAGGACCTTGCAGAAGTCGGCGAGGAAGCGGTGGTCCATCTTGAGCGTGACCGGCGCGGCGTCGTAGGCGATCGGCATCTCGATCTGGCTCGACCCGATCGACGCCGTGTTCGCTTCGAGCCGCAATGTCCCCTGATCGAAGGTGAAATCGATCCCCCGGCTGTCGTGGTCGGTGACGACGGCGGCCTGGCGGAGGGCAGCGAAGAGAGGGCCAACGATCATGTCGATCTGCGTCGCGTGATCGCGTCGTGGAAGGACCTGCCGCCAATTCGGGTACCGCCCTTCGACCAGCCGCGAATAGATGACGCAGCGCGGGGTCCGCAGCAGCAGGTCGTTTGGGCGGGCCGCGAGCTGGACGACGACATCGCTGTCAGAAACGGCCCGTTCCATCAGCGAGATCGCGCGGGTGGGGACGATCGTCGTCATCCCTTGGGTGCGGTGCCCGCCGACCGCGACCCCCTGGCCTTGCATGCGGGCGAGCCGACGGCCGTCGGTCCCGACCGCGATCACCGAATCGTTCTCCATCTCGAGGAGGACGCCCCCCAAGGCATATCGGCTGCTCTCGGCATCGGTGGCGAAGACGGTCCGCTTGACCATGTCGCGAAAGAGGTGCACCGGGATCTCGTGATAGACGTCTTCCTGAAAACCCTCGATCTGAGGGAATTCGTCAGGGTTGGCCCCGGGCATTCGGAATTTGCTGCTTCGTCCGAGGATCTGGATCGCCGACTCGTCGGTGATCAGCCGCAGCGATTCGTCGCTGCTTTCTCGCAGGATCGCCCCGGTCCGGACCACGGGCAGCAGCGCCGTCCCTTCGGTCTCGATCTCGACGCCGTCAGAAATCTCCAGCCGAATGCCGACCTCGGTGTCGGTGGCGGTCAACCGTAGGACGCCTTGGGAGGCGGTGATCTTCACATTGTGGAGGATCTCTTTGGGTGACCGCTGGGGCGCGACGCTGGCAGCCAACTGGAAGGCCGAAGCCAATTTTTCGCGGTTACAGGTGATCTTCATGGGAACGGACAACCCGACGGAGGGGGCGGACGGGGGAGCAGGGCCACTTGGGGCGAAATTCTAACCTTAACGATCCGAACTCCGTTTTACCCTTTTTTTGACCGAAGGCGTAGCGGTCGGGATCGCCGGGATTTGCTAGCGAGGGGCCGCGGGATAGATGGCCGGTTTGGACTTGGCGATCCGGGACCGGATCGTTTACAGACGACGGTATGAAGGCCAGGAGTCCCAACGCGTCGCCGCGTCCCGTCGCGGCTCGATTCCCCCTGTGGCCGATCGCCGTTTGGTTGGTGATCGGCGGTGGGGTCGGTTGCGGCACGACCAAAATCCAGGAAGCGACGGAGCAATTGGTGCTCAGCGCGGCGGTCGACAGCAGCATCGCGGCGATCGACTTTCGTCCCTTGTCGGGGTATCGCGTCTATTTCGACGACACCTACATCAAGGCGGTCAAGTCGAACAACTTCGTCAATGCAGAATATGTTATCAGCTCGATGCGTCAGCAGATCATCGCCGCCGGTTGCAAATTGCAAGAAAAGCCGGAGATGGCCGACGTGATCATCGAAGGGCGGATCGGCACCCTCGGCGCCGACGACCACCGGGTAACGTATGGGATCCCGGAAAACAATTTTCTTGGGGTCGCCTCGACGTTCGTCGCGCCGGTCGGGGCCCCCACGGCGACGATCCCCGAATTGGCGATCGCCCGCAGGGACGCCCGCGAGGGGGCGGCCAAGGTCGCCGCTTTCGCCTATGACCGCGAGACCCGCGAGCCGGTTTGGCAATCGGGGACCTCGCGATCGATCGCCACGTCGCGGAACACGTGGGTGCTCGGGATCGGGCCGTTCCAAGGAGGGAGCATCCGCGAGAGCACGGCGATCGCCAAACAGGACGGCAAGGCAGGGGCCGGTTATGTCAAAAACATGGCCGACGTGAACGCCCGCCCCCCCGTTAACTACTCGGCCGAGGTCAAATTCCAACGCGGCTGGCCGCTGACCGGTCGCCCCAGCCCCCGAAACGACATCGACGGATTCACCCCAGCCCCCGAATTGGCGGGCTTACCCCCGGCGGCGTCCGGAGGTCTAATCGAGTCGCGTGGCGGTGATTCCGCAGCGGTTGGTTCCGCAGCGGGGCCCTCACAAAATCCGGGGCCCTCCGAAAATCCAGGGCCCTCCGACGGCAAAGGGGTCCTGCGGTAGCAGTGCCGCGGGACATCGTGGGCCGCAAACCGGAATCTTCCTGAGCGGGTGTCGAGACTTTTTTCGCGGCGAAGGCCAGTTCCCGCATTCGTGACAGGGCCAAGGGTGTTGCCGGGCTATCAACTGATCGATTTCGGCAACGGCCGTAAGCTCGAATCGCTGAGCGGTTACCTGATCGACCGCCCGAGCCCCGCCGCGGCGGACGCCCAACCTGTGTTGCCTCCCGGCCGATGGCGCGAGGCCGACGCGACCTTCCTTTCGCCAGTGCGATCTGGTCGCGGCGCCCCCAAGGGCGAAGCGGGGTGGAGCTTTAGGACGGCGTGGCCCGACGGGCTGGCCTTCGATGCGGGGGCGTTCCGAATGCCCTTGCGTCCGACCCCGTTTGGCCACATCGGCTGTTTCCCGGAACAGGCGGCCCACTGGGCTTGGCTGGCGGCGAGGACCAGCGCGCCGCCGCGGGCTGGGGCCCACCCTGGGGACGAAGCCGGGATCGACTCGGCGGGGGAACCGGTCGGTCGGTCGATCCGCGGCCTGAACCTCTTCGCCCACACCGGCGGGAGCACCCTGGCGATGGCGACCGCGGGGGCGACGGTCACTCACGTCGATGCGGCGAAGCCGAGCGTCCTGGCGGCCCGAGCGGTCGCCGCCGAGAACGGCCTGGGTGAAGCACAGGCCCGGTTTCTGGTCGACGACGCGGCACGCTTCGTGGCGAGGGAAGTGCGACGAGGGAACAGCTACCAAGTGATCGTGCTCGACCCGCCCACCTACGGCCACGCCCCGGACGGTAAGGCGTGGCGGATCGGCCGCGACCTCTGGCCGCTGCTGGACGATTGCCTCAAACTGTTTTCCGGAGAAAAAAGGGCCCTCCTGGTCACAGGGCATGGGGAACAACCCGATCAACGCCAGATCCGCGACTACCTGCGGGGCAGAATCGGCGACTGGGGTCGGCCGCGGGATTTGCATTGGGAGGTCGGACGGTCAACACTAAGGGATGCCCACGGACGATCGCTGGACGCCGGTTACTTCGTCCGCGTCGCCACCGGATGACACGTTCCGCCGTGCGACCACATTTCGCCGATCCGATTGTCGAACCTTTCCCCTTATCCCGACGGACCACCTTGAACCCAGCCGAAGAAACGTCGATCGGATCGATCGGAACGAGCACCCAGGTACCGAAGGGGCAAGAGCCCCAAGGGCCGAACGATGCGGGTGAAAGGGACCCGATCGGCGCGGGTGATCCGGTCGCGGTGACGGCACAGCGGCTGATCCGAGCGATGGCCGATCTGGTCCCCTGCGTCGTCGCCTTTTCGGGCGGGGTCGACAGCGCCGTGGTCGCGGCGGCCGCGGCAAGGGCCGATCAAGTCGCGGCGAGTGCCGATCAAGCTACGTCGAGGGCCGATCGGGCCGTGGGTGGACGATCGGTCGCGGTCACCGCCTTCAGCCCTGCCGTCCCGATGGTCCAAAGGGAGATCGCGCTGCGGGTGGCGAAAGAAATCGGGATCGAACACCGGGTCGTCGAGACGGGCGAACTGTCGATCGCCGAATACTCCCGCAATGACACGCGGCGATGCTTCTTCTGCAAACAGACGCTCTACCAAGCGCTCGACCTGATCGCCGCCGAAGCCGCGAACTGGGACCGGGGTCAAGCCTCCGGTGCGGGTGAATCTCGGCCGATCGTTTCGGGTACCAACGCCGATGACTTAGGGGATTATCGCCCCGGGATCGAAGCGGGGCGCCAGGTCGGTGTCCGCACCCCGCTGGCCGACTTGGGGATCGGGAAAGCGGACGTCCGGCGGATCGCGGCCCGCTGGGGGTTGTCGGTCGCAGAACTCCCCGCGGCCCCGTGCCTTGCCAGCCGCGTCGCCTACGGCGTCGAGGTGACGCAGGCGAGGCTGAAGATGATCGAAGGGGGCGAGGCTTGGCTGGCGGCGAGGGGCTTTTCGCCCCTCCGCGTCCGGCTCCATCCGGGAGAAATGGCGAGGATCGAAGTGGCCCCCCAAGCGATCGCGGACTTGGTCCGGCAACCGCTGCTCGATGACCTGAATCGGCATTTCTCGCGACTCGGCTTCCGTGCCGTCACCGTTGACCTGGCGGGTTTCCGCAGCGGTTCGCTTAACCAACTCGTTTCCATCCATCGACCCGCGGGCTCCACGCGATGACTCACGACACACCCCCGCCCCGCGACTCATCGAACGACCCGACGTCGTCCCCCAGCCGGCCCGAAGGGGATGGGGGAAACGCCAGCCTGACCGGGAGCCAGATCGGCGATTATCACGTCCTAAGGCGGATCGGGCGCGGCGGGATGGCCGACGTCTACGCGGCGCAGCACGGGCCGCTGGGACGCCAGGTCGCGCTCAAGGTCCTGCGGCACGACCTGGCAGGGAACCAGGAGTATGCCGAACGGTTTCGCCGCGAGGCACAAGCCGCGGCCAAGCTGAGCCACCCTAACATCGTCCATGTCTACGAAGTCGGTCGCGTCGGTAACCATCACTTCATCGCCCAAGAATTGGTCGACGGGCTGAACCTGAAAGAGCAGGTCGAGAAATATGGGCCGTTGACGGAGGAAGAGGCCGTGGCGGTGCTCCGCGCCGTCACGCTGGCGCTCTGCGCCGCGCACAAGGAAGGGATCACGCACCGGGACATCAAGCCCGAAAACATCCTCCGATCGCATCAGGGTGAAATCAAGGTAGCCGATTTCGGCCTCGCCCGGCTTCAAGGCGGCGGCGACCTGACCCAGATCGGCCTGACGATGGGGACCCCCCGCTACATGAGCCCCGAACAGGTCCAAGGAAAACTGGTCGACCCTCGCAGCGACCTCTATTCGCTCGGCTGCACGCTCTATTACCTCCTCTCGGGCAGGCCACCGTTTGATGCCGAAGAACCGCTGGCCGTGGCGATGCAGCACCTCAACGAAACCGCCAAGCCGCTCAGCTCGATTCGTCCGAACGTCAAATACGCTGACTGGCTGCTCGCCGCGATCAACCGCCTGATGGCCAAGAACCCCGAAGACCGGTTCGCCTCGGCAGGGGCACTGGCGGAATGGGTCGGGGAACAGTCGGGGTTGCCCACGGAGGCGATGACCGGGGGGACCGCCGAAGCGACGATCCGATTGCAGCGGGCGATGCAAGCCGAGACGCTCCGCCGCCGGCAGGCCCACCGCAATTTGGCGATCGCGGCATGCGTCCCGATCCTTGCCGGGATCGTCGGTGCGTGGCTCGCGATGCCCGGCAACCCGCGGTCGGTCCCCAGGCTCCTGCGTCCCGATCGCGTCCCCGCGAAGGAGACGGTGCAGCAGCAATTCCTGGCGGCGGTCAGCCGCGATGACATCGCCGGGTGGCAAGCGGTACGAGAACACTTCCCCCCAGAACTGAACGACACCAACGCCTCCTATGCGATCAAGGCCGACATCCAACTGGCACGCTTGTTGATCCGCCAACAGCGTCAAGACGAAGCCTCCGTGATCCTGACCCGCATCGCGGGGGACCCGGCGGCCGATCGCCTGTTCCGCGTCGTCGCGATCGCGCAACTGATCGACTTGGCCAACCCGGACTCGCGCGAGACGGCCGAATTGTGGGACAAATTAAGGCGGGCCTACCAAGGGCTGATCGAAGCCCGCCCCGAGGCCCAGCGATCGCTCATGGCGATCATCGGGGCTGACAAGGTTCGGCGCCTCGAGTCGAGCTGAAACGGGACTCGTTTGGGGACCTGAGGTCGGCCTCTTCCCTCGGCAATCCGATTCGCTCATCTTGATCGACAAATCCGAATCGTCCCGGTCGGCGTCCAGGTCGCCTCGCTTCGACAGTCGTGTTGCGAGGGCACCATCAATGCCCGATCAAGGCACACCGCGATACTCCGCGCCGCACGACAACGTCGCGGCGAATGCCGTCCGGCCACTCCTCCAACCCTCCAACCTTGATTCCCAGGAAGACCCGATGATCCGACCTCCCGCAAGCCCTTTCTTCCGCCCTGCCACGATCAAGACGATCGGGAGCGCACTGCTGTTGATCGCCGTTGGCGCTACACTGGCTGCCGATTCGGTCGGCCAATCCCCCTCTTCGAGCGAAGGCCCCAAAATGCTGCGGCATGTCGTCCTGTTCCAATTCAAATCGACCAGCAGCGAATCCGATGTCAAAAAGGTGGTCGACGCGTTTCGCAAGCTCCGCCAGGAAATCCCCCAGATCGCCGACTTCGAGTATGGGCTCAATAACAGCCCCGAGGGGTTGAACGGCGGGTTGACCCATTGCTTTCTGGTGACTTTCAAGAGCGAAGCCGATCGCGACGCCTACCTGCCTCACCCCGCCCACAAGCGTTTCGTCGACCTGCTCAAGCCGCACCTGGAAAAGGCGACGGTGGTCGATTACTGGGCGCAGCAGTAGGCCAACAACCGCGTCACACCGGACGTTCGAAGCGATCGATCGAGATCGCTTGTCCGGTCTGGGGGTCGCACCTGACGACCGCACCACAGATCCGGACATCCCCTTGGGCGACGTGGAAATGGACCGGTTCGAAGGTGACCGTTGTGGCGAGCACGCGGTCGAACTGGCGACCGATCACCCCGGCGTACGGACCGGTCATCCCGACGTCGGTGATGTAAGCGGTCCCGGCAGGGAGGAGCTGCGCGTCGGCCGTCGGGACATGGGTGTGGGTCCCCAGGACCGCGGTGACACGGCCGTCGAGATAGCGGGCGAGCGTCTGTTTGTCGCTCGTCGCTTCGGCATGGATATCGACGATCCGCACCTTCACCGATTCGGGGAGCTGCGCGAGCCACCGATCGGCTGCCGCGAAGGGGCAATCGACCGGCCGCATGAAGACCCTGCCGAGCAGCGACAGCAGCGCGACCTGGTTTCCGCCGCGCCGGCCGATCACCGTCCAGGGCCGCCCCGGGGCCTCGGCAGGATAATTCCCCGGCTTGACGATCCGCGGGTCGTCCTGAAGGAGCTGTTTGATCTCGAGCTTGCGATAGATGTGGTCCCCCATCGTTACCCCGTCGACACCCGCCTCGACGAGACTTTTGAATTGGGCCGGCATCATCCCCGAACCGTCGGCGACGTTCTCGGCGTTGGCGATCACAATGTCGAGCTCAAGCTCTTGACGGATCGCGGGCAAATGCTGGCATATCGCCATTAACCCGGGGCGGCCGACGATGTCGCCTAAAAACAAGACTCGCATGGAGGAGACGGCCTTTCAGGGCGACGGGTTCGAGGCGCTAATGAGATTTCTTCGGATCCTGTCAAAGTTTGACGGCTAGACCGCCGATAACGGTTGAGGATGGTTCTGAGGCCTAGCCGAAAGGACCGAAAAATCGCACAGGTCCGCATAAGGCGACTTCTAAGATGATCCACCGTCTCATTCCCGTCCGCAAGGCATGCTTGCTGTTGATTTGTGTCGCCAGTCTGGTCAGCGGTGTCGGCGGGTGTCAGGTATCGATGAACGGGCAAACCTTACCGAGCCCTTACTACCTGTACGATGACGTGCAGTACTTCCCGGCTGGCCCCGAGTTCAAGCTACCGCGTGAAGCGGCGGCGCTGCGTGCGGCACAGGCCGAAGAGAAGGCCAGACAGCGGTGATGCCCGCCGGGGCCGACGCCGGACAGTGTTGGCCAGCCGCTCCGCGATCGCTAGCACGGTGGCGACTGGGTCGTGTCGAAGCCGACCCTCTCGTCAGACGCTCCGTCACTCCGTCCACCGGTCGCAATTGAAAGCGAATTCTCGTGTGCCGACAAAGGTCGCGTGAACGCGAAGAACCGATCGCCAAGGGCGAAGAGCATCGCGACACCAAAACGGATCGCAAAGAGCAACCCGGGGACGACAGATCGACCCCGGTGAAGAGTCGACTCAAGTATCAAACGACAAGTATCAAATGACATGGGCGGTGCTTTGGATTCTCCAAGGCACCGCCCAAAGTCTTATTAGCTCTGTCTTACCGGCTCTGTTTTTACCAGCTCTGTCTTCACCAGCTCTGTTTTTAACCCCCCGGCATCGACCTTCAAAAGGACCGAGCGGTTTGCGATGCAGAGGGGGGCTTGATCGGGCCCGCCCCCTACATGCAACGGAGCGGATCAGTCGAGGAACCCGACGAGGTCTTGGCTGCGGCTCGGCTGCTGCAACTTCCTGACCGCCTTCGCTTCGATCTGACGGATCCGTTCACGGGTCACCTTGAAGATGTGCCCGACCTCTTCCAGCGTGTAGCTGTAACCGTCGCCCAAACCGTAACGGAGTTTGATGATTTCCCGTTCGCGATAGGAGAGGCTCTTGAGCACGTTGGTGATGCGGTTCTTGAGCATCTCTTGGGCGGCACCGATCTGCGGGCTCTCGGCGGTGCCGTCAGGGAGGAGGTCGCCGAACTGGCTATCCTCACTGTTGCCGACAGGGCGATCGAGCGAGATCGGGAAGCGGCTCATCGTGAGGACACGTCGGGCCTCTTCGACCGTGGTGTCGGCGCGACGGGCGGTTTCTTCGATCGTCGGTTCGCGGCCGAGTTCCTGCAGCAGTTGCCGTGCGACGTTACGGACGCGACTCATCGTTTCGACCATATGGACCGGGATCCGGATCGTACGGCTCTGGTCGGCGACCGCACGGGTGATCGCCTGACGGATCCACCACGTCGCGTAGGTACAGAACTTGAACCCACGACGGTACTCGAACTTATCGACGGCCCGCATCAGCCCAGCGTTGCCTTCCTGGATCAGGTCGAGGAACGAGAGGCCGCGGTTGCGATACTTCTTGGCGATCGAAACGACCAACCGCAAGTTCCCTTCGCTCAGCTCGCGCTTCGCCTGCTGGTATTCGGAATAGACGCGATTGAGCACCGAGACGCGGTTGCGAAGTGACGTCGGGGTCTCCTGGCACGCGGTCATGATCTGACGGCGTTCCTTGAGGAGCCGTTCCTTCACCTCGAGATCCTGCTTGCTTCGCCCGAGCGATTTCACATGACGTTCGATCTCGGTGAGCCGCTGGAGAAATTTTTCCAACAGGGAAATCCGGTTCTCGATCCGCTGCGTCCGCAAGCCGAGTTCTTCGATCAACCGGACGGCGCGGCGACGACGGCGGGCCAGCGATTGCCAAGCCTGCTTACGGCGACGTTGCGAGGCGCTCTTGCTGAGCGCCGTCTGCCAATCGTTTTGATTGCGGCGGAGGAGCACCGCCAGGGTCTTCAGGTTGTGGGGCAACCGCCCCAGGATCTGCTCTTTCTCCAAGTGGTCGGTCACCGACACTTGGACGGTGCGATCGAACGGCAGTTGGCCGCGATGCACCTTGCGGAGCGTCTTGAACGCCTCCATCAGGACGTAGTGGTTTTCGAGCAGCTTCGTACGGAAGCGGCGGCGGGTCTCTTCGATCCGCTTGGCCAATTCGACTTCCTGACGCCGGGTCAAGAGCGGGATCTCGCCCATTTGCGTCAAGTACATTCGCACCGGGTCGTCGGACCATGACTCCCCGTCGTCGAAGCCCGACAACAACTCGTCGGAACTCTCCAACTGAACTTCTCCGTCGACCGCCCGCGCCGCGGCAACCGCGACAACGTCGTCATCATCCTCGTCAACGGGAAGCTTACGAAAACCCTCTTCGACGTCCGCCGAACGTAGCGAGTCATCCTCGAAGTCATCCAAAAGCGTTTCGTACAAGTTCTGCACTCCTTAAGCGTGCTCGATTTCGGTAGTTAGGAATGGGTCCAGCGGCAACATTCTGACCAAGCTTACCACGCGTCCGACCGCCCTTTAGCCAAGTCGACAAATTGGCAAAAAGTTGTTTCTATGGCGATTCGTCCGACTCGGTAAACTTTGGCGAATTGTTGAGCCTCGTCGCCAATCACCCAGCCCATCCGCCAGGAGGATTGCGAGACCGTCGCCGGTTCGCGATGCCGATGGAACACTCCCTCGTCCACATTCGGATCGATCTTCACGACGCTCACTCGAACCCCATTTAAATCACCAGCCCCAAAAACGCCACCCACTTTCGTCGATCCTTCGAACATCTCCACCGTTCGCTGACCCCGAAGGCCTTAACAACGGATGATGCAAATGCTCGAATCGGTCGATGAATTTGAATACGGTGACGCCCGCCGCGAGCCCTTTCCGAGATGAGGCTTGCGACTAAGGTGCGGATCGAGTCTTCGTCAGGCGGTCGCTCATTGCGGACGATTCAGTCCGATGTTACATCCCGGTTAGCTGTCGTGAGATCGGTCGCGGTCAAGGCGACAACGTAATGACGACGGCGAGTGGGTGAGGGTGGCGGCGACCCCATGACCCGATTCTAGTCGTTTTCGACCTCAGGTCCAGTTCTTGAGCCCTTGGGATTTCAGGATTTCCTCGGTACCCCCAAGGCTCGGTCTGGCCCGCACCCCAGCGGCTTGCCCGTCCCAGGAACGCGAACCGGGAGGCTTGGAGGGGAGGGCGGGGGGGATTACAACTGCTAAATTGCGGTATCGCTCACGATTACCGCGGCCGGAAGCGGCATCCCACCGACGCCCGCCCCGAGCCAACCGACCTGGCCCAGCCACATTTCGCCGCGCCTGCCGGAAACCTGCCCCCCCGAGCCCTCGATGCCCGGAGCCCTCGATGCCCGCAATCCGTTGTCCCCACTGCGACACCTCGATCGATGTGCCGATCAGTCGCGCCGGTGGCGAAGTCTCCTGCCCGTCTTGCTCGAAGGCCGTCACGGTCCCGAAGCTCGGCGAATTGCGTCGGCTCGAAGCGTCGATGCCGACCGCATCGACCCCATCGCCGGCAGGTGTCGAGACGGCCGCTTCGCCACTGGCAAAGCGGGCCGGCTTTGTCGCCCTGGTCGCGCTGGCCGCGGCCTGTCTGGGGCTGGGTGGCTTCTGTCTGGTTCGCTACTGGGCGATCGCGATCCCCGGGACGACGGAAAGCCACATCGAAATGGTCGAATCGCAATACTCCCAAGCCCCCGCATCGCAACTGGTCCGTGAGTGGCAAGAGCTCGAAAGTTTCGGTGAGGACGTCGCCTTCCCTTACCCCTACGAGACCGTCGCGGCGGAGAAAGCCGATTGGCTTCGCAAGGGATGGATGGGGATCGCAGGGGCGCTGGTGGCAGCGCTGTTGGCAGGGGCCATCGCTTCCTTCAGCGGGCGCTCGACCAGCCATGGGTGAGTCGGCCGCACAACCCGCCATCGCCGTGATCGGACATCCGATCGGCGGCAGCCCGGCGCAGTTCTGCATCACACGTGCCTTGTCTGACATGCATCTCGATTGGCAATGCCTCTCGTTCGATGTCCCGCCCGGGTCGCTTCCGGCGGCGCTCGGCGGGGTCGACTCGCTAGGGTTTAATGGCGGCTTGATCGCGGCGCCACACGAACGATCGGCGGCGGCGATCCTGGGGGTCGGCTCGCCGATCGATGGCTGGTCCCGCGACCGAGACGGACGGATCGTCCCTCATAACTTTCGTGACGCAGCGGTGGGGCTGCTGATCGCCAGACACGAAGCGCAGATCGGCAGGGCGATTGTCGGGGTCGAGCGGGTGGGGGAACCTTTCCCCGATTCCGCCGGTTTGGGCCTGATCGCGACGGCACGGTCGCGCGACGATTTTCTGCGTAGCGGAGCCCCGCGAGAGCCTGTCATCGCGGCGCCCCAAGCCGCGGCCGCTGGCAAGATCGATGCCGCTGCGGCCCCGCCCGACGATAAAACGAACTCGGGGGCAGCAGCCGGCGATGGCGACACGCCCGACGGACCGCGGCTGATCCTCCGCTACGCGAACGTCGCCACGCCGAACCCCAAACGCGTTACACCATCGAGGAGGCGAGGCGATCGCGAGACGGCCCCCACTGCGGCTTCGAAGAAGCCGCCGAGCTGGCACCCCGACTCGTTGATTGTCGACATCGCGGCCTCGCCTCGCGATTGGTCCGCCCCAAGGGCCTGGCCGACCCGACGCCCTCCTGTCGTCCACCCGATCGATCTGGAGGTCGCGAGGATCGGCCTGGCGATGCTCCGCTGGACGGGCAAAGAGCCAAGGCCGGAACTGTTGACGGAAGCGATCGAGGAGTATCTCGAACTATGACCACGACGCACGAACGACTCGTCGCGGCGGCCCGCTGGCTTGCCGATGGCGTCGACCGACTCGTCTTTTCCGAGCCGGTCACCCACGTCTACAACCCGCTCCGTTATGCCTGGGACGCGCACCATCGATACCTGACGATGGCCCCTGCGGCGCAGGACGCGCGGGTCCTTTTCTTAGGGATGAACCCTGGGCCCTGGGGGATGGCACAAACCGGTGTTCCGTTCGGCCAAGTCGAGGCGGTGCGGGATTGGCTGGGGATCAACGTCGCTGTTGGCAAGCCGCCCGAGGAGCACCCCAAACGTCCGATCGAGGGTTTCGCCTGTCGGCGGAGCGAGGTCAGCGGCGAGCGATTGTGGGGACTCTTCCGCGACCGTTTCGGCGATCCGTCCCAATTCTTTCGCGAGCACTTCGTCGTCAATTATTGCCCGCTCGTCTTTATGGAAGCGACCGGCCGCAACCGAACCCCCGACAAGCTGCCGTCCGGTGAACGAGAACGGCTTGACACGGTTTGCGACGAGCACCTCCGACAAACGCTTGCCGCCCTGGAGCCAGAATTCGCCGTCGGGGTAGGGGCTTATGCCGAAGCCTGCCTGCAGAGGGTGGCCAAAGCCGGAGGGATTTCCTGCCGTGTCGTTCGCGTGCTCCACCCCAGCCCCGCCAGCCCACTGGCCAACCGAGGCTGGGCCGGCCAAGCGACCCGCGAGCTCGTCGGGGCGGGCATCTGGCGATCCTATTGACGCTAAATCACGGCCAGACCTATAGTTTTTACTCGCGGGAGCGGGTGCGATCATCGAGACATCATCGAGAAATCATCGAGAAATCGTCGGGCCATCACTGGGCCAACGTGGTCCTCGCAACGATTTGGAAGCTTTGCCGGGACCGGTCGTCGGGCTCACTTTCAATCGATCCGCAGGCGAACCCTTCCCACTCCGACGGATCGAATCAATATGAAACCAGAAAGCCGCCACGAACTTCAAGACAACTACCTCGCCGACTACCTCGGCAAGTGGCTGACCACGATCGAGCCGTATGCCAAACCGATCGCCGCTGCGGCCGGTGCCGCCGCCATCGGCCTCGTAGGATGGGCGCTGCTGCGCGGCAACGAGATGGGGAAACGGAGCGATGCCACGTTGCAATTGCTCCAAAATTCGGCCACTTCCGATGCCGAGGCGCTCAAGGTTGTCGGGCAACTGGTCCCGGGGACACCCGTCGCGGCAATGGCCAACCTGCTGCAAGCCGACACCCTGCTGGCCGAGGGGATCAATGCCCTCTTCGAAGATCGTGAGGATGCCGAAAAACGGATCGCCGAATCGATCGACAGCTACACCGTAGTCCGCGACACCGCCGGCGCCGACCCGCTGGTCGTTTCCCGCGCCAACCTCGGCTTGGCCCGGGCCCACGAATCGCTCGGAAAGATCGACGAAGCGGTCAAAGCTTATGGCGAAGTCGTCCGGCTTAAAGAATCCGACGCGATCGTGAAGATCGCCGAAAATCGGATCGCAGAGCTGAAGAATCCGGCCACGACCGAATTCTTGACGTGGTTCGCGAAACAAGATTTCAAACCGGCCACGCCCGCCACCCCACCGGGGTCACCCTCCGGTTCGTTGCTGCCTGACAACCCGAACGTCGCCCTGCCCGATCTGCAGGGGCTGCTCGACAAGGCCAGGGCCGAATCGGCAACTCCATCCGAAGAGCCCCAACCGAAAGGGGACGAGCCTTCACCCAAACCGGATGAAGCTGAGCCCAAGGCTGACACGCCTGAGCCCAAGACTGATGCACCCGAGCCCAAGGCTGACACGCCTGAGCCCAAGGCTGATGCCCCCGAAGCTAAGCCAGAAGGGACCGAGGGAAGCGTCCCGCCGAAGGCAGAGCCAGCCGCACCGACACCCCCCGCCACCCCCGAACCACCGCCTGCCGAATCGCCGAGCAAATCGGAGTGAACTTCGAACCGCCCGACGACGACTTTGACGCCCCCGAGCCGGGGGTACCCCAACTGACCGATGTGGTTCGCCAGGTCCGGGTACCCGCCGCCGCTGTCGGCCAACGGATCGACCTCTTCCTGACCCGATTGCTCGACGGATTCAGCCGCCAACAGCTCTGCGACGCCGTCCAAGCGGGCGCGGCCGAAGTTGACGGGAGGGTGGTCCGGCCTAGCCATCGGGTCCGCGAAGGCCAAACGATCCGATTTCGGCTCCCGGCCCCCGCGACTGACGACACCATCCCCGAAAACATCCCGCTCGATATCCTCCACGAGGATGATGGGATGGTGGTGATCAACAAGCCAGCCCGGATGGTCGTCCACCCGGCGAGAGGCAATTGGACCGGGACCTTGACCAGCGCCTTGGCCTACCGTTTCCAGTCGCTCTCCGACATCGGCGGCCCGACCCGCCCCGGGATCGTCCATCGGCTCGATCGCGACACCAGCGGGGTGATCGCCGTCGCCAAGACGAACGCGGTGCACCTCCATCTGGCACAGCAATGGCACGACCGGGAGGTACAGAAGGAATACCTCGCGATCGCCGTCGGCCGGATCGATCGGGACCGAGACCTGATCGACGCGATGATCGGGAAACACCCCTTCCAACGGGAGAAAATGGCGATCCGTGATCGGCACGCATCGAGCCGCCACGCCAAGACCTTTTACGAAGTCCTCGAGCGTTTCGCGCGTTATTCCTTCGTCAAGGCGATGCCCGAGACGGGTCGCACGCACCAGATCCGCGTGCACCTGGAATACATCGGGAGACCCATCCTCTGCGATCGGCTCTACGCCGGCCACGCCGAGGTGACGCGGTCACAACTGCTCGGTTCTCAGCCCCAGAAAGGGGAAGAGCCGATCCTGGCACGGCACGCGCTGCACGCCTCGCGGCTGACGCTGCGCCACCCCAAGACCGGCAAGCTGATGGAGTTTCACGCGCCGCTCCCGCAGGACCTCTCCGCCGTCCTGGATGTCCTCCGCCAAGGGCCCGATCCCCTTCGGCAGGGGCCCGATGTCCGTCGCCAAGGGCCCGATTCCCTTCGGCAGGGGACAGCACCTTAACCGCCGGACGCTGCCGACACTACCGATCCGGCCGGATGGAGGTTAGACTGCCTAATGGAGCGTTGCCATTCTCTGACATCGTATCCGGTCCTCCCCATCCCGTCATTCGACTTCCATGAACAGCGGTCCCCAACCCGATCCTTCCGAAACTCCGGCCAATCCCCCCGCCACCACCCCCGCTAGCGGGGACGGGGATGGTTCCGCCGGAACCCCCCCATCAGGCGGATCAATCGCCAGCGGGTCCGCGGTGACCGGCGGCCCATTGGCAACAGTCGTCCGCGGCAAAGGGCCTCTAGCGATTCGCGGCTCGTCGCCTGCCAAGCCCGCTTCACCCCAAGCGTCGATCAAGCCCGTCTCGCCCGGTCAAGGGGATCGCCCGAAGGGCGGAAAACCGCCCGGGGATGGTATCGGTGGCGTACGAGGGTCTCGGCCGGCTTCCGCTGTGGCCCCCCCCCAGGGGACGGCGATTGGCGACGAAGCGGCCCTGGACGCCACACCGCTCGCCGATCCATCCGGTAACGACCAGCTTTCTTCGCCACCGCACGCCGACCGAGGCCCTGCGAAAGGGAAGCCAGGGCGGGGCCGAAACCAAGAAGCCGGCGCCGAGAAGCAACCCCCACGCGCCCCCAAAGCGGCCGTCCCCAACGTCCGCCAGCCACTCTCGGGCGATTTGCAAGCCGAGCTGGAAAGGGAACTCGCCTCGGCGGTCGATCTCGAAGCCTTCCTCGCGGGCAGCGCCGGGATGGCACTCCGCAAAGAACCGCTGGAGGATGGCCAGCGGGTCCACGCTACCGTCCTCAAATCGGATGAAGACGGCGTCTTCGTTTCGCTCGGCGGGCCCGACCAAGGGGTCATCCCGCTGGAACAATTCTCCGCCGATCCCCCAGCTCCAGGGACCCCGCTGGAAGTAATCGTCCGAGGGCTCAGCAAAGCAGATGGGCTGTACCAACTGACGATCCCCGGCGAGGCGATCAGCGTCACCGACTGGTCCGATCTTGATACGGGCTCGATCGTCGAGGCGACCATCACCGCGGCGAACACCGGCGGGTTGGAGTGCACCGTCGCCGGGATCCGCGGCTTCATGCCGATCAGCCAGATCGCCGAACATCGTATCGAGAACGCCGCCGACTACGTCGGCAAAAAGCTGACCTGCGTGATCACCGAAGCGAACCCCCGCCGCGGCAACCTCGTCGTCAGCCACCGCGCGATCCTCGAACGGGAACGCGAATCGAAACGCCAGGAACAGCTCGAAAAGATCGAGGTCGGGGACCTCCTCGAAGGGGTCGTCGGGACCGTCAAGGACTTTGGCGCGTTCGTCGACCTGGGGGGACTCGAGGGGCTGATCCACGTCAGCAAGCTGAGCTGGGAGCGGATCAAACACCCCAGCGAAGTCATCGAGCCGGGACAACGGGTGAAGGTCAAGGTCGAGAAGATCGACAAGCAAACCGGGAAGATCAGCCTGTCGTATCGTGACCTGCTCGAGAACCCCTGGGACGCGGCCTGCGCGTCGCTCGCCCCGGGAAGCGTCATCACCGGAACGGTGACACGGATCGCGGCCTTTGGCGCTTTCGTCCGGATCGTCTCCGGCGTCGAAGGGCTGGTCCATGTCAGCGAAATCGCGCCACACCGGGTGAGCAACGTCGCCTCGTTCCTGAGCGAGGGGCAAGAGGTCCAGGCGAAGGTCCTGACGATCGATCGCGACTCGCAAAAGATTTCGCTGTCGATCAGGCAGGCTCACCACAAGGCCCCCGAGACGAAGGGACCGGAGGAAGACGAAGGGGAAGTCGAGGTCCGTCAACCCGCCGTCAAAGCGACCCACGCCGGACCGCTGCGAGGCGGCAACAACCAACCCACCGGGGGCGAAAAGTTCGGCCTCCGCTGGTGATTCGCCACCCCCACACACGCCGGATGACCGGACGCCGGGCCTTAACGCGCGGCCGACTTAATGTGGGGCCGGCTTAACGTGGGTGCGGATCCGCGTACCGGTACCCGTGAATCGATCGGCCTGCAGGTTTCCCCGGCAAACCGATCCCGCTCGGCTGACCGAGCGGTTAAACTAACCGAGCGAATGGCGGGTCAGACCGATCCCCGCAAAACCCCGAATCATCAACCTTCCGCAGCCATCCGTGGAGACCGCGAGCATGCGTCACATCCTTTCACGATCGATCGTTATGGCCATCGCCTTGGCGTTGGTCGCCCCCATCACCGGCCCCGCATCCGCCCAGGACAAGGGGGCCGCGGACAGCGTCTCGCTCTTCGGCGAAAAGGAACTCAAGCTCCCGGAGAATTGGAAGCGCACCCGCCCCCAATCGCCGATCATCGAGCACGAATTCGCCATCAAAAGTGGCGAGGCCGCCGATGCCCCCTCCGCCCGGATCACTCTGATGGCGGCCGGTGGCGATGTCAAAGCGAACATCGATCGCTGGAAAGGCCAATTCACCGGTGGGAATGCCGAGGCACAAAAGGTCGAAGAACTGAAGGTGGGTGATTGGACCGTCCACATGGTCGACCTGTCGGGCAAGTTCAAAGAATCGATGGGCGGCGGCCCGTTCGCCCCCGGCAAGGTCGTCGAACGCGAGAACTATGCGATGATCGGCGGGATCCTGGTCGACCCCAAAGGTCGCAAGTACTTCATCAAGATGACCGGCCCCGCGGAGCTCGTGAAGTCAAACCGCGAAGGGGTCCTGAAGATGATCGAAGGGCTCAAGTAACCCCCGACACAACCAACCCGTGCCCCTGTCGGACCTTATCCCCTGACCGTCGCCCTGTGTGAGCCCTGCGGGGCGACTCGCTGATGAATATTCAAAGCTTTTTCGAACACCACGGCATCCTCCGCAACCCTTTCGCCGAGGAAGACGCACAGACCGACCCGGTGTTCAAGGACCACTGCATCAGCAGCGCCTATCACCCGGTTTGGGACAAGGTCTATGGCGATCCGACCGAACCCTCAACCGCGATCGTCTTCGGCCCCAAAGGGAGCGGCAAGACGGCGATGCGACTCCAAATCGATAGGCACCTTAGCCGATACAACGACGAGAACCCCGATCGCCGTGTCTTCATCATCCGCTACGACGACTTCAACCCGTTCCTCGATCACTTCCGTGAACGGGTCGGGACGTTCCAAAGCAAGAAGCCCGAAAAGACGCTCGACGCGTGGCGATTGTGGGACCACATGGACTCGATCCTCTGCCTGGGGGTGACCGATCTGGTCAACCAGGCGCTTTGCCCCGAGGACCAAGCGGGGCGCCCCGACGCCCTCGGGCGTCCGGCGCAACTGATCGACCGCGGCAAGCTCCGCAAGCTCGACCGGACCTCGGCCCGCGACCTGCTCCTGCTCGCTTGCTGCTACGACCAATCGACGGCTTCGAGTTTCGACGCCCGCTGGTCCGAGCTGCGGAAAAGGCTGGGTTATTACAATTGGTCCGCCTACGGCTCGCTGCTGTTGATGGTCACGGTCTTGGCCCTGGCCGCGGCGCTGCTGGGCGGGGCCTGGTACCGCGGTTCGATCAGCGAAAAGACGGCGCTGATCCTCGGCGCCCTCATCGGTATCCCCGCGAGCTTCCCCTACGTCAGCCGTTTGGTCAAGAATCATTGGGCCGCGATGGGGATCCGCCGGCACATGCGGGTTGGCAAACGGGATGTCGGGCCGCTCCGGCGGGTGTTGATGAAGATCCCCCCCCGCGAACTGGCGAGCCAACCGCTCCCGCGATACGACCGCACCGACGACCGCTACGAACTGCTCAGCAAGTTCCAGGGGCTCCTCCGGTCGCTCGGCTTCGAAGGAATGATGGTCCTGATGGATCGCGTCGATGAACCTGACATGCTCGGCGGCCAAGCGGAACTGATGCGGCGGTTCGTCTGGCCGCTGCTCGACAACAAACTGCTCAAACACCCCGGCCTCGGCTTTAAGCTGATGCTCCCCAAAGAGCTCTATCGCGATGTCGAGCGGGAGGGACGCGAATTCCACGAGCGGGCGAGGCTCGATAAACAGAATCTCATCCCGGCCTTCCAGTGGTCGGGCGAATCGCTCTATGACCTCGTCAACTCGCGGATCCTGGCCTGCTCCATCGAGGGGCGCAAGACCGAACCGAAAGACCTCTTCGTCGACGCGATCAGTTACCAACGGTTGCTCAACGTCTTCCAATCACTCCGCGTCCCCAGGCACCTCTTCCGGTTCCTGTATCGCGTCCTCACCGAACATTGCAATCGCTACACCGACACACAACCGAAATTCCAGATCGATGTCGAGACCTTCGAATCCGTCTACGCGGTCTACAGCCGCGAGGTAGAGCCGCTGGCCTAACCCCAACCAAGCCCGCGATGGTCAAGCGAACCGACCAGAACCAAGAGCCCCCACAACCCGCGCCGCCACCGTCCGATGACGACGAGGCCTTCGAGGGGCTTTCGCTCGAAGAGCTCGGCCAGGCCTATGCCGCCGCGATCGCCAAGGCCGATGCCGAAGCGCGAGCCGAAGCCGAAGCCTGGACGACCAAGAACCACCGCCCGTCCGCCGAGCCCGCATCATCCCCCGCGCCGACCACCACCTCGCCCACGCCGCTTGAGCCGTCACCGACCGAGCGGCTCGGAACCCCCGAGCCCGGTGAACCCAGCGGCGGCGCGGCGGACGATGACGAGCCGGCGGACGACGACAACGCGGTCGATGAAGAAGACGAAGGGTCCCCCCCAAGCCCGCTGGCGATCATCGAAGCAGCCCTCTTCATCGGCAACCCCGAAAACCGGGCACTGACCGACACGGAGCTGGCGGGGCTGATGCGCGGCGTAACGACCGAAGACGTCCAGCGGTATGTCGACGAGCTCAACGCTTCCTACGTCGCGAATTCGCAGGCCATTCGGATCCATCGCGATGAAGATGGCTTTCGCATGGGGGTTGCCCCCGACATGGAAGTCATCCGACGCGCCTTTTATGGCAAGATCCGTGAATCCCGATTGTCGCAAGCGGCGATCGAAGTCCTCAGCCTTGTCGCTTACCAACCGGGGATCACCGCCGAAAAGGTTCAGGACCAACGGGGCAAGGAAAGCGGCAGCCTACTGAGCCAACTCGTCCGCCGCAGGCTGCTGGAACAGCGACGCGTGACCGAACCGGGGGGCAAGAAAGCGATCGCGGTCTATTTCCCCACGGAACGCTTCCTGCAACTCTTCCAACTCCGATCGCTAGACGACCTCCCCCATGTCGAAGCCTGAGCCCGTGGTCACCAGCGGGCCAGATCGTGACCTGGGCCGACTGCGACAGGTTTGGGCATGGGGCATGCTGGCCCTGCTAGCGGCGACCTGGAAACTCTGGATCCCCCGAATCGTTCCGCCGCTGCCAGCGGTCGATTTCCCCGCGGTGCCGATGCTCCGCATCCCCCAAGCCGTCGCGAGCCTGATCGATCCGTTGGCGCTTGTGGCCGTCTTGGCAGGGTTAACGGCGCTGGCCATCGGGGTCAAACCGCGGCTTCCGGGTGAGTCACGGCTCGCGGGTGCGCCGTGGCGCCGAGAAGGGGAGGGGGCGGCACTGCTGATCGGGGCTGGGCTAACCGCGATGATGATCCTTAACCAACATCGGATCCAGGCGTGGGCGTACCAGGGCTGGCTCTATTGCTGGGTCTTCGCCGCGATGGGAAACGCCACCCGGTGCCGCCGCGGCCTCCTCCTGCTGACCAGCACCCTCTACCTCTATTCGGCCCTCGGGAAGTTCGATCAGCAATTCTTGCGCACCGTCGGCCCGGCCTTCGCAGCACGACTTTTTCCCGGGACGACAGGGGTGCCGCAGCCCGACGGAACAACCGCCGATTGGGGAGCGACGGTGTTGATGCTGCCGGCAATCGAACTGCTGATCGGGGTCTTGATCCTCATCCCTCGAACCCGTTTTTGGGCCGGCTGGGGCGCGGTGGCGATGCACTCGCTGCTGGTCGTGTCCCTCGGCCCCGTGTCCCTCTGCCCCTGGGGGCTAAACCAGAGCAGCGGGGTCATCCTCTGGAACCTGATGCTCGCCTGGCAAGCGATCTGGCTGTTGGTGCGACACCCCGCCGTCGCGAGCGCCGGCCAACCCGACGACGACCGAATATTTGGGGCCGGCGATCGTTGGCTGCGGCGAATCGCCGTGGCGGTGCTGGGGGGTGCGATCATCCTGCCGCTGGGGGAACGGTTGCCGCGTGGGGCGACGTATGGTTATTGGGATCACTGGCCGTCTTGGGCCCTCTACTCGCCCCACACCAGTCGGACCGATATCGAAGTTCACCGCTCCGCCCTGCCGTTGCTCCCATCTTCGGCGCGAAGCGTCGCGCGAGCGATCGAGGGCGAGTCGGGGTGGCTGGAGATCCCGCTCGATCGCTGGTCACTCGCGGAGTTCGCCGCGCCGGTCTATCCTCAGGCGAGGTTCCAACTCGGTGTCGCCAGCGCCCTCAGCCTCGGGTTGCCCGACGACGCGATTCGCGCCAAGGTCCGCTCCAGCGCCGATCGGCTTAGCGGCCGTCGGAACGAGACGTGGCTCGGAAGCGGGACGGCGATCCGCCAGGCGACCCAGGCCTATTGGCTCCTGCCACATCTGGGCGATGCCCCGTCGTCACCCGCCGAGGCCCAGCGTTGGCCTACCAACGGCCGATCCCCCTGATCCCCAAAGCGAGCCATGAACGACACCCACCCTCCGGATCGGCCCAAACCCGTTGCGCCCAACACGGCCAACGGGCCCCACACCGTCGACCCACCCGGCAGCGGCGAACCTCGCGATCATGGCCCGTGGAAAATCCTCTCCACCCGGGTCGCTTACCACGACCCTTGGGTAACGGTCCGACGCGATGAGGTGATCCGGCCGGACGGGTCACTGGGCAGCTACGCGACCGTCGGGATCAAGCCGGGGGTCTGCGTGATCGCGCTGGACGATCAGGGCCGGGTCCATTTGACCGAAGAGTTCCATTACGCGGTGGGGAGGGTAACCGTCGAAGGGGTCAGCGGGGGGATCGAAGCGGGGGACACGGCGCTCGAAACGGCGCATCGTGAGTTGGAAGAAGAACTCGGCATCACCGCGGCAGAGATGACCCCGATCGGCATCGCCGACCCGTTCACCGCCAGCGTCCATTCGCCAACCGCACTCTTTGTCGCGAGGGGATTGACCCACGGCGCCCCTCGCCCTGAAGGGACCGAACTGATCCGCCCCGTCGTCTTGCCGCTCGAATCCGCGGTCCGCGAAGTGCTTTGCGGATCGATCACCCACGCGCCAACGGTGATCGCGCTGCTCCGGCTTTGGATCGAGCGTTGAAACCGGACCGCTCGTCGCGACTTGCGGCAGGGCAAAGCTACGGCTGGTGATCAGCCCTGCGTCAGTCGGAAGTCACGAGCGCCGGCTCAGGCTTCAGCTTGGCACCTGACGGTGGCTGGGGCCTGAGGTCCGAATCATCCGCCACGTCGGAACCCGGGCGAACGGCGACTGCGGTTTGCCCTTCGGTCTCGCGGCGTTCGAGCAACCGTTCGATCGAGGGTTGTAACTCCGCGACGAGAAAGGACAACGTCTCGATCGAACGAAACTGGCCATTGCCGTCGGCTTGGCCGAAAACGTCCAGCCGACCGACGACACGTCCGTAACAGATCACCGGCAGCCGGACCATCCACTGCTCCTTCACCTCGGTCAAGGGACGACAATTCCACGTCCCGTGGTAACCTTCATGAAGCCAGGGCATGTTGAGGTCGAGCCTCAGACTTGAAACGCCATTCGACTCGGCGAACTGAACCAACGGTTGCCAGACGACTTCCCACCGGCGGTTGCCTTGCAGAGCGACGATCGAGACATGCGCACCCTGGGAGGTCCCGTCGCCACGATTCAGGTGTCGGCGGACCGTCGATAACGCAAGCTTGAGCTCCGCGTGTCCGAACACTTTGAAGCCGATCAACCCGCCGATCAGGAGCGTGATCGAGGCGAGCGCCGGGAGGTCGCTGCTAACCGCGTTGCTGACGACAGCTCCGATCCCCGTGACCGCCGAAAGCCCGGCGAAGATCAGGATGATCCATGCCGGCGAACGCCCCGCTTGGGACAACCTCGCCAACAGTAAATGGTGAAGGTGCCCGCGGTCGCCGGCATAAATGCTGCGTCCCGTCAAACGCCTTCGCCACAAGGCGACGAACGAATCGAAGAGCGGCACCGCCATGATCGCGATCGGGACCCAAAGGTCCTGCGGAGCGCCACGGGAACTGACAGACATCACCGACATGGCACCCAACAGCAGCCCGACCAGCATGCTGCCGTTATCGCCCAAAAAAATAGTCGCCCGCGGCTTGTTGAAGACGAGGAACGCCGCGAGCGATGCCGAAAGCACCGTCGCCATGATCGCCACGTCCGGGTTGTGGTTGCTTAACCCGACCACCGCAATCGCCAACGCCGCCACGGCGCCAAAACTCCCCGTCACGCCGTCGGCACCGTCGATCAGGTTCACCGAATTGATCGTTGCCAACAGCCACAAGATCAACAGCGTACTGCTGATCTGACCCAAACCGATCGTGAAGCCGAAAATCGTCACGTTGCCGGGGGAAGACCAAAAGGAACTGAGCATCGCCACGACCGCGACCTGCAACAGGAGTTTCGTCACCCCGTTGAGCGGCAGACGATCGTCGAGCAAACCGAGAAAGTTGATCAGGACCGCGGCAACGATCAGAACCCGCCACCGCTTCGAAGACATGTCGAGCAGGCGTTCGACCTTTTCGTGATCGTTGGCGACCGCAGGTTCGCCCTGTTCGGCTCCCTGGCTATCCCCAGAATCGAGCAGCGATTGCCGCGCATTGAGCGGTTCCGCATCCCCTTCCATCGCCTGCAGGAGCTCTTTGGTCGGCCGTAGCAACTGCGTGTCATACGCCTGCCGGATCACGAAGTAGCAGACGGTACAGGCCAAAAGGACGGAAAGGCCACCCCCGAGCGAAATCGCGCCGCGGTGCAGTTTCCGATTCGGATCGGGCCGGTCGACAAAACCGATCCGCAGGGTTAACCGGCGCATGCCCCAAACGACGACAATCCCGATCAGGAAAGCCAAAGCCCAAAGGGCGAAGAGCGGAAAGGCGATTTCTGAAAAGTATTTCACGTTTGACCAATCCAAGCAGACTCGGTTAGCCTAAATCTTCCGATTCGCACAGGAACTTTCACCATTCACTGCCCGCAATTCGAATCCGACAGGAACATCCTACCGGGAATTCCCCCTGAATCCGGGCTCCATCCATCGATAGTTTACGCCGAAACCGAAGACCGACCGCCCCTCACCGGGCCCCCATTTGGTGGGATCCACATCCGGTGGTTCCGATTCCCACCCGATTGTCGGATACTCGACTCTAACAAAACTCAACGCCCGGGTGCAAGTATTGCGACGCTAAAGTGCAAGATCCAGCAGTTTAACCCAATCGAACCGATTATCGTCCCCAAGGGGGGGGAGCAAGGAGAAACCTCTCACTCGCTTGATCTAGCTTACCCAAACCATAGCACTCTACCCATTTGAATGCGCATTGCCCCCGCCTGGGCTCAGAAAAGTCGGTTTCCCAGGGGATGAATTGTTGGGATTGAGCCGAATAAGCCGAATGAATGGCCGAATGGAAGGGAGGGTGGGCCGGCCAGCATTCCGAAATCACAAGCCGAAACGCAAATCCGCCCCAGGGCAGGCCCCCCATCAGGGCTCAACTTGGTCGGGAATCGGTGAGTTCGGTTCGATTGGCCCTTACCGATTCCACCTACACCCCCTCGACGGGGGAGATTACCCTATCAATCGGGAAGCCTCCTTCCGATCACGTTCGTTTTTCTAACTTCACTCCCGATTTCGGTCCTATGCTTGACCGGACCAAGGTAGGTAGACGTTCTGGGGTAGAAACCGGTGCGTCACCCAAAGGGACGAAGTCCGGACCTTTTTGCATCCACCAGACCCGCAACTTGGTGTCGGTTCGCTAGTTCCTGCCCAGACGCCATCTTCGGCAGGTTCGCGACCCGGCGCGATTACCGACAAACTTGAAGGCACCTAAGGAAGAGCTAGGGATGATTACGAAGCAGAAAAAAGTGGCCGTCGTCACGGGCGGCGGCGGATTTATTGGCGGGCACTTGGTGGCGAGGCTATTGAGTTCGGGGGATTACGTGGTCCGGGCGGTCGACATCAAGCCGATCGAGGAGTGGTATCAGGTGCATGCCGGGGCGGAGAATCACGCCGGTCCGTTGGAAGGTGACGCGCGGGACTTCGCGGTTTGCCGCCGGGTCTGTCAGGGAGTTTCCGAGGTCTACCAATTGGCGGCAGACATGGGGGGAATGGGCTTCATCGAGAACAACAAGGCGCTCTGCATGCTGAGCGTTTTGACGAACACCCACATGTTGTTGGCGGCGCAAGAGGCAGGGGCCGAACGATTTTTCTTCAGCTCGTCCGCCTGCGTCTACAACGCCCAGAAGCAGCTCGACCCCAACGTCACGGCGCTGGCGGAGGCTGACGCCTACCCCGCGTTGCCGGAGGACGGATATGGCTGGGAAAAGCTCTTCAGCGAAAGGATGTGTCGGCACTTCCGCGAAGACTTCGGGATCCAAACGCGGGTCGCGCGGTTTCACAATGTCTACGGCCCTCACGGCACGTGGCGCGGCGGCCGCGAAAAGGCCCCGGCCGCGATTTGCCGCAAGGTGATCGCCGCCAAGGCCTCCGGGGACCATTCGATCGAGATCTGGGGCGATGGGACCCAAACCCGATCGTTCATGTATATCGACGATTGCATCGACGGGATCCTGCGGATCATGCATTCGGAGATCTTGGAACCGGTGAACCTCGGGTCGAGCGAGTTGGTGACGATCAACCGCCTGGTCGACATCGCCGAAGGTGTCGCGGGGATCCAACTGCAGCGGCATTACAAGCTGGACGCCCCGCGGGGCGTGGCCGGTCGGAACAGCGACAACCGCAAGATTCACGGCTACCTCGGGTGGGAACCCTCGATCTCGCTTCGCGACGGCATCGCGGCGACGTATGCCTGGATCGAAGGCGAATTCCGCCGAGAGTGCGACCCGTCGGAGGCGAAGAGTTTGGCCAGCAGCGGGTTCAGCCACGGTTCCAAGCCGATCCCCGGCGACGGCTACGTCGCCCAGTCGCGGCACATGGATACTTGGCGGCAAGGGATCCCGGCCGGCTACGGCGCGGGGTGAGCCGATCGCCGGGCGGGCAGATTTCAGAACGGGACGAAGGCGAGCTTGATGGCGAAACGCGGCACGCTGCTGATTTTCTCTCAGGTCTACATCCCTGACCCGGCGTCGGCGGGCCAGCACATTGCGGACGCCGCCGAGGAGTCGGCCCGCCGTGGGTGGCGGGTCGTCGTTTACACCTCGGCCCGCGGCTACGACAACCCGTCGATCCGCTACCCCAAGCGGGAAGTGATCCGAGGTGTCGAGGTGCGTCGATTGCCGCTGTCGAGTTTCGGCAAAGGCTCGCTGCTGATTCGGCTGATCGCCCAGTCGTGTTACATGACGCAGGCGGTGCTCTACGGGACTTTTCTGCGGGACCTGCGACTGGTGATGGTCAGCACGAACCCACCCTTTGTCGGGTTGGGCGGGACGATCGTTTCCTGGCTGCGGAGAGCCCCTTTGGTCTGGTGGGTGATGGACATGAACCCCGACCAACTGGTCGCGACGGGGACGCTCAAACCCCGTTCGCTCCCGGTGAGGATTTTTGACTGGTTCAACCGTTTGACCCTTCGGCAATCCCGTGACATCGTCGCCCTCGATCGTTTCATGGGTGATCGCTTGGTATCGAAGGAACCGGTCGCGTCCAAGCTCCACGTCATGCCGCCGTGGCCACATGACGACGTCTTGAGCCGCCGGCCGTCGCGGCCGAACCCTTTCCGAGACGAGCAGGGGTTTGGTGACTCGCTGGTGATCATGTATTCCGGAAACCACGCGCTTCAGCATTCCCTCGAGACGCTTCTCGATGCGGCGAAACGTTTCGAAAGCGACCCCCGGATCCTCTTCGTCTTCGTCGGTGGCGGCGTCGGCAAGGCTCGGGTGCAGCGGCGGATCGACCAGGGGGCGACGAACATCCGTTCGCTCCCCTACCAGCCGCTCGCGAAGCTTGGGGACAGCCTGTCGGCGGCAGACATCCACGTCGTGAGCATGGGGGACGAGGTGGTCGGGATCGTCCACCCTTGCAAGATTTATGGGGCGATGTTCGTCGCCCGACCGATCCTCTTTTTCGGGCCCGAGGAATCACATGTCGGTGATATCATGAACCGCAACCCGATCGGCAAGATGGTCCGTCACGGTGACGTCGATGCCGCCGTCGCCGCGATCTCCGACTTGGCCGCGATGAGCCCCGCAGGCCGCGCCGCACTTGGGGATCGGGCCGCCGAAGTCGCGGCGAACGAGTTCTCGCGAGAGGAACTGTTAGGTCAGTTCTGCGATGTCCTGGACGGCCCCGACCGGGCCCCTTCGAGATCACCACGCACCGCCTGAGCCACCCGCAAACCCTCCAACCATGCCAACGCTCTTAGTCACCGGATCATCGGGCCTGATCGGATCGGAGGTCTGCGTCTTTTTCGCCTCCCGCGGGTGGACGATCCACGGCATCGACAACAACCAGCGAGCCGTCTTTTTCGGCCAACAGGGGGACACCCGATGGAACCAGCGACGGTTGGCGGAATCGATCCCCGGGTTCACGCACCACGAGATCGACATCCGCGACCGCCCAGGGTTGCTCCGGCTACTCGCCGAGGTCAAGCCGGCGGCGATCGTGCATACCGCGGCGCAGCCTTCGCATGACCGGGCCGCGGCGATCCCGTTCGACGACTTCGATACCACCGCGGTCGGGACGCTCAACCTGTTGGAAGCGGTCCGGCAGGCCTGCCCCGAATCGCCCCTGGTCCACATGAGTACCAACAAGGTGTATGGCGACCGCCCGAACACGATCCGGCTCCAAGAGCTCCCGACCCGATGGGATTACGACGATCCCGCGTTCGAGCACGGCATCCCCGAAAGCTTTTCGATCGACCAGTCCAAGCATTCGCTGTTTGGCGCTTCGAAGGTCGCGGCCGACGTGATGGTCCAGGAGTACGGCCGCTACTTCGGGATGCCGACCTGTTGCCTGCGTGGCGGTTGCCTGACCGGGCCTAACCATTCCGGCGTCGAGCTCCACGGCTTCCTCAGCTACCTGGTCAAGTGCAACCTCGAAGGGCGCCAGTACCGCGTCTTCGGGTACAAAGGGAAACAGGTTCGCGACAACATCCACAGCGAGGACGTGGCGCGGTTCATCCACGCCTTCATCGAGTCGCCCCGCAGCGGCGAGGTTTACAACATCGGCGGGGGACGGGCCAACAGTTGTTCGATCCTGGAGGCGTTCGGGATCGCCAGCCGGTTCAGCTCGCGGCCGATGGATTACGTCTACGTCGACGAAAATCGCGTCGGCGACCACATCTGCTATTACAGCGACCTCCGCAAGATGCGTGAGCACTACCCGAACTGGGACATCACGATCTCGTTGGAAGAGACGATTCGCCAGATCGTCGAGGCGTGGCGTGGCCGTGTCTCGGCTTGATCCCCCCGAACAAGCTTCAACCGTCGGTTACCCGTCGGCCCAGCCCGATACGGCGAGCCGACCGCCAACCCGCTTCGCACCGGCCACAGACCCCCGCCTTTTGCTCCGAGCCTGAACCGTGACAACGCCCCACCCCCAACGCGGCATCATCCTCGCCGGCGGCTCTGGCACACGGCTCTATCCCGTCACGCGGGCCGTCAGCAAACAGCTCCTGCCGGTCTACGACAAGCCGATGATCTATTACCCGCTGTCGGTGCTGATGCTGGCCGGGATCCGCGAGGTGCTCCTGATCTCGACGCCACACGACCTCCCTTCGTTCCGCCGGCTGCTGGGGGATGGCGCTCAATTGGGGATGGAGATCGTCTACGCGGAGCAGCCCAGGCCGGAGGGGCTGGCGCAGGCCTTCGTGATCGGTGCCGATTTTTGCGCCGCTCGCCCGAGCTGCCTGATCCTTGGTGACAATTTGTTTTATGGCGGGGGCTTCGGACCGCTGCTGCGGTCGGTCGCGGCAAACGTCGCGGGGGCGACCGTCTTCGCCTACCCGGTCCGCGACCCGGAACGGTTCGGTGTCGTCGAATTTGACCCCGTCACCCGCAAGGCCTTGTCGATCGAAGAGAAGCCGGCCAAGCCGAAAAGCAACCTCGCCGTTCCGGGGCTCTATTTTTACGACCAGCGGGTCTGCGAGTTCGCGGCGGGGCTGAAGCCGAGCCCTCGCGGGGAACTCGAAATCACCGACCTCAACCGACTCTACCTGGAACGGGGCGAGCTTCACGTGCAGCCGCTGGGGCGAGGCTTCGCTTGGCTCGACACCGGGACGCATCGCAGCCTGATCGAGGCGGCGAATTTCGTCGAAGCGCTCGAGGAGCGCCAAGGGCTGAAGATCGCTTGCCTCGAAGAGATCGCGTGGGACAACGGCTGGATCGACGAACATCAGGTGCGGCAGGCCGCCGATGACATGGGGAAGAGCAACTACGCGGAATACCTCCGCTACATCCTGAACTGGAAGCAGCGATGACGCGACGAGACATCCGGACCCGACCCCCGATCACCCCCGCGACGCGATGCCGATGAGCGAACCGATCGATCCCGGCGTGTTGGTCCTGGGGGCCAGCGGCCATGCCCGGGTGGTGGCCGACGCCCTCCGCCGCAGCCACCGCCGGATCGCCGGTTTCGTCGATGCGATCCGCCCCCAGCGGCGGGGAGAACCCTTTTGCGGCGCGACCGTGATCGGGGGGCTCGAGACGCTCGAAGAATGTTTGAACGCTGGCATCCGCGACGCGATCGTCGGCTTCGGTGACAACCGCCGGAGGGCCGAAGAGGCACAGATGCTCCAAGACCGAGGCTTCAGGCTGGTCACGGCGATCCATCCCCGAGCCGATGTCGCCGACGACGCCCGCATCGGCGCGGGGTCGGTCGTGGCGTCCGGTGCGGTCGTCGGACCGGCCGTGACCATCGGCAATAATACGATCATCAACACGCTGGCGAACGTGAATCATGATTGCATCGTGGGTGACGGCGTGCACATCGGCCCCTCGGCGGTGCTCTGCGGGACCGTCACCGTCGGCGACCAAGCCTGGGTCGGTGCGGGGGCGATCGTGAAAGAACGGCTCCATGTCGGGCAACGATCGACGCTCGGTGCCGGCGCGGTCGCGATCCGCGACATCCCGGCCGATGCGGTGATGGTGGGCGTCCCCGCGAGGCCGATCCGATGACATCTCCGATCGAACAACCAGCCGACCGGCCGGAATCGTTCCCGTTAGAACGCTTCGACGAATGGTTCGACGATCGGGTCCGCCGGCACCGGTTCCGCATCGACCCCATCCCTTTCGACGAGCTTCGCCAGTGGGAATTCGCCCCCACGACCGGGAACTTGGTCCACGCCAGCGGCAAATTCTTCTCGATCGAAGGGTTGTCGGTGGAGACGAACTGGGGGAGCATCCGGCAGTGGAACCAGCCGATCATCAACCAGCCCGAAATCGGCTACCTCGGGATGCTCGCCAAACCGATCGGCGGGGTCCTCCATTTCCTGATGCAAGCCAAGATGGAACCGGGAAACATCCGCTGCATCCAGCTCGCCCCGACGCTGCAAGCGACCAAAAGCAATTACACCCGGGTCCATCACGGCAAGACGCCGCTCTACTTGGATCTCTTTCGGAACCGTCGCCGCGACCAGGTCCTCGTCGACTCCTTGCAGTCGGAACAGGGGAGCCGGTTCCTGCGGAAACGGAACCGAAACATGGTGATCCTGCTCGATGAGCAACAGGACGTTCCGCCGCACCCCGATTTCCTCTGGCTGACGCTTCGCCAAATCCGCGAGCTGCTCCGGAGGGACAACGTGATCAACATGGATGCCCGGACGGTGCTCGCCTGCCTGCCCGAATCGGCGACCGGAAATCGCTCGTCAGCGGACGGCCTGTCCTACCCTGCCACGGCCGACCCGGCCGCCGGCGGTTCGGCCCACGCAGGGGGATGCGACGAGGTTGACCCGGGGGACTTGGCGAAGATCCTCGCTTGGGTGACCGAGCTCAAGTGCGACTTCGAGCTCCGTGCCGAGCGGATCCCGCTGCGGCGAGCCGAGCCGTGGGAGATCACCAAGGATCGGATCGCTCACCCCTCGGGGGATCACTTCGAGGTGATCGCGGTCCGCGTCGAAGCGGATAACCGGGAGGTGACGAGCTGGACGCAACCGATCTTGAAGCCGTGTCACGAGGGGCTCGTCGCCTTCGTGACCCGCGAGCGTCATGGCAGGACGGAACTGTTGGTCCAGGCCAAGGTCGAGGCCGGGAACTTTGACGTCATCGAACTCGCACCGACGATCCAGTGCTTGTCGGCCGATTACCGCTCGGCGGAGGTAAGCCGACGCTACCCGTTCGCCGATTATGTTTTGGCGGCGAGGCCCGAGCAGAAGCTGCACGACACCCGGCAATCCGAAGAGGGAGGACGGTTTTTCCGCGAAGAGAATCGGAACATGGTCGTGCGGGCCGATGCCGACTTCCCGCATGACTTGCCGAGGCATTTTTCCTGGGTCCCGTATCACTTGCTGAAGTCGCTGCTGATGCACAGCAACATCGTCAATGTCCAAGCCCGCTGCCTGTTGAACGCGGTCCCCTCAAACGCGGTCCCCCTGAACGCGGACCCCATGAGCGCGGGCCCAGCGTGCGGGGCAGGTTCGGGGGTGGCGCGATGACCGACGGCCGACCGCTGGGCGTGGGGGTGATGGGTTGTTCGTCGTTCGCGCTCCGCGCGATGCTCCCTGCCATGGCCCTCTGCGATGCCGTCCGGTTGGTAGCGATCGCCAGCCGCGATGGGGACAAGGCGCGGGCCACCGCGGCGGGGTTCCCAGGTTGTCGCCCGGTGGACGGTTATGACGGCTTGCTGAGCGACCCCGAGATCGATGCGATCTACATGCCGTTGCCGACCGGGATCCACCGCGAATGGGTCGCCGCGGCGCTGTCGGCAGGAAAACACCTGTTGGTGGAAAAGTCGCTAGCGATGGATGCCGGCGAAGCGGCGGAGATGGTTGCCGCCGCCCGTCAGCGAGGGTTGCTGCTGCAGGAAAATTTCCTTTTCCCGAGGCACTCGCAAGCGGCTTGGGTCCGCCGCGAGCTGGAAGGGGGGACGGTCGGTCAGCTCCGGTTTTTCAGGGCCGCCTTCACGATCCCGCCGCTCGACCCGTCGAATTTTCGCTACCAGGCCGCCGCCGGGGGCGGGGCGCTGCTTGACGTCGGGGCCTACATGGTCAAGTCGACGCTCCATTTCCTGGGGGACGAAGCACGATTGACCGACGCCGCGATCGAAGATGACCGCGACCGGGGGATCGACTTGGCTGGCGCCGCGACGTTCGTCGCGCCGTCCGGGGTCGTCTCGCAAACGGTCTGGGGATTCGATACGAATTACCAGTGCAGTTGGGAATTCATCGGCACCGCCGGCCGGATCCTCTGCCGTCGGGCCCTCACGCCGCCGCCGGGGCATCGCCCGTCGGTCCGCGTCGAACGGGGTAACGACGGGCAGGAGCTCGAGCTGGACGCCGACAACCATTACCTGAACCAATGGCATTACTTCGCCGCGGCAGCCCGCGACCCCGCGGCGGTCCGCGCCGAAACCGAAGCGACCGCGCGGCAAGCCGAGCTCCTGGCCGCCGTACGCTCGCAAGCCCTGAAACTCACGCGAGGCCCTGCCCAAAGATGATCCACGTCACGCAACCGTCGCTCGCCCCGCTCGATGAGCTGATGAAACTTCTGGAAGGGGTCTGGGAACGGGGGATCCTCACCCACAACGGCCCGCTAGTCCAAGAGCTCGAACGGCAGCTCTGTGCGCGGCTCGGCCTGGATCACTTCGTCGCCGTCAGCAACGGGACGATCGCGCTGCAAATGGCGATCCGAGCGCTGGGCCTGCGGGGCGAAATCATCACCTCCCCCTTCACCTGGGTCGCCACAGTCAGCGCGATCAAATGGGAAGGGTGCACCCCCGTCTTCTGCGACATCGATCCCGAAACGTTCAACCTCGACCCGGCGAAACTCTCGGCGGCGATCACCCCGCAAACCGTCGGCATCATGCCGGTGCATGTCTTCGGCAACCCTTGCGACGTCGGCGCGATCGCCGATTTCGCCAACGCTCACGGGCTGAAGGTGATTTACGACGCCGCCCACGCCATCGGGTCGACGCTCGACGGCCGAAGCTTGCTGTCGTATGGCGATATCGCGGCGACGAGCCTGCACGCGACGAAGCTCCTCAACACGGCGGAGGGTGGCGGCTGCATCACGTCGGACCCCGATCTGGCCGAAAAGTTGCGACGGATCCGCTTCTTTGGCCATGACCGCGACAAGAACATCGTCGAGGACGGGTTCAACGGGAAGATGACCGAGATCCACGCGGCCCTCGGGTTGGCGAACCTCCAGTATTACGAAGAGGTGCTGGCCGATCGGAAGGCGAAATATCGTCATTACTTCGAGCGGCTATCGGTGAACCCGGGCCTGACCTTTCAGAAGGTGCCACGGGGCGAACCGAATTACTCGTACTTCCCGGTCGTGTTCCCCAACGAACGGGTCCTTCTGGCCGTCGAGGCGGCCCTGATCGCCGGGGGCTACACGCCTCGCAGGTATTTCTACCCTTCGGTGAACACCTTCGAGCGGATCGTTCATTATTCAGCACAACCCGTTTCGGAATCGCTGGCATCGCGAATCCTCTGCCTGCCGCTCTACTGGAAACTGGCCTGGGCGGATTGCGACCGGATCGCCGAGATCGTGCTGGAAAGCGTGGCCCGCGGCATGGCGACCGCCCGATGATCGTCCATATCGGTCCCGATGAAAAATTCATCGACATGGCCCACCGCGACTTCGAGGCGGTCGCGCCGGGACACAACTTGTTCGTCATCCCGGATAAGCCCCGGCCGCTGAAGCATTTGAAGACGACGCCAGCCCGGTTCCTGACAAATGAAGACTTGATCGACCTGATCCGGTCCGACGCGTGCGAGGCGATCTGCCTGCACACGATCAGTTATTCGGTGGGTGCCCTGAGGCATCTCCCCAAGGACAAGAACATCCTCTGGATCGGCTGGGGTTATGACTATTACGAACTCCTGTTGTCAAAGGCCTTCGGCTATCCCAATGGGGTGCTCGGGCCGCGCACGGCCGAGCTGATGCGAACCCAGCCGCGACCGCCAGGGGCGTCGGCGAATGAGCGGTTCCGGTCGATCGCCCGCAAGCTCCTGCTCAGGGACTCACCCCTGGACCCGAAATACCTCGGCGCGATCCGATATTTTTGCCCGGTCGTCGAGACAGAACACGAACTGGCGTGTCGGCTCAACCCATGGTTCCGGCCGCGCTATGTCGATTGGAATTACGGTGTACTGGCCGATGAACTGATCCCGATGGGAGCGTCCAAGCCGCAAACGGGCGACAGCATCCTGATCGGCAACAGCGCGACCGAAACGAATAACCACCTCGAAGTCTTCGAGACGATCACGAAGACGCCGCTGCTGGCCGGCCGCCGGCTGTTGGTCCCGCTCAGCTATGGCGACACCGACACCTGGTACCGGGACCAGATCATCGCGGCGGGACGGGGGATGTTCGGCGACCGCTTCGTGCCGCTGGTCGATTTCATGCCGAAGGCCGAATACACCCGGTTGCTGGCCGACTGCGGGCATGTCTTCATGGGGCATATCCGCCAGCAGGGGTTCGGCAACATCCTGATGATGATGCTGATGGGTGCGAAGATTTACATGCGACCGGAAAGCCCGCTCTACCAGTGGCTCGTGCGAAAGGGGGTCTCGATCTCGACGATCCCTGCCGACGAGCAGGGGATCCTCGACCCGCAGGCACTGCGACCGCTCACCGATGCCCAGTGGTTCGCAAACCGGGCATTGATCGAAAGTGACTTTTCGACGGCGGCGGTGCTCCGCAAGACCCGCGGGGTCGTCGACACGTTGCTCGGGCCGGCGGGGGATCATTGATGCTGTTTTCGTTGCTCCGAGACATCCGCGGGTTCATGGGGCTGTTGAGCCCTCAGACCCGCTGGCGGACGCTGAGCCTAGCGATACTGATGGTCATCGGCTCGTTGGGCCAGACGGTCTCGATCTCGTTGGTCCTCCCTTTCACTTCGCTGGCCCTCGACCCGTCGGCGATCGAAAAGAATGCGAAGCTGGTCGGCCTGATGCGATCCCTAGGGGTCTCCACGGAACAGGGGATGTTGACGGTCTTGGGGGCCGGCGTGATCGCCGTGATCCTTGCTACGAATCTGATCGCCTTCCTGGTGATGCGATCGAGCAGCCGGATCGTTTGGGGGGTGAACCAGGCGTTGTCCGAATCGCTCCTGGCGACTTACCTGAAACAGCCCTACGTCTTTCACACCTCACGGAACAGCTCCGGGTTCATGCACAACATGCTCGCCGAGATGCAGGGGTTGGCGGCGGGATTCCTGTTGCCGTCGTTGGAATTGGTCACGCGGTTCAGTCTGGTCCTGTTCATCACGGGACTGTTGTTTTATGTCAGCCCACTGATCACGATCTCGGTCGGCCTGACGTTGGGCGGGTTTTACGCGACGGTCTTTTGGCTCGCCCAGCAGCGGCTGCACAAGAACGGGTCGATGCGGTACGACATCCAGGCGACACGGTTCAGCAGCGCGACCGAGGCGTTCGGCAGCATCCGCGAGACCCGTTTGCTGCATCGCGAACACGCCTTCATCGGCCGTTACCACCGTGCGACGTCAGAGTTCAGCCGGATCAACATCGAAGACGTGATCCTGGGGCAATCGCCGCGGCTGCTCGCCGAAGCGCTCGCGTTTTGTCTCCTCGTCTGCTTCGTGATCTACTGCATCAATACCGGCAAGGGTGTCGCCAGCATCATCCCGACGTTGACGCTGTTTACCCTCGCGGCTTACCGGCTGATCCCGGCCGCGCAGCAGCTCTACGCGTCGCTGACGGCCATCCGCAGCCTTCAACCGGCGCTGGCAAAGTTAACCAAAGACCTGACCTTGCCCGACCACCAGGTCCGCTTCGATTCGCCGCAATCCCGAACGGAGCGACTCCCGTTCCGTGAAGAGATCCGGTTGGTCGATGTCGAGTTCGCCTACCCCACCAGCACCCGACCGGTCTTGCGAGGGCTGAACCTGACGATCCCCAAAGGGAAGCTGGTCGCCTTTTGCGGGCCGACCGGGTCCGGCAAGTCGACGCTGGTCGACATTTTGATGGGCTTCCACACGCTCCGCGGCGGCGAGTTGCGGGTGGACGGGCGGGCGATCTCGGCAGGTGAGATCTCGGCCTGGCAAAGCAATTTCGGCTACGTCCCCCAAGCGATCTTCCTGCTCGATGCCGACATTTACAGGAACGTCGCTTTCGGGCTCGACGATCACGACATCGACCGGGCCCGGGTCGAAGAGGTTTGTCGCCAAGCGCAGATCGATGAATTCGTCCGCGAGCAGCTCCCGCAGGGGTATCAGACAAAGGTGGGCGAACGGGGGACACGCCTCAGCGGGGGGCAGCGCCAACGGATCGGCCTAGCCCGCGCGCTCTACGAGAACCCGGAGATCCTCGTCCTCGACGAGGCAACCAGCGCGCTGGACAACGAGACCGAACGCTTCGTGATGGAAGCGATCTATCGGGTCGCCCGTGGCCGGACGGTGATCCTGATCGCGCACCGCTTGAGCACCGTCCGGTTTTGCGACCAGATCCACTACCTGGAAAACGGCGAGCTGATCGCCTCCGGCAGCTACTCGCAGTTGCTGGCCGACTGCGAGCCGTTCGCGGCGATGGCGAGGTCCGACTCGCTCGCCGCCAGCGGCTGATCCCCATTACCCGTAACCTCCGCGGCGGATCTTGCCTACGGATTGCCCAACCCCCGTCGTCCTGCTGACCTTCAATCGCCCGGAGACGACACGCGTCGTGTTCGAGCAGATCCGGTTGGCACGCCCCCGGCACCTCTTCTTTGTCTCCGACGCCCCACGCCCGGGCCGCGGCGGCGAGTCAGAAAAGGTGGCCCAGACCCGCGCGATCGCCCGGCAAGTCGACTGGCCATGCGAAGTCCGCGAGATCTTCGCCCAGGCGAATATGGGGTGCCGCGACCGGGTCAGCTCCGGGATCACGCAGGCCCTCGGGGAAGTCGACCGGGCGATCATCCTCGAAGACGATTGCCTCCCCGACCCGTCCTGGTTCACCTTCGCCACCGAATTGCTCAAACGGTACGAAGACGACCCACAAGTCCTCTCGGTGAGGGGCGATAATTATCAGCGCGGTCGGCGGTTCGGCGAGGGCTCGTATTACTTTTCGAAATACGCGACCTGTTGGGGTTGGGCCGTGTGGCGAAGGAGCTGGGAATTGCTCGACACTTCGCTCGCCGATTGGCCCGCCCAGAGGGAAGCGGGGCTGTTGGCCGAAGTCTGCCCGATGAAGGAAGAGCAGGAATACTGGCAACGGATTTTTGACGCGACCCATCGCCGCGAAGTGAATTCGTGGGCCTACGGGTGGGTCTACACGTCGTTCAAACGCCGCGGGCGGCACGTGACGCCGAACGTGAACCTGATCCGAAACATCGGGTTCGATGATGACGCGACCCACACGCACGGGGACCGGCCGCGGTGGGCCCCCGATCACGTCGGCCGCATCGATGCGATCCGCCACCCCGCGTCCGACGCCTGCTCGGCAGAGGCCGATCGCCGCGAATTCGAGTGGACCCACCTGAACCGCGAGCCCGACCGCTATCGGCGACTGTTCGGCTTCGACTTGGCCAACCGGATCGGCGGCCGTTTGCGGCGGACCTTCCGGAGCGAAACGCGATGAACGAGCTGATCCGCCGGATCGTCGCGAAGATCGATCGGACGCTGCGTCCCGGGGCCCAGGCCGGGTTCACATCCCCCGTGGCGAGCTGGGAAGAGGCGAAACGGTTGGCCGGGAGTTACGCCCACGGTCAGATCCTGGAGCGTGTCGCCCAGAGCACCCGCGCGGTGATAGGCGGAACGGCGGTCGCCGAACGGGACGGCGTCGTCTTCGCCAAGCCACAGATCCCGGCTCGGCTGGTGAATAAACTTCGCGAACTGACGGCCGCCCGCGGCGGTTTGCGGGTGCTCGATTTCGGCGGGGCACTGGGCTCGACCTACCGCCAATGCCTCGGGGAGCTCCCGGGCGGGGCGATCGCGGCTTGGGTCGTCGTCGAACAATCCCACTTCGTCGACCTCGGGCGGCGTGAATTCCGTGACGGGACGCTCGACTTCGTCGGATCGATCGCGTCGGCAGCCGCTGGCCAAGCGATCGATGTCGCGATCCTATCGGGGGTCACCCAGTACCTCGAGGACCCGCTCTGGCCGCTGCGCGAATTGCGCGCCGCCGGCATCACCCGCGTGATCCTCGACCGGACGCCGACGCATGCCGGCGACACCGACCTGTTCACCATCCAGCGGGTCCCGAAATATGTTTACGGGCACCCGCTCAGCTACCCCGTGCGGATCCACTCGCTCCGCCGATTGACCGCCGACCTCGAATCGATGTTCGGGCCGGTCGAAGTCGGGGAGGGGGCTTTTGACGGGGTGATGCGGGCCGGCAAGATCCCGGTCCATTTCCGCTTTTTCGCTACACTGACCGACGCCGGCCAACCGACAGTCCCCCGCGACCCATCATGATCAACAAAATCTTCAGCAAAGAATTCGTCAAAGGACGCCTCCTGGGAGGGGACGCCTTGGGGCGGTTGCGACGCCTGGACCGCGAGATCGAGCAACTCCGTTTGCAGGTCGGCCAGCTCCAAACGGCCCTGCAAAAGATCCACGGGGGAGGGCTGCGGGAATCCGAATTCACCGTCTTTTCCCAGTTCGGAGAAGACGGCATCCTCCAATACCTGATCCGTCATTGCGACCAAGTGCCGACTTCGTTTGTCGAATTCGGTGTCGAGGATTATCGCGAGGCGAACAGCAAGCTGCTGTTGCAACAGGACAATTGGCGAGGCCTGATCCTCGACGGGAGCGAGGCGGCGATGGCGGCGGTCCGCTCGCGCGACCTCTGCTGGCGATTTGACCTGACCGCGGTCGCGGCCTTCATCACCCGCGAGAACATCAACGGACTGATCCGAGACAATGGCTTCGCGGGCCCGTTGGGGGTCTTGAGCATCGACATCGACGGCAACGATTACTGGGTCTGGGAACGGATCGACGTCGTCGACCCGGTGATCGTGGTCGCCGAATACAACAGCGTCTTCGGCGGGACCCGCGCCGTGTCGGTACCGTACGACCCCGCCTTCGTCCGCGGAAAGGCCCACCATTCGAACCTCTATTGGGGCTGCTCGCTGGCGGCACTGGTCCATTTGGCCGATCGAAAAGGGCTCGACTTCGTCGGCTGCAATCGGGCGGGGAACAACGCCTTTTTTGTCAAACGGGGGCGATCCGACCTCCGGCCGATTTCGCCCGCCGAAGGGTTTGTCGAGAGCCGGTTCCGCGAATCTCGCGACGCCGAGGGGAACCTGACGTTCCTCACTGGGGCCGACCGGCTACGGGCGATCCACGACTTGCCGTTGCAGGACGTCGTTTCCGCGACCACAATCCGATGCGGCGACCTGCTCGAATGAACTGCCAGCCCGTTCGAATGAAATGCCAAACTGAGCGACCGATCTCGCACGGTTTGACCTTCGGCATTCCCGCTTTTTCACCCTTCGCGCACCACTTTGGTGGTTGGAAACATGTCAGACCCGACGCGTGACTTTATCCCCAAACCCGAGGCCGTACCGCCGTCATTCCGACGGCAAGACGCCCGGGGCGAATTCGTCGAGGTCGTCAACGAGGGGCCCTGGGAAACCGTGATCACCGGGCACATGAAGGCGGGCGCCAGGATGGGCGATCACTACCACCGCGAATGCCGAGCCTTTTTCTTCCTGATCCGTGGCAGCGCCAAGGTGGAGGTCAAACACCTGTTTGACGACACGACAAGCGTCGTCATGCTAGAAGCGAATCAGGGGCTCTACTTTCTGCCGTTCGAGACGCACGCGGTGAGCTACCTGAGCGATTCGGATTTCATCCTTTTGAAATCGTACCGTTATCGAGAAGACCGCCCCGATATTTTCCCGGCCCCGCTCTGAGCGACAAGGGAGGCCCGTCGATCGGCCAGAGACCCTGATAGCGAGCCGACGAAGGAAGGACGCGACAACCCCAACCCCTGAGCCTTGCAGTGATCCCTGTTTTTGAACCCGACCTGGGTGGCGACGAAGCCGCCCTGGTTAGCGAAGCGCTTCGCCGTGGCGAGATCTCCGGCAGCTTCGGCGATTTCATCCCCCAGTTCGAACGCGAGTTCGCCGACTACTGCGGTTGCAAACACGGCATCGCGGTGACCAGCGGGACGACGGCGCTTCACCTGGCGGTCGCGGCGGCCGGGATCGGCGCCGGGGACGAGGTCCTGGTCAGCGCCAGCACGAACATCGCGACGGCACTCGCCGTGCACCACAACAATGCCGTCCCCGTACCGGTCGATTCCGAAGCGGTGACGTGGAACCTCGATCTGAACCTGATCGAACGGCTGATCACCCCCAAGACCAAGGCGATCATCCCGGTCCACCTCTTCGGCCATCCGGTCGACATGGACGCGCTGCGCGAAATCGCCGACCGCCATCGCCTGGTCGTCATCGAGGACGCCGCCGAGGCGCACGGGGCGGAAGTCCGCGGCAAGCGTGTCGGTTCGTTCAGCCACTTGGCCTGTTTCAGCTTTTACGCGAACAAGATCATCACCACGGGCGAAGGGGGAATGATCACGACGGACGACGATGCGTTGGCGGAGCGATGTCGATTGCTCCGCAACCTCGCCTTCACCGTCCCGCGGTTCCGGCATGAGGTCGCGGGGTACAACTTCCGCATGACCGGGTTGCAGGCGGCGCTGGGGGTCGCCCAACTCCGACGGATCGACGAGATCCTGCGATTGAAGAAAGGGCTCGGCCGGATGTATTCCGAACGGCTGGCGGACGTCGAGGAGCTTCAGATCCCCATCGAGATGGAATGGGCCTCGCACGTTTACTGGATGTACGGCGTTCGGGTGAAGCCGGGGAGGGTGAACCGCGACCGGCTCGCCGCCGAATTGAAGCGACGCGGGATCGAGACCCGAACCTTCTTCTGCCCGATGAACCTCCAACCCTGCTTCGCCGGGCACGCCCGATGTGTCGGGACCGCTTGCCCTGTCGCCGAAGCGATGTGGGAAGACGGGCTCTACCTCCCTTCGAGCAACCGGATCACGACGGCCCAGATCGACGAGGTCTGTGGGGCGATTCGCGAGATCTTCCGTTCCGGCAAGGCGTGATGCGACTCGGAATTCAAGCCCCGGTATCGAAATTTCAAGACGGCGGCGGGTTCACTTTCGAGTGGGACCTGCTTCGTGCGTTGCTTGAGGTCGCCGATGCCCGCGGTCATGAGGTGACGCTCGTCGCCCAAGAAGCTCGGCCGTCCGAACCGGATTGGATCCGCTCGCGCGACTGGCTCGACCTGACCCCCAAGGTCCTCGGCAGCACTGGCTGGAAGCGGTGGGCCAAATCGATCCCGGGTGCCCAAACCGCCGTCCGGATCGCCCGCTCACGCCGCCGCGGTAGCAGCGAAGGGAAAGACGCGGCAGCAAGGGAAGCCGCGGGCGTCCCGATCCGCCAAGCCGGGATCCGGTTCCTGATCCATACCGGCCCATTCGCCGTCTGCACGTCGGTCCCTTTCTCGACCGTCGTCTGGGACGTCGAGCACCGCAGGCTCCCCTTTTTCCCCGACCTGACCGGACGCGGCCAGTGGGACGTGAGGGAGCGGTTTTATCGTCAGGTCTTGCCGCGTGCGGCCTTCGTGATCGTCGGCACGCAAGTCGGTAAAGGGCAGATCCGCGAGTTCTACGGGGTCGCCGACGAACGGGTCCTGATCCTCCCTCACCCGACGCCCGAGGATTCGTTTCAGACGACCCACCCACCCGCGGCGACCTGGGTCCCTGATCGCCCCTTCCTGATCTACCCGGCCCAATTCTGGCCGCACAAGAACCACGTCGGGCTGCTCCGGGCGTTGGCGGTGCTGCGCGATTCGCGAGGCCTCCGGCCGCAGCTCGTCTTCACCGGTTCGGACAAAGGGAATCTTGGGCACGTCGCAGGGGAGATCGCCGCTCTCGGGCTGCAGGAACAAGTCACCTGCGCGGGCTTTGTCGAACGCCAAGACCTTCTAGGGGCCTATGATCGGGCAACCGCGATGACCTACCTGTCTTACGGCGGCCCCGAAAATTTGCCCCCGCTGGAAGCCTTCGCCCGGGGTTGCCCGGTGGTCGCGGCGGACGTCCCCGGGGCCCGAGAACAATTAGGGGAGGCCGCGATCCTCGTCGACCCGACGAACCCTGATCAGATCGCCCAAGGGATCGCGCGGGTCATGCAAGACGGGGCATTCCGCGACGCGATGGTCGCGCGGGGGCGTGAGCGAGCCCGGCGATGGGGAAGCATCGATTTCGCTAATGGACTGATCGATGCGATCCAACGTCTCGAACCTCAAATCGCCTGCTGGGATGGCCGGTCCTGAATCGAAAATCCCGCCTGCGACCTGCCCCGCCAGGAGGATTATCCTGCCAGGACGGTCTGTCGACCGGCGTGGGATAACTCGGGTCGCCCCGACGTCGCAGCCAACGATTTCAAGAGCAACCCGTAACCGACGACTGAGGGGTCGGCGTGGGATATACCGCTGCTGTCTTCGAAACGGCTGACGACCCGATAGTGCTCCGCCATTACCGATCGCAGACGCGTCTCGGGTGCATAAACGATCGGGATGCGGAAGCGGCAATCGTTAGCAAAGCCCTCGGGCATCACCCCCGGACCATGCTCGCTCAAACAAGAGCCATGAATCCCATAGAGCGGACGATCGCCGGTGGTCAGCGCCAAGCGGCCCAGCAAGATGTGATCGGCAGGGAGCAACATCATCGACCGCAACTGCTCGATCGGGTCAGGGAGGCATTGCAGGGTTCCCGAAGAATGGAGCAAGTCGATGTGCCCCAACGTCGCTTCGGCCTCCTGCAACTTCGCGGTGAAACTCAACTCATCGTTGGCCAAATGCTTTGCCCCCCCCGCCGCCATCGCTGGGGTCTCGACCACCACCCAGCGGAGCTGATATTCCGAAGGCAGCAGGGCACGAATCGTGAAGTAGTGGGCACCGGCCGCACCCCCAAAGTCGATGACGTTCAACGGCCGAGACGGCCCCGCCGAGTAGAGCATCGTTAGGCAGCAGGCGGAGCTGAAATTGAGCTCAGGTTCGAGCCCTTCCGATGCGATCCGATCGCGGAACCGTCGAGTCTTCTCGACGACAACGTCCACGATCCGGCCATCCTCGTAGTCCTCCGAACCACAGGCCGCCAACGCCGCGTCATAGGTCGGATACCACTGTTGGTACCTCCTGACCGCCGTCATCACGGCGGGCGGAACCCAATCCCTCAATCCCATGCCGCACCCCATCCTTACCCGATCTTGACCTAGCTTCCATCGAACATCATGTTGGGTTCGCCGACCCAGCGTTCGCAAACGATCCGACATTCCTGGGGATCAAATTTGCGAGACGCAAAAAGCGAACACGGAACCACGTTATAGTTTTCCCGAACTAAGGCAACTGAATTTTCTCGCAGCGCCCTGCAATGTCCTCGAAAGCTGCGCTAGCGGCCGATAGCGAGAAAGAAAGGCCCCTTGACGCCAAATCGTTCCAATTGGGGTCTCCTTGATGGTCCTGCCGCTTTTGCAAGGGCACTCGGAATCGCGACCAAAAATTGTTATTCTTTTTCGGACCGTTCGCCCCCCCGATCGGTTAAAACTTCTAAGCGGAACCCGGGGTCGTCGCCGCGGGTAAGACACTGGCTGAGGGCCGCTTGGGCCCTCGGATGCCTGTTGTTGGGAGCGGGTCTCGACGGATCGCACGGGAAGGCGACGCCTCAAGGGGCGTTGATCGGAACGAGACTTATTGGAGCATTGAGCACGCAGTTCTCGGTTGTTGGACGTCCCTTTGATGGTGAAGTCAACGGATTTTGGTGTAGTCATTTTGGCCTCGGTCTATGACGAACTTTTCGCTCGCGGGGCGATCGCGAGCGTTGTGGATCAATGTCCTGACCTACCGATTTGTGTCTTGTGCGATGGCCCGGTGAACCTGCAAGCGGCGGTTGATCATTACGGCGTCCGCTTGATTTCCAGGAGCGACATTCGCAACGACTGGCTGCGATCTGCGAGCTTCGGATTTGGCGTCACCAAGATGGTCTTGTTTTGGGAGTCGCCATTCGAAAAGTTTTTTTACATGGATTCGGATGCCGTCGTCTGGGGTGACCCGAGGCGGATCGTCGAGCAGCGTGATTTTGACGTGATGATCGACATTCCTGATCATCCCGGGGACACGCCGGAAGAGGCGCTCAAGTGGTTTTTCGACGAGCGTTTGTTGGCCAATTACTTCCCGGATTTCGATCCGCGTCGGTGCTGGCGTGAATTTTTCTGCACCGGTGCCTTTGTCGGCACCCGCGGTTCGATCCCCTTGCAGCGGTATCGAGAGCTTTTCCTGTTACGATCTCGCGAACCACGGCTCTTCCGTTCCCGCGGTGAGATGGGGTTGCTGAACTTGCTCCTGTTCCAGCTCGCTGCTGAAGGGCACCTCAAGATGGATCGGGAGAACATCCAACTCCTCTTCACCGAGTATTCTCACGACTACCTGAAAGAGCGGTTCGATCCTGATCTGAAGCGGTCCGCGGAATCGTTTTTGCTGCTGCACATGCCCGATAGCAAGCCGTTGGTGGCGAGCGACAAATGCTTCAGCAAACCGATGACGCATTACCGCCTGAAGTACCTTCGCGATACCGAAAAATTGTCCGGGCAGGCCGCGATGGAGAGGCTCCGACAGGAAGATCTGGCCTTCAGCGGATTGACCAAGCGGTCCCGAAACCGAGACCGGGTTCAAAAGCTGGTCCGCCTCGCGCAGGGGCATGTCGGCGAATGGAATCGGCTCTTCTACCGCCTTAGGCAAGTTTAATGGCGACTTTGCCACCACCGGATGGTAACAAAAGGTCCCTTAACGATCACTCACGATATTTTTGTCTTGTTTTTTGGGTATTCTCAGCGAAACTTGATCGTTTAGATCGAGTTGCGAGGACGTAGCGACCGATCCTGGCGTGGCCTGTCCGAGCGGAGGCCCGCGTAACTTATTAGCCGAGTCGTGCTCAACACCGACTGGACCCGTTTTACCTATGAGCCTTAGCCCCTTGCGAAACGCGAACGCGGCGTCGAAGCCGACGGCGTTGACCTCGACCCCGACCGTCGGTGTCGTCGTCGTTGCCTCACCCTTCGATTGGCTTTTCGCGAAAGGGACTTTGGCGAGCATCAGATACTTCAACCCAACCGCCGAAATTTGTCTGTTGCTCGACGGTGACGTCGATGCGTCGACTGCCGAACGCTTGGGGATCCGGGTGATGCGAAAGGGAGACATCCCCGATCCCTGGATGCAAGCCCACAGTTTTGGCTGGGGCCTGACGAAGATGAATGCGATTTGGCATGCCCCCTATCCGTTCGTCATGCACCTGGACGCCGACACCGTCTGGTGGGGAGACCTTCTGTCACGACTTCGGGTGACCGAAGAGGATGACGTGATTTGGTCGGTCACCCATGGCGAGATCGGTGATCACCGCCAATATGTCGACACTTGGTTCTTCAACCCCGAGCTTGTCGTAAAGGTCGCGCCGAACTTTCGCTGGCAGGAATATGTGACCCGGTTCTCTTGCACCGGCACCTACGTGATCCGATCGGGGATTCTCGAAACCGCCCGCTATCGGGAACTGATCGCTGCCAAAGAAAGCGCCCCTCGTCTGTTCCAATTTGGGGGTGAAATGGGGTTATTGAACCTGATGGTCTTCGAGGGGTACCAGGACCGAAAGCTGCAGATCCGCAGCGCCGACTTCCAGGTGATCTTCCCGAATCACGCGATCGAAGAACTGCAAGGGCGGTTCCGTTTCGACGAACAGGGATTGCCGATCGTTGTCCCGGGAGACGAACAAGTCCTTCATATGCCCGACAACAAGCCTTTGATCGATAACCTGAAGTGCTATTCCCAGCCGATGACCTTCTTCCGGCTCAAGTATTTGGAGGAGACAGAAGGGATCACCGGTGCGGCGGCCATGGAACGCCTCCGCAACGAAGACGCCGAGTACGCGACGCTCCGCAAGCAGTTTCTGGCGCGGGAAAAACGGGGCAAAATCCTGCGGCTCGCACGGGGCCACCGCGGCGAATGGAGCCGGCTCTTGGGGCGATTCTTCGATCGCTTTCTACCGTCCCGCGAAGACAGCTACGCCCAAGCCTGAGGTCGGTACTCGCCATGGCCGACCCGAAGCCGGCCTTTGACTCCGCCAGGGCGTTTCGCCCCTGAAAATCGATCGCATGCGAATCAAGCTCTCGACAACGCTCCGCTGGCCGATCGAGCGACAAATCCCCGCAGGGTGGGACGAGGCCGGGGTCGAATTCGTCATCAATCGCCCATGCGACCGTTGCGACGCATGGGTCGTCTACCAAGGGCTACATCGGCCGGAGACGACGATCGTCCCTCCCGATCGGCTCTTTTTCTTCGGTTATGAACCCCCGGGGCTTCATGATTACGCCCCGGCATTCCTCGACCAATTCGCCGCGGTGGTGACCTGCCAAGAGGTGCTCCACCGTCGAATCATCCGCAGGCATCAGGCGCAACCTTGGCTGGCGGGGGTGATCCGTAGCGGGAGCGATAACCTGCACCAAGGGTTCGGCTATCGCTTCGGTCACTCGGAACTCGCCGCGATGACGCCCCCCCAAAAAGTTCGCCCGCTGTCGGCAGTCTGTTCCAACAAGCGAATGATCCCCGGGCATGCCGAGCGTCTTTCGGTGATCGAGGCACTGCAGGGACGGCTCGGCGACAGGCTCGATCTCTTCGGCTATGGCTTCCGTCCCTTGGAGGACAAGTGGGAAGCGATTGCCCCCTATCGTTATCACCTCGTGTTAGAAAACAGTTCGGTCCCGAACTACTGGACCGAGAAACTCGCGGACGCCTTTTTGGGTTGGTCCGTCCCGATCGTCTGGGGTTGCCCCAACCTGTTCGAATACTTCCCCCCCGAGTCTTTCCTATCGCTCGACACCACGGACCCGATCCGGGCGGCCGCGCAGGCCGCGGAGGCGATCTCGGTCGAACCGAGCGAACGCAGGTTGCTGGCGGTCGCCGAAGCACGTCGGAGGGTCCTCGATGAATACAATCTGTTTGCCGAGATCCGCCGCTTGGCCGAATCGACCCCCGCGGCGACTGCGAAACGGATCACCCTCCGCGATGAACGGCTCTTTCTCCCCGGCGGCTGGTGGCGACCGATCGTCCGACCGCTCACCGATTGGCTCCGTCGTGACACGTGAAGCGGTAGGGAGGGGCGCCCCCCGTGGCGCTGGACACTTCCTACGGCGATGCCCGATCGCAAGCGTGCCCCGAACCCAAAGACTCCCCATGACCAGGTACCGAGATGCCCAGCCCCATGCAGCGATTTAAGGACGGACTTTGGCAGGCCCTCGTGACGAACCGCTTTTCCTGGGGCGTTCTCGATAAGCTGATCGTTCAGAATGCCGATCGACTCCGGTTCCAGCGGAACTGGGCGATCCACGGGGTCCGCGAAGCGCTCGACCGGTTGGCCGCCGACCTGACGGTTCGCCGCGGCCCGTTTCAAGGGATGCGGTACCCGGAGCGGACCGCGGTCGGAAGCTCCTTTGCCCCGAAACTGATCGGCTGTTACGAACGTGAACTCCACCCCCTCTTCGAACGGATCGTCAACCGCCCCTACCGCACGATCATCGACGTCGGCTGTGCGGAAGGGTATTACGCGGTGGGGCTTGCGCTACGGATCCCGCAAGCGATCGTCCATGCTTACGACACCGACCCCTTGGCGCGTAGCCAATGCCGCAAGATGGCCGAATTGAACGGGGTCGCCGACCGCGTGATCGTCGGCGAAACCTTCACCCCCGGTGACCTGGTGAAGTTCGACTTTCGCGGCCCTGGATTGATCATTTGTGACTGCGAAGGTTACGAGAAAGAACTCTTCTCGCAAGCGGCTGTGGATCGGCTAGGCGACCAAGATGTGTTGATCGAGGCCCACGATTTCTTCGACCCGGAAATCACCCCACAGCTCAAAGCCCGCTTCGCGCCGACGCACGACGTCGAGGCGATCCCGAGCGTCGATGATTACCACAAGAGCAGGGCGTACGATTATCCGGAGCTGCAGGGTTACAGCATCGACCTTCGACGGATCCTGCTGGGAGAATACCGGACCGCCAACATGGAGTGGCTCTTCATGACGCCCAAGAGGTCCTCCGTGGGGGATCGGACCGGACGAGATCTGGCGGGGTCGGATCGGCGTGGGGGATCGCCTCGCTTGTCGGATTGAGCTCGCAGGGGGAGGCTTCAGGCACAAGGTCGTTCATGTTCGCGCACTTCGACTTACCGTTCATCGATCGCAAGGACTACCGTTCGGGAGATCTGCTGCCGACGGGCTTGGCCCACTCGCAGTATTACATCGATATCATCGGGGAACTCTTGGCGCGGTACCCCGAGAGCGAACTTAAGTTCATCCTGACGACGAATTATGAGCGACTCCAGCGGTACGGCGACGACGTCGTGGTCCTGCTCTTCGCGGACGAGATGTACAATATCCCGCGGTATGCGGATCGGGTGAAATGGGTCTTCAAGACGGGGGGCATCCGGCCTCCTCGACCTTGGTCGATCTCCGGCGGGAGCCTCGTTTTGGGCGCGGCCGAAACGCTCCGCGAGGCCCGCAATCGGCTCCATCGTTGGCGTTCCGGCGGGGAGGCCCGAAAGGGAAACATTTCGATCATCCCGCTGGGGCCCGCGATCCCGCATGAGCCGCCGACCGGCCAACCCCCGGCGAGAGACATTGACGTCCTGTTTGCCGTCCGGTTCGCGAGCCTCAGCGGCTTCACGCCTCGGCCATCCGTCATCGCCCGCCGCAGGATGCTGGCCTTGGCCGAGCGGTTGGCCGCGACCCCGGGCTTGAACGTTCGGATCCATTCGAACTTGCCCCATCACGAACCGCCGATGGACCATGCGGCATACAATGCGGCGCTGGAGCGTTCTAAGATCGTCCTCTGTCCACGCGGAAACTTCCCCGAGACGCATCGCTTTTATGAGGCGGCTCGGGCGGGGGCGATCCCGGCGACCGACGTTCTGCTGGCGACCGACTTCCTCGACGCCTGCCCCTGCTTGCGGATCCCGAGCACCAATAGCGCCATCGCCCCGATCCTCGACCGCTTGGGGGCCGGCCGGTGGGAAGGGGCATGCCGCGAGGTCCGCGATTGGTACTGCCAACACGCCTCCCCCCAAGCGGTCGCAGAGCGGGCGGCAACGACGCTGGGGCTGGCCTCGCCTGACAACATGCGCGCCAGCCGCCGCTAGAATCACGTGCCATCCTCGGACCATACCGATCCGACAAGCCATGCCCGCCACACAACCCTCAGGACTCGATTGGGATGCTTCGCTTTCACCTACAGAACGCCGTCAAATCGGCTTTTCGCCTGGTCGGTTGTGAAATCCGATACGCCTTTCAATACCCACGGATCAGCGACCGATCGATCTATGGGCCCTGGTTAGACGCGGCCAAGGTCCGAACCGTCCTGGACGTTGGGGCGAATGTCGGCCAATCGTGCACAAAGTTCGCGACGGCCTTCCCGAACTGTACGGTTCACAGCTTCGAACCCTTTACCGAATCCTACGACCGCCTTGCCGAAGTCGCCAGAAGCTCGAACGGGCGGATTCGACCTTATCAATTGGCTTGCGGCGATCGCGAGTCGACGATCCAAGCCCACTACGACCCCGCCGCCGGTTCCCAACTTCAACGCATTGACTCGGCCACCTCTTCGATGCCCGACCAAACGTCCCAAACGATCAACGTCGTGACACTCGATCGATGGTGCGCAGAAAACCGGATCGAATCGATCGATATCCTCAAGACAGATACGGAAGGGTACGATGCCAAGGTGCTCATGGGGGCCGAGCGCTTGCTGAGCGAGGGTCGGGTCAAATGCGTGGTGAGCGAAATCGGCTTTCTGGGAGACAATCATCACAGCCCGATCGACACCATCTACCCGTTCCTAGCCGCCCGAGGTTTTGGGATGGCCGGGATCTTCGAAATCACCTACCGGCGTGATCGGACCTGCGATTTTGCCAACGCGATGTTCGTGCATGTGGGTAAGGCCGGCAAAGCTTAGCTAAGGTATTCTGGATTTTCCGGTTTCGTAACGCACGACAGCTACCGGCGCGAGCCTATCCCGATCGACAATGACGACACGACTGCGGATCAAGCCGGAATCGACGCATCGCCACTGGAACCATTGGATGCTCGATTGGTGCGCCGCGGTCTCGCGGGCGGGGGTCCCCCAGACGCGGGCGCAGAACCGCCTCGAGATTCGGCTCGGGGCGATGCTCGCCAAGGCATCTCTGGTCCGTCCGATCCTCCCTCGGGCGAAGGACGAAGCGGTGTTGGTGGCGCTCAACTGGCCATCGGAAAGCCGCCTCTTCCCCGACGCGTACTGCCGAGAGCTGATCCCCTGGGTGACGGATTGCTGGGGCTGCGATCACGCTAAGTGGGAAGCGTTGCTGCGACGTCAACGATTCCGCCAACTCTTCGTCTCGGCGCGGGACAGCGTCACTTGGCTGACGCCGCGACTGCCGCAAACGCGGATCCATTGGCTCCCCGAAGCGGTCGAGGCGTCACGCTTCGACCCCTCGCGGCCATTGGCGGGTCGGCCCGTCGAGATCTTGGAACTGGGCCGCAACCACCCCGATTATCACCGCCAGATCGTCACGGCTTGCGGCACGCGTCACCGTCACCTCTTTGGGGAATACTTCGATCCGCTCCGCGAGCTCCCCGGGGCGTTGGCCAAAGCCCGCTGCCTCGTCTGCTTCCCGCGTCGGATGACCCACCCCGAGCAAGCCGGTGGTGTCGAGACGGCGACGATCCGCTACTTCGAAGGGATGGCCGCGGGCTGCCTGTTGGTGGGACACGCCCCCCAGGAATTGGTCGATCTGTACGGCTACAACCCCGTCGTCGAAGTCGATTGGGGAGCGCCGGCCGAGCAGCTCCGAGAGATCCTGACCACCCCGGAAGCCCACCAACCTCTGGTCGACCGGAACGTGAAACGGACCCTCGAGGTCGGGACGTTCGACTCGCGGGTACGGACGATGCTGTCGATCCTCGAGGAGGCCGGATACCGATGGTGACCAAGCCGGTGGTGCTCGTTGACGGGACATCGCTCAACCGCAGGATGAAAGGGGTCGGGCGCTACGCCTGGCAGATCATCAGCGAACTGCAGCGGCGGTTGGGGGACAAGGTCGCGCTGACGGTGGTGGCGTTCGAAGGGGAGCTCCCCGACTTTCCCGCGGGCTTTGAAGCGACATGGATCCGCATCCCCTATCACTCGGAACTATCACTGGGGTTGGTCCAGCTGCCCCGCCTGCTGCGTCGCAGCGAGGCCGCGGTCTTCATCCGACCTGCCGACAAGATCGGCCGCCGCTATCGCTGCCCGACGCTGACGGTCTGCCACGACATCAACCCGCTGATCTGGGCAGCGGGTCAGCCGCTCCCGTTGCGCCGTCGCGTGTTGGAAAAAGTCTGGGAGTTTTGGCGGGGGCTCGCCCTGCGACGGAGCGACCGGGTCGTCTGCAACTCGAAGTTCGTCCGCGACGCCGCCGTCGCCCATTTCGGGATCGATCCCGACCGGACGACGATCGGATATTGCGGCGTCGATTCGCGGATCCCTGTGTTGGCCGGCCAGGCCGATCGCGAGGGGCTAAGGCGACGGTTTGGGGGCCAAGGGTTCCTCCTCGCCTTCGCCACCGGCGATCCGCGGGAGGGCGCCGAGATCCTCCCGCCGCTTTGGGCCGCTTGCAAGCAAGCGGGGTACCGCGGGTCGCTGGTCCTGGCGGGCGTCAACGGGTCAGCGCCCTACGCGGCGGAACTGGCGAGCGGCTTTGACCGGCTCGGTGTGAATGACTCCGTGAACATCCTGCCGTTCCTCGGCGAGGCCGAACTGGGGCTGCTCGCGGGGCTCTACGGGAGCTGTGACTACTACCTCGAAACGTCCAGGCACGAAGGTTTCGGGATGCAACTGGTCGAGGCGATGGCGTGCGGCGCGACCTGTTTCTCTTCGGGCCGCGGGGCGCTCGCCGAAGTCGGCGGGGGGTTCCCGATTCGACTAGCGATCGATGACCCGCCGCGGGCAGGGCGTGACGTCGCCCAGGCCTGGGCCGCGAAGGTCCACTTACGCGACAAGGGTGACCAGGTGGCGCACGCGCTAGGGTTCGATTGGTCCGACGCCTGCGATGCCGTCTGCGACTTTGTCACCCAGGAGATCTCGCGATGAAAATCCTCCATGTCGTCGGCCAGATCGGTCACCACTGGGGCGGGGTCTCGATGTTCGCGGCGGAGTCGGCAAGCGCGTTGGCAAGGCTCGGGGAGGACGTCACGCTGTTGACCCGCCCGACGCCGACGGGCGAAGGAAGCTACCGACTCGATCCCTCGATCACGCTGCTTCAGGAGGGGCTACCCACTGACGATCAACTGCGTAACTTCGACGTGATCCATGTCCACGGTCTGTGGTTGCCTTTTTACCACCGCGCGTTGGCCGCCGCCCGTAGGGCAGGGGTCCCGGCGGTGATCTCACCCCACGGGATGCTCGAACCCGCCGCGCTCCGATTCTCGCGATGGAAAAAACGCGCGGCCTGGCTCGCCTACCAGCGTCGCGACCTCAAGCGGGCCGCGGCGATCCACGCGACGGCGCCCAACGAGGCGCAAACGATCGCCGGGTTGGGTTTGGGGCGGCCGATCATCCAAATCCCGCCCGGGGTGCACCTCCCCGAGGCCGATTCTTTGGCCGGAAAAAAAGGGACGCGGCGGGTCGCCTTCCTCGGCCGACTCCACCCGATCAAAGGGATCGACCTGCTCGTCGAGGCGTGGCTGCGGGTGAACCCCCCGGGCTGGACTCTGGAAGTCGCCGGGCCCGACGAGGCGGGCTTGCGCGACAGACTCGCCCACCGGGTCGCGACTTCAGGGACCGGAGCCAGCGTCGACTGGTTGGGCCCGGCGTTCGGCGACGCGAAGACGCGACTGCTCGAACGGGCCGATTGGGTCGCCGTCCCGTCACTCTCCGAGAACTTCGCGATCACGGTTGTCGAGGCGATGGCATTCGGTGCCCCCGTCCTGGCCACCACCGCCACCCCGTGGCAAGACTTGCCTTCGATCGGCGCGGGCTGGGTTTGCGAGCCGAACGTCGAGTCGCTCGCGCGAGCGGTCGCGACCGCGTGCGCGACGCCACCCGAAACGCTCGTTCGGATGGGCGAGGTGGCCCGTCGGTGGGTCGGCGAGTCGTACACCTGGGGGCGGGCGGCCGAACTCCTGGTCGAGGGTTATCGCCAAGCGATCGGCAGGGGCAAAGCGGCACCCGCCGCGGGACCAAACCCATGACCCCTTCCTACCGCCGCTTCGTCTTCTGGCTGAACATCCCCAGCTTCCACCAGTCGGCATTCGTCCGGGCACTCGCCGAACGGGAAGGGGTCGAAGTCTTCTTCGGCTATGAAGAGGATCTCCCTTCGGACCGTCGGCAAATGGGCTGGGTGCTCCCGAACTTCGGTGCCGCTCGGCTGGTCGATGTTCGCGATACCGCGGCACGGCAGGGGCTGCTCGAAATGGCCGATCCGGCAACCTGCCACGCCTTTGGCAGCTTTTTCGCCCTCCCTCACGCGGGTCAGGCGCTGCGGGCATTGCGGGACGCCCCCTGTGGCAAGGTCTGGATCAGCGAACCTTTCGATGACCAGGGGTGGCGCGGTTGGGTCCGGACCCAAAGGGCAAGGTTGCTCGTCCGCCGGCATGCCCAGGCGTTCCGGCGGGTTTTCGCGATGGGTGACCTGGGGACGCGTTTCTTTCGCAAGGCGTGGGTCCCCGAAGCGAAGCTCTCGGAATTCGCCTACACGGTCGAACCTCCCGAACCGGAACTTTTAAACGGCCCGCCGACCACTGGCGAATCGGCCGACCCGCGGGGGACCAAACCCAGCGGCCACTCGGCCAGCCGACCCGCCGAGCTCCTCTTCGTCGGACAACTGATCCCGCGGAAAGGGGTCGACCTGTTGCTGGAAGGTCTAGCGGCCCTGCGAGGTGGCAATTGGCGGCTGCGGATCGTCGGTGATGGGGTGGGGCGCGGCGAACTGGAGACGCTCGCGGCGGCGCTGCGGATCGATCGGCAAGTCGCCTTTCTGGGGAACCGTGACAACACGGAGGCGCGTCGGCTGATCGCCTCCGCCGATTGCCTCATCCTCCCCAGCCGCTGGGACGGTTGGGGAGCCGTGGTCAACGAAGCGATCCACTGTGGCACGTTCGTCCTGGTCAGCGATGCTTGTGGGTCGGCCGCGCTGGTCGACGGGGTAACGCGCGGCTTCACCTTTCGCCGCCACAGCCCCGCCAAGCTTGCCGAATCGGTCAAGCGGTATCTCGACCAATGGGAACGCCTCGTCCCCTACCGTCCCCAGACCGCGGCCTGGTCGCGATCTGCGATCAGCGGCCGGGCGGTCGCGGAATACTTCGTCGCTTCGCTCGCGAGCGACCGGCCGTCGACCCCGCCGTGGCGTCGGCCATCTTCTTCCTAACGGCCGATTCAGGCTCCTGAATCGGTCTTAACGACGAAGCCGGCTTTGCGGCCCCAACCGTAGCCGGCTCGACGTTTTCTAACCCCACAGATCAGGTCGGCGGCCCGGAGTCGCCGAACTGACGGTAGGGTGTCTGCCATCGGAAGTCCGCGGCTCCTGGATGAGGTCACTTTCGACAGCTAGAATCCGTCCATGATCGATCGTCTCGTAACTTTTCTGCTCGAGCCGCAAAACCTGCTGGCGATCTTTCTCGGATTGCTCGCGTTGGGATATGCCGTTACCCGACCCGAGCTCTTCGTTTACTTGGCCGCGGGCTTCACCGTTTTGGTGTCGATCACCCCCCCTACGCTGAACAACCCGGAAGATTACATCGCGCTTTGGGGGCCACTGGAATCGATCCGGGCCTATAACCGCTATTTCGCGATCGCCGGGGGTTCGGCGTTGATCATCGCGATGGCTTCGGGGGGGTTAAGGTTCGCGGGGGGGTTGTCTCGCTGCGCGTCGATCTTGCTGTTGGTTCACGGATTGATACTCGCCAAAAACCTCGTTTTTACCTCGGATCGGCCCTATGTGGTCGTGATTTTCATCGGCTTCGCGATCGTCACGCTGATGCTCTCGAACCTCTTCGGTTCGGCGCGAACGGTGGAGGATTTGCTGTCGATTTACCTGAAGTTCGTGATCGCGGTCGCCTGCCTCTTTTTCGTGTTGAACCTCTTCCAATACCGGGTCAACAGTTCGGCCATGTTCGTCATCGGGGGACGGTTTCACGGGATCACGTTCAACCCGCAGATGTTCGTGATTTCGGCGGCGCCCTGCCTTCCGGTCGCCTACCTGATGCTTACCGGGACTTCGAATTCTTTGGTCCGGTTGATCGCCATTGGGGCAGCGGTCCTGACGCTCTACTGGTGCTACCTGACCGGTTCAAGACTAGCACTTTTGTTGGTGATCGTTGGCGCGGCGACCTATTTCCAATTCCGACTGGAGGAGATGTTGCTGGTGTCGCTAGTCGGGCTTGTGCTCTTGGCGATCGGTTCGTCACTCGATGTCAACGTCGACATTTCGAGCGATTCGCGGATGTTTTCGACGACCGACACGCGGACCCGGGTCTGGAAGGATCAAATCAGCGTATTTTTCGACAACCCGATCTTCGGCGCACCGGTCGAAGGGGACCGACTGACTTTCGGAGAGAGCACTTGGTTGGGGGCTGCCGCGGGATTGGGGATCGCCGGATTGGCTCCGATGCTGATGCTGCTGTCACGAACCCTCGGGCTGGCTGCCCGGTTTTGGAAGACGCGGGGAACCCTCGGCAACGCCAAGGCGAACGCGATGATCCTGGCGGTCGTGATGGTCTCGGTCGCGGGCAGTTTCTTCGAGGCCTTCCTCTTCGGCGTTTTGACGTTGCCGATGAGCCTTTTCCTGGCCACGGTGATCATGCTCGAAAGGCTCTTCCAGCTCCCCACGATGGCCGATTTGGCCCGGAATGCGGCGATCCTAAGGCAGTCGGCAATCGCCAGCGCTGGCGGCACGGCGCCGAGGCAACCCGGCCCCGTCACAGAACGCCCGACGCGCCGCCCCCAACAAGTGAGGTCGCCTGCCAACGTCCGTGCGATGGGTGAGCTTCGGCTTAGCAAACCAGGCTAGGGAGCCCCTTCGATGGAACGCACGCCACGCCCTGAAGGGGCGAAACTTGGTACCGGGTACGACCCGGCGATGTCCCGGCCGGGCGATACCACGTCGCAGTTGCGGCTATCGACCTTCGACAACCGCAGTTTCGACCGCGGCGCTGCCAGCTGGAAGGAAGCCCTTTGGTTCCTGGTACGGTGGATCTTTTTTGACACCCAACTCCCCGGCCCGTCCGCGATCAAGACCTTTTGGCTCCGCCGTTTCGGGGCAGAGGTCGGACG
>JBEIRZ010000190.1:0-8519 GCA_040375695.1 Planctomycetaceae bacterium
GCGTTGGTATCGATCAGATTGTCGCCCTTCATACCAGACAGTATTGTCGCCAACCTTCGCTTGTCCTTTCTATCGATGGCGGGACGGGTTTTCTTTCTCGAACCGGTACGATTTCCTACAGCATCGAAGGCCGACCGATCCCGGCCGAGAATAATCCTCGCCGGGTTTTCGATCGATTGTTTCGCGCCGATCGCGGCTCGTTACAGCAGGAAAGAGAGAACCTCCGACGTCGAATCAGGCTTGTGGATGCCGTCGTCGCTAGTGCCAAGTCCCTGAGCCAGCGCCTCGGCGCGTCTGACCGGGAAAAACTCGATCAATACCTCACTTCGCTAGACGAAGTCGAGTCGAGGCTAATCGCATCGGAGAAATGGATCGATGTCCCGCTTAAAGTGCAGGACCACTCCCACCTCGATCTGGATGTCACGAACGAGGGTGAGCCATCTGCGTACTATCGAAACATGTTTGACCTGATATCGCTGGCTTTCGACGCCGATATCACTCGCTCCGTTTCGTTTATGCTCAACCGGGAAGATGGGATGGGGATTAGTGATACGTTTCCGCTGAAGCTCGGGTTGACCAGGACCCACCACAACCTTTCTCACGCAGGTGATAGGGATGGCCAATTGGAATTCGCCAAATACGACCTCTTCCTCAGCCAACAATTGGCCCACTTTCTAGAGAGATTGACAGAATACCGCGACGTCGATGGTTCGGTTCTGGATAACACTATCGTTTTGTTCGGCAGTGGCGCCAGTACGACACATAACCCTCGTAACCTTCCGACTTTGCTCGCGGGTGGAAGCAAGTTGGGGTTACAACACGGAAACTTTTGGAAGGGTGAGGAGACTCGGATGTCGAACGTCTTCCTTAGCATCCTTCGATCTCTCGGTGTCGAAACGCCGACTTTTGCTGACAGCACCGGCACCTTTAGCGAATCGGTCTTCACAAGGGTTTGAATGGCCTAGGCTCAAGGCAAATCTCCCTACCGCATGTTGGTCGATCGTATCTGCAACGGCAACATCAATCTTTCAGGCGACCCACTTCAACGATATGACTTTGCAGAACGTCGGGGTCAGGACAGCAGATCATGTACGACCCTCCCTTCAACGTCGGTTAGGCGGAAGTCTCTTCCTTGGTGTCGGTAGGTCAAACGCTCGTGGTCGATACCGAGAAGATGAAGGATCGTCGCGTTAAGGTCGTGGACATGGACCGGATTTTCGACAACATCCATGCCGAAATCATCGGTCCGCCCGTAAGCAGCCCCTCCCTTGATCCCGGCCCCTGCTAGCCAAGCCGTGAAGGCATCCTTGTGGTGATCCCTGCCCGGCTCTGCCCTGTCGCCCTGACCTAGTGGCGTTCTCCCGAATTCGGATGCCCAAACGATAAGGGTGTCCTGAAGAAGTCCGAGGCGATCAAGGTCTTTTATCAATGCGGCGATCGGCCGATCGATGTCCTTGCACTTCTCGGGAAGTCTTTTCCGGATCGAACCGTGATGGTCCCAGTCCGAATCGTACAGTTCGACAAAACGCACACCGCTTCGAATAAGGTTTCGCGCGAGAAGGCAGTTATTCGCGAATGAGACCTTACCGGGTGTTACCCCATAGCACTCCAACGTCTCCCGACTCTCGCTATCGATGCTCATCAGCTTCGGCACCGAGACTTGCATCCTGAATGCCATTTCATACTGCCGAATACGAGACTCCACATCCGGGTCACCGGTCATCGCCTGGTGCAATCGGTTCAAAGAACCGAGGGTGTCGAGGACTCGCCGACGATCGGCCTCGTCGTGTCCGGCGGGGTTTTTCAGAAACAGCACAGGATCGCCGTCGGAGCGAAACCTTACTCCTTGGTGAACGCTAGGGAGAAACCCGTTCCCCCAGAGGCTTGTGCCTGCGCCCCCGGCAGGACCGCTGAGCAGCGCCACATAGGCGGGCAGGTCCTCGTTTTCGGTCCCCAGTCCGTAGCTGACCCATGAGCCCAGGCTCGGCCTGCCGCCCCGACCAAAGCCGGAGTGAAGGAACATTTGGGCCGGTGCATGATTGATCTCGTCCGTGTGCATCGAACGAATGATGGCGAGTTGGTCCGCGACGCCCGCAACGTGGGGTAAAAGTTCCGACATCACCTGACCGCTGGCGCCTTGCCGCGAAAATCGCCAAGGGGATCCGGCAAGTCGGGAAGTCTTGCCGATGAACGCAAAGTCACGGTTTTTAGTAATCTCGGCCGGGCACGATTCCCCATCGCGTTTGACCAATTCCGGCTTCTCATCGAACATGTCAAGTTGCGAGGGGGCGCCGATCATGTGTAGGTAGATGACACTTTTCGCCTTCGGCCGACGGTGGGTATCTCCGTTCGCCTTGATCATCGGTTCATCGGCCGACAACTGCCTACACTGTCTCTGAAGCAACTGCCAGATTGCGATGCCGGCGAGGCCAATCGAAGACCTCGCTAGGTCACGTCGATCGAATAACGGTTGGTGTGACATCATTAAAGGAATACGGCGGTGCTACTTAGGGTTTGGTAATGGTCTCATGCAAGTTCAGAAGGGTCGTGGCTACGCAGAACCAAGCGGAGAACTTCGCGACCCGTTCTTGTGATTCGTCATTTTGCTCGCCGGCCAGGATTGAAGCCGACTTGGGGTTCAAGGCTGCCCGCTGGTATTGTTCAATAAAGAGTTGATGCAAGAGTTCTCGTTCCGCATTTTCAGGGCGCCTTGCCGTGCATCGAACAAACCAATCTTCGATGATTTCTTCGGGGGCTTGATCGACGTTTGAAGTGGCTTCAGACGCCATCGCTTTGCAGATAGTTACGTAGACAGGGTCGTTCAATAACGTCAAGGCTTGAAGAGGCGTTGCTGTCCGGCCGCGAGTCACGGTGCAGACAAGGCGGTTCGTGGCATCGAAGTTGACGAGACTCGGGTAGGGGCTGCCGCGTTTAATGATGATGTAAATGCCGCGGCGATGGGCTTCTCCACCAGTACTTTCGTCATAGTCGTATTGCTGTCCACCCACTTTCGTCCATAACCCCGCAGGTTGGTGGGGTCGGATCGGCGGCCCGTACATTCTGAGGTCCAATAATCCAGAAATCGCGAGGGCATTGTCTCGGATCATCTCGGCTTCGAGTCTCAGCCGTGGGCCCCTTGCGAGCTTGCGATTATTCAAGTCCAGAGAAAGTTGCTCGGGCGTCGCTATGGCGCTTTGGCGATAGGTTGCGGACGTGACAATTTTTCGTAGCACCCGTTTCATCGACCAGCTGCTATCCATGAAATCGATCGCCAATTGATCCAGCAACTCGGGATGAGAGGGTGAGGCACCCTTCAACCCGAAATCCTCAGGCGTCTCGACCAATCCCTGTCCGAAGAGTTCACCCCACCAACGGTTGACAACAACACGGGCCACCAGCGGATTTTCACGATCCACCAACCAGCGTGCCAATGCTAGTCGATCCGCTCCCTGCATGGCCGACGGGTGCAGCGATTTCGCTCGATCCTCGGAAGCCATGGGGTGTAAGCAGCCCGGTGTGCCTGGGGTTACCAATTCGCCAGGATTTCGATAATCGCCGTTTCGGAAAGTGTGGGTTGGTCGCATCCCCGTCTCGACCATCACCAGGGTCGAACCAGAAGTCGTTGACTCGGCTTTCGCTTTGGCCGTAGCGATCTGTTCCGTTAGACGCACCGTCTCCGGGTCATTCGCCCTGATACGCTTCAACTCGGCTGCGAACGCGTTCCCCTGGTCGACTTTTCCAACAATCTCCTTGCGAAGTTGGTTGACGCGACGCTTCAAGCGGGTCTCAAGCGACTTCAAATCCTCTGATGAAGCATTCTTATCCGGATCTTCGAGCGATAACGAGGGCCCGACAAAGGCAATGGAGGACGGCTTCTTCGGATCGGATAGTTCCGCTTCGATCGCTGTCCCGTTGAAGAAGCTCAAAAACCTGTAGTAATCTTCCGTGGAGAATGGGTCATACTTGTGGTCGTGGCATTGGGCACACTGGAGGGTCGTTCCTAACCATACCGTCGCCGTCGTATTCACGCGGTCGATGAGTTGTGCCGAGCGGGTTTCCTCAGGTAAAGAACCGGCTTCTACGTTGGTCGGCGCGCAACGATGAAAGCCGGTCGCGATCCGTTGTTCCTGTCCCGCGTCAGGTAATAGGTCTCCCGCGAGTTGTTCGATTGTGAATTGATCGAATGGCATATCGTCATTGATCGCGTGAATGACCCAGTCGCGATATGCCCAAAGGTCGCGTAGGTCATCACGCTGAAAGCCATGTGAATCTGCGTAGCGTGCCAAGTCGAGCCATTGCCGAGACCAGCGTTCACCGAATTGCGGACGGGACAGCAGGTCATCAACGCGTTTGAGGTATTGCTGCTCGGTGGGGTTTTTTACAAACGACTCGACCTCATCTGCCGTCGGTGGAAGTCCGATGAGGTCGAAATAAACCCTTCGTAACAATGCGTTCGGGTTCGCCTCGGGGGCAAGCTTCAACCCTTCACGGACAAGATCCGCTCTGATCCAGATGTCGATTTCGTTAACGCACGGTGTCCGGTCAGCGAAGTTTACGGGTGGTGGAGCGATCGTTCGGAGGGGCTTTTGGTACGCCCAGTGTTTGGGGGGATTAAAAGCTCCTGGCCATGGCCCGCCTGCTGCCGCCCACCCAGTGAGTTGGTCGATCTCGTAGTCGTTAAGGACGCCGCTTTTGGGCATCCTTTCCGAGTCATCTGTTGGAAGACGTAATCTCCGAACGAATTCGCCACCCTGGGCGGGATCTGATGGAATGACTCCAGAGTCTCGAAAGTGCTCGGCAGAATCCAGTCGCAACCCCCCTTCTTGTCGCTTTGGGCCATGACATTCTAAGCAATGCCTTTGGAGTATCGGATAAACCGTCTCGGCGAACTTGGGCGTCGCCTTGGCCTTCACTTCGTCGCTCGCAACGTCCGTCGAAACCGAAAACAATGCGAGGATCAGAAGCGGGGACGACAAAAAGCCGGAAAAATTCAGCCGACATGCGAATTTACAGCAAAGACGTACGTTCTGAACTCGGATCCCGGGGGCCATAAGTCCAGGTTCCTTGAGAAAAGGGACTCAGAATCGGGCTGGGCCTCCCCGATATCAAAGATATCGGAAAAAACCCTAGAGAAGCCTATAATAGCGGAACCGAATTCGCTGTTCATGATCCAAGGGTCGGACGGCAGGTCGGGCCGATGGAATAACTGTGGCCGGAAGGCCGTCATTGGCCCATGGTGGGTATCAATAATACCGTGAAATTTAACGCCGTTTCCGAAATGTCGACGCTGCTGGAGTCCAGGTGATGAGGGGGCCGGGAAAGGGTTCGTTGGCGATCATTCTCGGGCTGCTCGTGGGGGCGGTTGTTAGCAGAGCCTTTATCCAGCCGATGGGAGACGACGTAGAAACGCTGAGGCCGTCGCCCCGAAATGTCGAGCAGGCCCCTCTTCCTGACCCGATGGAGATCGCGAAGCCGCACTTCGAGCAAGCGCGGTCCCAAGTGGAGGGTGTTGTCGATTCGAAGCTAGTGCCCATCCGAAGGTTCTTTCAGGATGCGAAGACGAATACCCCTGATTTTGCTAAGTCGGCTCTCGGTTGGTCGAGTAAATGGCGACTGCTTCAAGACCGATTTCCTCTCAGCCGAGGAGGTGAGCATGAGAAATTTATCCGTCAGAATTTTGAGAACATGGTCTTTAGTCCCGATCAGCTTGAGTCCGTGATCAATGGGACAATCGCTGACTATTTGGCTGAGATCCGAAGCATCGAGAATCAAATGCTCGTCTCCCTGCGGGCGGATTTCGCCGGTTTTTCAGATGCTTTTCCGATCGTGAAAGCAGAGGCCGACGTCTGGGAATCCCAATTCGAGCAGGCGATTCGGCGGGCGGTAGCAGATTCCGGAAGCGATTTGAGATCCGAAGTCGGAACTCAATTGGTGTCGATCGTCGGCGGTGAATTACTCGCCCAGGTCGCGATCCGGATCGGTGTCTCTGCAGGTATTTTAGGGGCGGGGACGGTGTCGGGTTGGGCTACCCTGGGTGTCGGTTTTTTGGTCGGCGTGATCGTTGACCAAGTTGTTTGCTGGATTTGGGATTGGTGGGCCGACCCGGAAGGCGACCTGGCAGGCAATCTCAATCGAAGGCTCGACGAATTGAGTATCTTAATTTGTGAAGGTGACCAAAAGGTAAGCGGGCTTCGCGCGCGGTTTCTCGATATCGCCAGACGCCGAGACGCAATACGCCGTGCGGCCGTTTTGGAACTAGTTCAGTCGAGGGTGGAGAAATGAGTGTATTCGGCAAAACTTTTACCGCGTTGATCCTGATTGCGTCCACCGTTGTCGCTGCCGATCGTGCCCTCGGACAGGGGAAAGCGACCCTGGTTCGTGAGACGGCCGAATACATGATTCGTAAGTTCGGGAAGGAAGCATCCGACGAGGGGATCGAAACATTGACCAGGAAGGTGGAGGTCTTGGTCGCCAAGTACGGTGATGATGGCGCTAAGGCCCTCCGCAACGTAGGCCCCCGATCTTTCAGGCTCATTCAAGAGGCTGGAGAGAATGGCACCTTATCGGTCAAAATGTTGGCCAAATACGGTGACCAGGCCGTCTGGGTCGTAAGCAAACCCAGCAGGATGTCGATGATTGCCCGGTACGGTGACGAAGCAGCCGATGCGATGATCAAACACGGCGAAATGGCCGAACCACTGATCAACCAGTTCGGGGCCTCTGCGACCCGTGCGTTAGGTGACGTGACCTCACAGAACGCGAGGAGGATCGCGATCTTAAGCGAGTCAGGCGAACTGGCCGCTATGGGACGCACCCGTGAACTGTTGGACGTCATCGGTCGCTATGGCGATTCCGCGATGGAATTTGTTTGGCGGAATAAGGGCGCCCTTGCTGTCGCCGGGGCGATGGCGGCTTTCCTTGGCGATCCCAAGCCGTTCATCGACGGTACCCGGGATTTGGCTGAAATCGTCGGTTCTGCTGCCGTTGCTCCGCTGGCGACCGCGATCGGGAATAAGACGAACTGGACCTTCCTCTTCTCGCTCCTGATTCTGCTTATGACGGGATGGATAGTATGGATGTGGCGAATTCGGCGTCCTGGACCGCAGTCCGGCCAAAGCATCGGCCCTTGATGAAGGCTTGGCCTCCGTCTCGAGGCAAGCTGTGTGTCTGGCTACCGGCAGTCGGATTTTTTAACCTTTCGTCATTTCTTTCGCTTGCGAAACATCCCGCAAAACCCATGCCTTCGAACCATCGCATCGACAGAGCTCTCCTTTGAGCCCAGCACGGACATCCTGGCTATTGATCGATGTCGATACAGGAGTTGGTGGTTCGTGATCAGGCGCGGTGGGCGTTTTCCAAAGACGGCCAACGGTCTTGTGAGCTATTCAAAGGCTTAATAGAAATCCTGGGCCTGGGGTGAAAACATGCTCGGCTTCTTTGCCCTCCGCATTCGGGCTCTTGCATCGGGGCTCGCAACATTCTTGCTTTCGCTCAGCCTGTTGAGCACTGTGGTCGCAGCAGACAGCAGGCACAAAATCTGTATCGATGGCATGCAGCGGAGCTATTTGGTCCATCTGCCACCTTGCTACGATCCAACGCAGGGTAACCCCCTGGTGTTGGTGCTTCATGGTGCGGCTTCAAACGCAAACTGGGTTGCTCGCGCGAGCGATATGAATCGACAGGCAGACAGATCAGGCTTTGTCGCCGTTTATCCCAATGGGACGGGATGCGAACCTTTTCTGACTTGGAACGATGGGTCCCGTTCAGGGTGTTTGGCAACGCCGAAAATTGATGACGTAAAGTTTATCCGCTGTACGTTAGACCTGTTGATGGCGGATCTGAATATTGATCCCAATCGGGTCTTTGTCGTTGGCCTCTCAAGCGGTGCTTTTATGTGCTATCGGCTTGCGGCGGACCTTTCGGACCGGATTTCCGCCATCGCACCTATCTCAGGGTCTTTGGCTCGCGTCAAGGAGATACCAAATCGTCCGGTTTCCGTGATGCATTTTCATGGGACTTGTGATCCGATCGTCCCTTTCGAAGGTCCTGGCTTGTTGACACCGCGCGACATTCGCTTCGTGTCGGTTGAGCAGGCCATCGAGACATGGCGCAAGAACAACGGGTGTTCTGAAAAACCTTCTTCGGTCTGCTATCGCGACTGCGTTCTCGACGGGACGAGTGTCTGCACGACTGTCTATGGTCCGGGTGTCGAGGATGCCGAAGTTATCCTTCATCAAATCAACGGCGGCGGTCACACTTGGCCGGGTAAGGTTTCATTGCTTGGGGGATTGGCGAGGTCGACGAGAGAGATCCCGGCGAACGAGTTGATCTGGGGGTTTTTCCAAAAACATACCCGTCGGTGATCTCCTGGCTGGTGGCAGGTTAGTGTAACGGTCTGGAATGCTGCAGCTTTTGTTCGGTCCTTAGCGATGAAGATTAACTATCGAGCTGCGTTTTTCGGGTGTTGTTGGGGGTTACAAGAGCAATTTTCGGAACGGTGGGGGTCGTTTTCATGTCCC
>JBEIRZ010000103.1:0-13631 GCA_040375695.1 Planctomycetaceae bacterium
CGAGGTCGGTTTGGCTGAAGTGCTTGGTGAATTGTTCGGCGGTGAATTGATAACGTTTAACTTCGCCGACCGAGCCGTCCGGCATCTCCGCGAAGGCGTGGACCATCAAGTCCCCTTCGACGGGGACGGCGTGGGTCTTTTCGTCGTAGAAAAAGATGCGACCGCCGAAGCCGCGTGTCGGGGTGCGGCCCGTTTGAATGATCGTGTCCGGGGCCCAGGTCACCGCCATCCGAACCGGGTTCGGGTATGGCTCGGGGACGTCACTCTTTTTGCTCCAGGGGAATTTCCATTTCGCATTCCCCTTCGGCCCGCTGCCGGTGCAGCCGGCAAGCAACAGCATCGGGACAAGAACGAGCAGCCCCATCGTGGTGAATCGTTTGATCATCGTCATCCCTGCGCCATCCTGTTGCATGTTGCCGGTCGGAAGCGATCGCCCTGCTTGGTGGCGATGCGTTCATCCGATTTCGAGCCTCCCGCGCGGGTCGATCGCTGCGGGATCTTATCGCTCGTCATGTTGTGGTGGAAAAAAATGAGCTTCGTCGGGTGTGTCGATCACCCCGGCCCGCCAGGACCTTGAAACCCGACGGGACGGAGCGTTGTCGGCGGCGTCTGCATCGCGGCCGGTGCCGGTCCCGATTGCGGGATGTTGTTGGTCGGCAACCCGTTCGGGGCGGGATTGCGTCGGAAAGGTGTGAACCGTTCACGCAGCGACCCGGAAGGGGCGAGCCGGTTCTGGGTCTGGACCCCCGGCGTCAGGTTTGCTTGGGGTGCGGGCCCTTGTCCTTGTGGGACGATCCCCTGATTCGATTGGATCGGCAAGGGTTGGTTCGGCACACCGCCACCGGGCAGGTTCGTGCCGGGAGCGGATTGAACAGGGAGTTGCTGATTCGGCACCGACTGGATCGCCCGCCCTTGGGAAGGAAGCAGCCCTTGGCCAGCGTTGCCGTTGGCCACACCATTAACGGCACCGTTGGCCGCGGGGCCTGTCCTGCCGGTTGTCGGTTCGTTGAAAAGCCGCGGCTCGGGCGGGACGGCGTTATCGATCGGTTGGCCCGACGGCGCGGGGATCGTCTCGCGGCGGATCGGCATCTCCGAAGGTTGCCCTTCGTAACCCTCGCCGAAACGTTCACGGAGCGAACCGGTGTTGTTCGGGTCGGCGACCATGGGGGCTTCTTGGATCATCCCCTCGCCCGTTGACGAAGTGCCCGTTGGCGAATTGATGATCACCCCATCGGTCGTGGGGGGCGATTGGAACATCGCGTCGGCTTGGGGCCCGGTCAGTACCGATTGGCCAACGGTCCGTTCGCCGATGATCGTCTCGCCGTTGGCGGTCGGGAACTGGTCGACGGTCGGTTGCAAGTCGGGATAAATCGTCGCCCCGACGGCAGGGCCCCACAACCCATACCCTTCGCTCAGCCCCACGTCGCCGTGCATCTCGACGATGTCGGCCAAACAGTAGCTCATCCGGCTGGATTCGACCCGTTTGATGTATTCGAGGTCCTCGTCGCCATTGACGAGCATCGGAGTCATGATAACGAGCAGCTCGCGGCGTTCTTCGGCTTCGCGGTCGAAACGGAAGAAGATCCCCAGCAGCGGGATGTTGGATAGGTACGGGACGCGGCGACTGACATTCACCCGCTCTTTTTGGATCAGTCCGCCGAAGACGACGGTCTGGCCGCTGTAGGCGACGATCGTCGATTCGGCATTCGTGCGGTTGATGTTCGGGATCACGATCGGGTTCCCTTCGGCATCGGTACCGATCGGCGTGCCGGCGTTCGTCGTGTCGATGTCCGATCGCTCGGCGCGGATCAGCATCGAGATCAAACCGTCTGCGCCGACGCGTGGCAGGACTTCGAGGATCAAACCGATGTCGATGTCTTCAACATTGAGCAGCGGTGCGAAGTTGATGCTCCCTTGCGAAAGCCCGACGATCCGCGCAACCCGCTGACCAACTTGGACGAAGCCGACCTTGTTATCGACCGTCATGATTTGGGGGCGGCTCAAGATCTGGGCTCGGTTGGCATCTTGCAAGGCACGCAGCAGCAAGCTGAACGAGTCGCTGGCGGCGCTCAAGACGAAGCCGCCATATCCCGTCGCTTGGCTCGCGGTACCGAGGCCGAACGTTGTCAACGCTTGCGAGGCGACGTTATTCGGTGCGATCGCAGCCCTGTTCGAGGTGCCGCTATTATTAAAGTTGAAACCCGAGTCGATCGGCGTGGCCGGAATCGCGGGGGCTGCCGCGACGCTGCGATCGAACAGCAGGCTGTCCTGCAAGCCGAGCTCGCCACCAAATTCGAAATTGTCCGACAGCAGGACCTCGGCGAGCACGACCTTGATCATCACCATCGGCGGGCGCCGGTCGAGCGCCTCGATCAGTTGTCGGACGTCTTGATAGACCCGCGGCGAGCAGCTCAACAGCAGGCTGTTGCTCACCTCTTCCGCCACCACGATCAGGTCGCGATCCGGAAGGTCGAGGGCACCGAGCCCCTGTTGGAACTGCTGAATCGTGTTGACCGTCTGGGTCCGCTGTTGGACGTACTGCTGTATCGCCGCGGCGATTTCCGGTGCCGTTTGGTGACGCAGCCAGATGACTTCGGTGATCCGTTCGGCGAACCCTTTGGTATCGAGCCGCAGCAGGATGCTCTCGACGACCTCGAGGTCGCTATCGGAGCCGGTCGCGATGATGCTGTTGGTCCGCACGTCGGTGGTGAAGCGAAGGTTCACCAGCGAACTGTCGGCGGAGGTCGATCCGGAGAGCTGGCCGATGATCCCGCCGCCACCCGCTTGGCCACCGCCGCCGCCACCGCCCTGCTGGGTCGTCGCGCCGAAGAGGTTGTTCAGCGCGGTGGTCAATTGGGTCGCGTCGCCGTTTTCGACCGTGAAGACCTTGACGACGGTTTCGACGCCGGGGACTTGGTCGAGTTGTCGGATCAATTCGCCGACCAATTCCATGCTCGAACTCGGCCCGCGGACGATCAGCGCGTTGGCGTTGGCGTCGGCGGTGACGACGAGGTTCGACAGGATCCCGGAGCTGAGCATTTGCCCCTCTTCGGAGTCGACCGCGAGGATCGACAGCGACGTCGAGGGTCGGGTGGTGTCTTCGGCCGCTTCGGCTTCCCCTTCGCCGTTGATCGCCCCTTGGATCACCGGGGCGAGGTCATCGGCGCGAGAATTTTTCAGCGGGAAGACGCGGATCTCGTTTTGGGCCGGGACCGTTTCGACGTCGATGTCTTTGATCAACTGTTCGACCTCTTCGAGGTCACGCGGCGAGGCGCCAATCACCAGGGCGTTGGTGCGATAATCGGCGATGACACGGACGCGGGTCCCAAGCCCGGCGCGATTGTCTTCTTCGGACCCCGGCTTCTCGACAAAGAAACCTCGAACGGTCGTTTCCACGTCTCGGGCGCTGGCGTGTTTGAGCGGGAAGACGCGGAGCCGGCTGGTGCTATCGAGCGGCTGGTCGAGCTTTTCGATCAGCGTGATGGCGGCGGCGACCGATTCGCGACGTCCGACGAGCAGGATCGCGTTGGGTTGATCGAGCGGCCTGATGTTCACCTCGCCTTGTCGCGCGGCGAGGACCTCTTCGTAGACTTCGTTCAACAGGTCGGCGGCGGCGACGCTGTTGAGGTGTTTTAATTGGAAGATCTCGACTTCGGGCTGGGTCACCGCGCTCTGTTCTTCGATTTGGCGGATGACATCGAGGACCCGCTGCGTGTCGCGTTTGGCACCGCGGACGATGATGATCCCAAGTTCGGGGACGAACTGGATTTGGGTATCGCCGATGATCCCGGCCGCTTCTTCGCCCGCCGCCGCATTACCGGCCGCTGGGTCATCCCCTTGAGCTTGATTGTCGGGGGCTTGATTGTTGGGGGCACGGTTATCGGGGGCGGGTGGCGGAAGCTGCGGTGCGGGGGGTTGTGGTTGGGCTTGGCCGCGTGGTTGTTGAGGCTGCGCGTTGGCGACACCTTGAGGCAGTGCCGCGGTGCGGAATGCCCCGGTGGCGGAGGTCGCGGCGACGGTTGTCGAACCATCGACGGGGAGGCTATCGATCAATTGCAAGGCCCGCTGGATCGGAGCGGGGCGGGCATTTTCTAACCGCACCAATTCGGTCACTTCGCCCGGCTTGGCGGTGCTGTTGTCGAGCGAACGGATCATCTTTTGCCACCCCGGCATCGACGGCTCGGGGGCGACGACGGTCACGCGATTGGTCGATCGGTCGACCTCGATCGACGTCCCATCCAGCGGAGCGCCGGCGAGTTGGAAGACGGCCCGTTGACCGTTCTGGCTCGTTGTGACCGGGATCTGGCGTCCGGCGACGCGATGGAGCGACGCTTCGAACGTTCGCCAATCGATCGCCGTGAGTTGGATTTGTAATTGGCCCCCTGCCATCCGGACGCCGCTTGCCAAGGCGCCTGGCAAGCCCGCCTCGGCGACGGCTTGGCTGACCCCGATCTTGCTCGCCCCCGGCCGGCTTTCGGCGGTGTAGACCGTCATCGCATCGGACTCGATCTGACGCTGGATCGATTGCGGGGCCAAGACCACCAAGCGGCCGCCACGGACGTCGGGTGCGATGTGGACCCGAGCCGTCTCGCGATAACGGAGCTCCAGCGCGGTGCTAACGCGCGAAACATAGGCCGAAGGGATTTGGATCGTGTTCAGTACCGCCGGTTCGTCCGCGGCGGGCTGGGGGATCGCCGGCCCGATCGGGGTCGCGACTTGGGCGTTCATTTGGGCCCCGATTTGGCCCCCAATTTGCGCCGCTTGGCCAGCTTGGCCGGGGCGGCTGGCCGTCGCGGAGGCTTGACGCACCGTTTGCAAACGGGACGGGTCCTGCCACGGGACGGGGCCAACGTTCTGACCATAGGCGACGTTCGTACCGATGGACCCACAACGGATACCGGTCGAATCGAACAGGGTGGCGGCATTTCCCAACAGCAGCGCAAGGAGGGCACGTCGGGCGTTACGTCGGCGTTTTTTGCAAATCATTGGCCCAGCTTCTCAAAATCGAGGCATCGGTTTCGACGGACAAGAGCGAAGCGCCCCGTATCGCACCATTACGGACCGGCACCATCCGTTTTTTCGTCACGACCGCTACAGTCGCTTCACAAAAACGGGGGAAACCTTGAGCTTTATGCCGGTCGATCTGGCCTTGGAACGTCATTGCTAGCGAATCGCAGCCACGCAGTGCCGCCGGGATCGATGGCAGAAGTCGCCCCCTTGGCCGGAGCGGTTGACGTCGAGCGGAGGGGTCGAAGTGAAGCGAATTCCCCGTGCCAAAGTCGTTTTTCGAGGGGCGGGGCAGGGGCATAGCCGTTGGCGTTCCGCCCCAAAGCTGTCATAATGCCGGGAAGAAGCACCCTGAGAACCTTCCCGGAGATCCCGCCACTTGTCCCCCATCAAGCTCCTCTCCCCCTTGCGACTTGCCACCGGTTGGGGGGCCAACCCGCGATACCTCGGCGGGCTCGCCATCGTGATGCTCGTTTTGCTGCGTGTGACGATCGGTTGGCACTTCTTTTCCGAGGGGCACAACAAGTGGGTCCAAGGGAATTGGGACGCCAAGCCTTTCTTCCAGGCCTCCCAAGGGCCGTTTGCGAATCGTTTTCGACGCATGGTCTGGGACTGGGACGGCCGGTTAAGGCTCGATGTGGAAAAGACGAAGGCCCATTTCGCCGCCTATCGCGACCGGGCGATCCGCCATTTCGGGTTCAATGATGCCCAAAAGCGTCAGGCCCAAATCAATTACGCGAAGTCGATCGAACAGTTGCAGTGGCTGATCGAAGGCAGCGCGAACGACCTCGAGGAATACCGATTGGGCCGCCAGCGGATCGCGGCGCTCGATGCCGATGCCAACCGAAGCGGCGTCGCGAGCCTCGCCGGCCAGACCGAGACGATCCGCAAAGAAATGGAAGGGAAGATCAACCCGATCCTTCGCCAGATCGACACTTTGTGGTCAAGCTACGAAGCCGCCCAAAACGGCGTGGCGACGACCCAGCAGATGGCGGCCAAATCGCCGCTGGAAATGGGCAAACCGCGTAACCAACTGATCGACACCAGCATCATCAACAAGGTGATCCCCTACTTCGATATGGCGATCGGGGTCTGCTTGGTGATCGGGCTGTTTACGCCCGTCGCCGCGTTGGCCGCCGCCGGTTTTCTCGGTCAAGTATTCTTGAGCCAATATCCCCCGCCGACCGGGCCCGGCAGCAGTTACCAACTGATCGAGGCTCTGGCATGTTTGGTGCTTGCCGCCACCGCCGCCGGTCGGCTCGCGGGGCTCGACTTTTACATCCATGCCTGGATCCAAAAACTGATTCGAAATCATCTGGCCGTTAACGAGGAGTAGTCCGAAATGGTTGATAAGCTTTCCGCCGACGCAAAGAAGATCGGCACCGACAATTATCACAGTGCCATCGGCGCCTATTACGACGTCAACCGCCGCGATTTCCTCCGTGGGATCGTGGCGGCCGGGGCGGTCAGCGGCGCCGGCCTGGGGGCGCTGTACTTCGGTTACGGCAAAGTCGCCGACCCCGTCCGCGTCGCCGTCATCGGTACCGGTGACGAAGGGAACGTGCTGATCGGTGGCTGTACCCCGGAATACGTCCAGGTCAAAGCGATCTGCGACATCCGCCCCTTCAGCGTCCATCGCGCGTTCCACGGCGATTGGTCAACCCCATCGGCCCTAAGCCGCCGGCCGGGCCTCTTGAGCGTTTACGGCTACGAAACCGAAGCGGCGGCGCGTAAAGAGGTCAAGGTCTATGATTCGACCAACGGTGGCGTCATGGCCTGCTTGGATGACAAAGACATCGAAGCGGTGATCATCGCCCTGCCGCTGTTCCTGCACGCCCCCGTCGCCGCCGCCGCGATGGAGCGGGGCCTGCACGTCCTCACCGAAAAGCTGATGGCCCACAACGTCGCCCAGTGCAAGGTGATGTCGCGGATGGCGGCCGAAATGAAGGACAAAAGCGGCAACCCGATCCATTTGGCCACCGGCCACCAACGGCATTACAACGTCAAGTACGACAACGCCGTCAACCTGATCCGCTGGGGGCTCCTCGGCCAATTGCACCACATCCGCGCCCAGTGGCACCGCAGCAACGTCCCCGGTGCCGACAGCTGGTCGATGCCGATCCCCGGTGGCGAAAAGATGCCCGGCGGCAAGATCTTCGACCGCATCAAGAGCGACTTGGCCTATCGCGAAAAGCAATTGAAGGAAGCGGTCGACCCGGCCGAAGTCGCCAGGCTCCGCCAAGAGATCGAAATGTTCAAGGCGTGGGATGCCGACAAAGCGGTTGACCCCAAGAAACACGGCTACCAAGACTTCACCTCGGGCGGTCGCGAATTCTCCGCGATGGAAGAATTGCACCGCTGGCGTCTCTTCGACCGCACCGCCGCCGGCCTGATGGCCGAGCTCGGCAGCCACCAGCTCGATGCCGTCAGCATCTTCCTCAGCTCGCTGCGTAACGACGGCAAGAAGGTCCACCCGCTGACCGTCCACGCCGTCGGCGGCCGACACATGATGCCGTTGGACCGCGAATGCGAAGACCATGTCTATTGCACGTACGAATTCCCCGGCCCCGAATACAGCCCGACCTTCGACGTCGGCTATTTCGACCGCGTCGAGGATTATCCCAAGGGTGGCGTCAAAGGCTTTGACCAGGACCCGAACAAGAAGGTCGTCGTCACCTACTCGACGATCAACGGCAACGGCTTCGGGGGCTGGGGCGAAGTCGTCATGGGAACCAAGGGGACGCTGATCCTCGACAGCGAAATCGATGTGATGCTCTATCGCAACAGCGACACCAGCGCCAAGGTCGGCGTCGCTCAAAAGGCCGGGGGTTACGTCCTCGATACCTCCGCCAGCGGCGATTACTCCGCACCGCTCGCCCAAGCCGCATCGGCCGGAGCCGTCAGCCGCGGGTACCGCGAAGAGATCGAACATTGGGCCTATTGCATCCGCAATCCCGACAAGGAAAACCGAGTCCGCTGCTACCCCGAAGTCGCCATGGGTGATGCCGTCATCGCCCTGGGAACCAACGTCGCCCTCAAGAATGCCAACAGCGGCAAAGGGGGCTACCTCCAATTCAAAGAAGAATGGTTCCAGATCGATAGCGACGAAACCCCCGATGGCAGCACCATCGCCGATGCGACCGCCTACATGAAAAAGTCGGTGAGCTGATCGGTTTTGCATCCATGCACACGGCCGTTGTCTCGCTGGGGCAACGGCCGTTTTTTTTAATATGACGGATCCGGCGTCGACGTCGTGAATGTCGCGGCTTTATCGCGACGCCTGTTTTAACGTGTCGCCTGTCGACCCGATCGCCCCACGAAGACGGCCCTCTCTTGGCGATCGGAAACGGTCGCCATTTCTGATGTTGATCAGCGTGATCGATCCGACGCGACCGCTTCAACAACACGGCCCCCAGACGCTTTGATAAAGTAGGCTTGCGGCCGGTCGGACGATTAATATCGGTCGGTCATCGCAAGGATACCGATGCTCCCATGTTTGGTGACTGGCAGCTTGTATCCCTAAGCGTTTCATCGGCGTTTTGTTTTTCGAGGCGGAGAAACGATGACCCTATCGAACCTACACCGACACCTTTGCTTCTTCGTGCCGCTCGCAACGATCACCCTGATCGGCGCGACGAACCTCAGCGCCGCATCGGCCGAAGATGGCACACGTCCCGGAAAATTTCATGTCGAGCACCCGACCTTGCTCAACCTCGGCTTCGAATGGCCGATCGAAGGGGACGCCGATCGTGATGCTCGCGTCGACGTGCGGTTCCGAAAGGCGGGTGACACAACTTGGCGTGACGCCATGCCGCTGATGCGAATCGGTGGCGAACACGTCTATCGAAAAAACGAAAGCCTCGACTACACCGTCCCCGATGGTTTCGCCGGGTCGATCTTGAACCTCGAACCGGGGACGCAGTACGAATGTGAATTTGTCCTCACCGACCCCGATGGCGTCACCGGCGAGTCGAAACAATCGGTGCGGGTGACGACGCGGACCGAGCCCCAGGCCTTCGCCGGCGGCAGACAATTGCACGTCTATCCCCCCGATTACAACGGGCCGCGGATCGAACCGAGCTTTAACGGGATCCTGCAGGCCTACTACGGCGCGGGGCTGGGTGATTGGTCGACCGTATGGGAACGGCGCGTCAAGCCCGGCGACACGCTGCTGGTCCATGCGGGGCTCTACCGCCCCGAACGATTGAATTACGTCGATCCGATGATGGCACCCTTCGATGGGTCGCTGTCGTTGACGCTCAAGGGAACCCCGGACCGGCCGATCACGATCAAGGCCGCCGGGGATGGCGAAGTGATCTTTGACGGTGCCGGGAACCATCGCCTCTTCGACGTGATGGCTTCAAAACACCACATCTTCGAAGGGTTGACCTTTCGCAATACCGATGTGGCGATCTTCGCCGGCCAGAAGGAAGTGCTCGGTGCCGTCGGGCTGACGGTCAAGAATTGCCGCTTCGAAAATGTCGGCTTCGGGGTCTGGACGGAGTACGCCGGGTCGAGCGATTTTTACATCGTCGACAATTTGTTCTTAGGACGCGACGACCGATTCCGGCTTGTCGGTTGGGGAGGCCCCCAGCGTTACCCCGGCGCCCCGAGCTGGCCCGAACCGCTTTATCGCTCCCATCTGCTGACCAGCTACTACGCCGTCAAGGTTTATGGCCCGGGGCACGTGATCGCCCACAACGCCGTCGCCTATTTCCACGACGCCATCGCGATCTCGACCTACGGCACGCCCGAAAAGGACCCGGAACTGCGGGCTTCGTCGATCGATATTTACAACAACGACATCCACTTGATGAACGACGATTTCATCGAGACCGATGGCGGGGTGCACAACATCCGCGTCTTCCAAAATCGCGGGGTCAACGCCGCCAAAGGGGGTTACAGCGCCCAGCCCGTCTTCGGCGGTCCGGCCTACTTTTATCGCAACCTCCTCTACCACGTCCCCTCGGGGGTCGCCTTCAAATTCTCGGCCAAGGCCGCGGGGCTCTTCGTCGCGCACAACACGATCATCGCCGAAAACTTGATCAGCGACCCCGCCGCCAACATGCATTTTCACAACAACCTCTTCTTGGGACGCGACACGCCAAAATCCGACACCCAAAGATCCGGATACGACCCCCCGGGACGTGGCGTGTTGAAAGTGGCCAACGCGACCGACGCGTACTCGTTCGACCACAACGGTTATCGCCCCAATCGCGGCGTCACCGACCAATACCGGATCATCGCCCCCGCCAAGGGCCAGCGGGCGTATGAGCCGCAAGATTCCGATTGGAAGTCGTTCGCGACGCTCGGCGAATTCGCCAAAGCGACCGGGCTGGAACGCCACGGGATCGAAGTCGATTACGACATTTTCGAAAAGCTCGCCCCGCCCGATGCCTCGAACGAATACGCCGTCTATCACGCGATGGATCTCAATTTTTCGCTCAAAGAGGCATCCGACGCGGTCGACGCGGGGGTCGTGATCCCGGGGATCAGCGACGCATTCACCGGCAAAGCCCCCGACCTGGGCGCGTATGAGGTCGGGAGTCCCGCCCCCAAATACGGCCCGAGGTGGCTGACTTGGGAACCGTTCTATCGATAGCATGTCATCCGGCCCGATTCCGTCGGGTCGTTATCATCCATCCCGACACATTACCAATCGCGGGCCAACGTCATGGGGCGAGCGCTTCAGCAGTTCAATAACCTCTATTCGGTCTGGGTCGTCGCCCTATCGATCGTCGCCTTCATTTGGCCCTGGACGATGCTTTGGTTCAACAAGCAATGGATCTTCTGGTCGCTCGCCGGTTCGATGCTCGGGATGGGTTTAACGCTGAGCCTTGATGACTTCAAGCGGATCGGGAAGATGCCGTCGAGCTTGGCGCTGGGGTTCGCCTGCCAATACACGATCATGCCGCTTTGCGGTTTTGGCGTCGCGAAGCTGCTAGCGCTCGAAACCGGTTTGGCGGTCGGGATCATCCTCGTCGCGAGCTGCCCCGGCGGGATGGCTTCGAACATGATCACCTACTTGGCCAAGGCCAATTTGGCGCTGTCGGTCTTGTTGACGCTGGCATCGACTTTCATGGCGTTCATCTTCACGCCGATGTGGACCAGCCTCTTGGCCGGCAAGTACGTCCCGGTCGACGCCTGGGGGATGTGCGTCTCGGCGCTGCAATTGACGATCGCCCCGGTCGTCATCGGGTTGCTCATTCGGCTGTGGATGCCCAAGACGGCCGATCGGATCGGGGCGTGCGGGCCGACCTTCGCCGTCTTGGCCTTTACCTTCGTCACCGGCGGGATCGTCGCCGTCAGCGCCGATGCGATTGCCGCGAACTTCGGACGCCTCGCCGTCGCCGCGTTGCTCCTGCACATCGCCGGCTTCGCGCTGGGGTATGTCGTGCCAAAGCTGCTTCGGTACCCCGAGTCGGTGGCGCGGACCGTCAGCATCGAGGTCGGGATGCAAAACGGCGGGATGGCCGCGACGCTGGCCCGGGAACATTTCCCCGCATTGCCACTGGCCGCCGCCGCGACGGTCTTCAGCGGCGTGATCCAAAACATCATGGGGGGCTTGATCGCGTCCTATTGGAAACGTCGGCCGACGGAAGAATCGGCTGCCGATCCCGGTGCCGAAAATCCGGTCCAACCCGAGGTGGTGTCCGAATCGACGAATCGGTAATCTGCGGCTCTACGATCACCGACCCGCTAGGACCCTGACGCCGATGGATTTTGTTGGACAATACGACGCCTTGATCTTTGATTGCGACGGGACGTTGACCGATTCGATGCCGCTGCATTACGTCGCGTGGCGCGAAACGCTCGACCGCTACGGGATCGACTTTCCCGAGCCCCGCTTCTATGCCATGGGGGGCGTCCCCAGCGTCCAGATCATCGAAATCCTGTGCAATGAACAAGGGGTCAGCGGCGACGCCAAGGCGATCGCGGCCGAGAAAGAAGCGGGCTTTCTCGAAACGATCGATCGCCTCCGCGGGAACGAACCCGTCTGCCACATCGCCCGTCGTCATCATGGCAAACTCCCGATGGCCGTCGCCAGCGGCGGGATCCGCAGCGTGGTGATCGACCAATTGTTGAAGATCGAGCTGCACTCGCTGTTCGACGCGATCGTCGCGGCCGAAGACACCGCCCGGCATAAACCCGAACCGGATGTTTTCCTCGAAGCCGCCCGGCGTCTGCAGGTCACCCCCACGCGCTGCCTCGTCTTCGAAGATACCGACATCGGGATCACCGCGGCCCGCCGCGCCGGGATGGGATATTGCGACGTCCGGTCGATGGCAGTCGTCCCGCCGCCCGCATCCGGTGGCTAAAACACCGCCCCCGAGTCCGAGCGATGGATCTTGCGGTGCAGCTTCACGTCCAGGATCGTCTTGGCGATCATGAACAGGATCACCAATCCCAACGGCGATCCGAACAGCATCACCGCGAAACCGCCAAAGATGATGCAGACGTGCAACAGCACGACCCGAACGTAGGGTCGACCCATCTCCTTGGCGGTGCTGGTGTGAAGGTACTCGCCTCGACCGATGTAATTTTGAAAAAACGACACGCCGTGGCTGATAGAAATCCCCAACACCGCCAACGCCCCCGCTAGCGAAAACCCATCGGGAGTAAAGATCGGGTTACGCCAACTCGTGAAGTCAAACGGGTTGAACGCGGTCGTCACCGATGGGACGAAACCCGATTCGCCGATCGTCGTGAAGACTTGGATAAACACCCCGTGCACCAAGCAGAACATGTAGTAATGGAAACAGAAAAATGGGATCAAAAACAGCTTCTCGGCGATCGATTGGGGTGATATCCCGCCGACACGAACCCCTTCCAGCGGGCGCCCCGGGCTGCGTTGCATGCGACGCATGTAGGCCAACCCGTCGCTGATCGTTTGGTCTGACTCAGGTGGCGGCGCGATCGGTCCGGCTCCGCCCTGTGCGAATAGGATCCTGAGGATTGTCCAAAACCCGATGATCAGATTTTCGATCCAATAAAAAATGATCACGTCAACGGTCGACCAACCCATGACCCAGGCGATCGCGATCGCCAAGAAATTCGATGCGATCAAAGCGATCAGCGACAACCGGTCGGGGTCAAAGCGGGGCGAGCCCGCAGTCGGATCCGGCGCGGGGGGGACGATTGGGGCAATCGCATCGTCGACCAAGTCGGATGCCATGTCGTCCGACGCGTCGGCATCACTTTCCCAAGGGTCGTACGGCCGAGGATCACGTTCTCCTCTGCCGGCCGAATCGCTCATCCCCATACCGCGTCTCCGTAAGGAAATTCAACAATTGTTCAATCGGCCGTCAATCAATCCTCTCAAGTTGCTCGTTGAATAAAACTCTCGCAATAACTCAGTCCGATTTAAAAGCTCGCCGTCGGATTCGTGCTCGTTGCTCTGTCCCTAACTCCTAACCCTCTTTCCACAGTTCCTATTTCGTACTCGTGCTCGTACTCGTGCTCGTGCTCGAACGCGCGATCACAGTCGTACTCGTACTCGTACTCGAACGCGCGATCAAAGTCGTACTCGTACGCGCAATCACACAGCCGGCATCGAGTACGAGTACGAGTACCATTTCATTGAGTACGAGTACGAGTAGGAGTTGGATCGGTGCATGGCATCA
>JBEIRZ010000431.1:0-3733 GCA_040375695.1 Planctomycetaceae bacterium
TCTGCTCAATGATCCGAACTTTGTCGACGCCGCGAGGGGGCTTGCCGTGACGCTGATTCGGTCGCCGCTCGACTACGATGATGGGGACGTTGATGATGGGGCCGATGGGGACGATGACGTCCAGCTTGATGCGGCGCGGGTGCGGCTCGGATTTTTAAGGACGCTTGGTCGCGAGCCATCGGCGGAGGAACGCGATCGGTTGGTCGCTTATTTGGCGAAGCAGCGGGAGATTTTTGCCGGCGACCCGGCGTCGGCAGAGGGGTTGATTGGTGCGGACGGGGGAGTCGAGCCGGCTTGGGTTGCGGTGGCGAGTGTGCTGTTGAACCTCGACGAATTCATCACGCGGGAGTAGTCCGATGGGATTGTTCAATAATCGTGCGCGGATTGAATGGACGGCTTGGCGTGAGATGGCCGGGCGTGAGATTGCAGGGCGGGAGCTGGCCCGTCGGAAATTTTTGCTCAGCGGGTCGCACGGTTTCGGGGCGATGGCGCTGTGGCATTTGTTGGCGGGGGATCGCGCGGTCGCGGGGGAGGCACTTCGTCATCCGCCCAAGGCGAAGCGGGTGATCTTTATCTTCATGATGGGTGGGCCGTCCCATCTCGATCTGTTTGACCCCAAGCCGAAGATGGCGGCGTTGCATGGGGAGCCGATCCCCGAATCGTTGGTCAAGGCGAAGAAGTCGGCGACGGGGGGGATCCTCGAAACGGTCATGGCGAGTCCCAGGAAATTCGCCCCCGCGGGCGAGAGTGGGATGGAATTGTCGGAGCTGTTGCCGCACACGGCGAAGATCGCCGATGAGATCACGTTGATCCGGTCGTTGCATTGTGACCAGAGCAACCATGACCCGGCGCAGTTGCTGATGCACAGCGGTTCGACGTTGTTCGGCAATCCCAGCATGGGGGCGTGGGTCAATTATGGGTTGGGTTCATCGGCGCGGAACCTGCCGGATTACGCGGTGCTCCTTTCGGATGACGGGCATGGGTTGGAGGGGGCTGGGCGCGCGCTGTGGGGGAGCGGTTTCATGCCCTCGACGTATCGCGGGGTGGAGCTGCGAGGGAGCGGCGAACCGATTTTGCATTTGACGAATCCGGCGGGAGTAACGGCGGCGACGCAGCGGGCGCGGCTCGATGTGCTCGCCGACCTCAACCGGATGCGGCGTGACGCGACCCGCGACCCCGAAATCGACGCGCGGATCGAGGCGTACGAGATGGCGTTTCGGATGCAAGCGGCGGCGCCGGAGCTCGTTGACCTGAGCGGCGAGACGGCTCAAACGCGGGCGATGTATGGGCTGGATGATGAGCCGACCCGAGACTTTGGGAAGAACTGTTTGCTCGCGCGGCGGATGATCGAGCGTGGGGTCCGTTTTGTGCATTTGGTCCACAGCACTTGGGATCATCATTCGGAGATCAACAAGCGGCTGGAAGATCATTGCCGGATGACCGATCGGCCGAGCTGGGCGTTGGTCAGCGATTTGAAGCAACGCGGGTTGTTGGACGAGACGCTCGTCGTTTGGGTCGGCGAGTTCGGACGGACGCCAATGGGAGAGGTGCGGCGGGGGTCGACGGCGGGGAAGGAAGGTCGGGACCATCACCCGCATGCGTTCAGCGTATGGCTCGCCGGGGGCGGGGTGAAGGGGGGATACGTCCATGGGGCGACCGACGATTTCGGGTTCAACGTCACGGCCGATCCGATGCACGTTCATGATTTGCACGCGACCATGCTGCATCTGTTGGGGCTTGACCACGAGCAGCTCACCTACCGCCATTCGGGTCGCGATTATCGGTTGACCGATGTGGCGGGGCGGGTCGTCGATTCGATCATCGCTTAAAACGTTGCGCGGTCGGCTCGACGTGAGGATGTCGGGGGAATTCACGCGGCAGGGCAACGCCGTGAAGCATTTGATGTCCGCGAAGATCCTTCATTTTTAGCGGTTGGGCGGTAACTCACCGGATCCTATCCATAAAGCATGCTATTGCAACGAACGACGGCGTTGACCGGCCGCCGCCAATCAACATTGGCTTCAGGAACGACGCGATCGGCGGCACAGCGTCCAACTCTTTGTTATCCCTCGCTTGTCGGCAGTTCTGCGTCTGGTCCATTTTGGTGTACGGCTTTCCAATCGTCGGCCGTTCGGAAACCAAGTTGAGGAAACCTTGCAACGAACTTATTCATGGCATCGTCGTCTGCTCCGTCGAGATGGATGTCCGACTCGTGGCAAATCAAGATACGAAGGTTGGAGTCGGGAGATTCAATGAGCAAGTCAGAACCACCAAATTCGAAAATGCGTTGTTCGGTCGAATCCTCAATAAAGTAGGGCAACACATCCAGCGGAACACTCATGGGTTTGTACCACAAGTCCGGATGTAAATTACTCGCCCATCCGTAATAGACGGTCAGATTTCGATCTCCGTAAATCTCACGCATTATCGATGGTAACGCGGCGATGAACTCCCGCATCAAATCGCTGGAGACGTAAGCAGAGCTGAACTTCGCGGCATAGTTCGGCATAGTGGACTCTCGCGGGACAACGGCAGCTGTCAGCGGCTCGCGATCTTGGACTTTCTGTCAGGCCCGATTTTTTCGCGAGTCCATTGCATCGCTTTGTTTCACTTGGGGCATCTTATCGACCCATCACGAGATCGATACCAGAAAAAATGGCTTCCATCTTTCGCCTTGGGATTTTGCCGACTCGTTCGGTCAACTGCCGCTTATCGACGGTCACAAGCTGCGACACATTCGCGACACAATCGCGATCCAATCCGGTGTGCTTCATCTTGAGAAGCACGTTGCCAGGGGCGACAGACCAGCGAAGATTGCTCGTCAGGGCGACGCACACAACCGTCGGAATCTGGCTTTGGTTCAGCGAGTCCGACTGCACCAGCACTACCGGACGACGATAACCCGGGGCTGAGCCTATAGGTTCAGCGAGGTCGGCCCACCACACTTCGGACTGGGCGATTACCATTCGACCCGCTGAAGCGATTGCCGAGCAGCTGCTTGGAGGAAGGTGTCGGCCTCGACGCCCGCCTCTCGAACGGCCTGATCCATGAGCGCTGTGACTCGATCGTCATCATGGCGGGCAACGAATTCGGCGAGAGCCCGAGCATAGAGTTGGCTGCGGGAAGTACCGAGCCGTGTGGCAAGACGTTCGGCATCCTCAAAGACGTCATCAGGGATCGACACGGCAGTTTTCATACCCGGAGTATAACCGCATGGTCGCAGCACGTCAATGCCCGTGGAACGTTCCCGATCAATGGCTCGCGGCCAGAGGGTTATCCATCAAGCGGGACGCTGCCGCGAGTCGATCGCATCCGGTGGTTAGGCGAATTCTAAACGACAATGTGTGTTTCAGCGTAATCAACGGTGAGAGATTCATACGTGTCCGAATCGTCGACGATGGACAGGCAATAGCCGCTCTCGAACCGCAGATCCAAAGTCGTCGCAGATGCGACCGAATAAGTCTGAAGTTTCCGTCCGAGAAGGAAATGGATCTGAAAGGACTTCCGATCGCCGTGCTGCACGGACTCATCGACCACTGCACCTGAGGCCGTGGCCAGGCGCCAAGAGCCACCGATTCTGATGTGAACGTCGGAATCCATCACGACGCTATCTTGTATCCCAGTCTCCGTCCTGTCGGGACTCAAAACCTCTGCGTTGAGAGTCAGATACAGATGCCACTGGTCCATTCCGATGAACGTAAGCTCTCTTCCAACGAGGTAAGAAAGGTCAAGA
>JBEIRZ010000168.1:0-9446 GCA_040375695.1 Planctomycetaceae bacterium
GCGGATCTTTGAGGACGACGAGGGGAAGATGAACCGCGGCGTCGAAGAAGTCGGGGGCGGATTGCTGCTGGTCAGCCAATTCACCCTCTACGCCAATTGTCGCAAAGGACGACGCCCCTCATTCATCGATGCCGCCCCACCGTCGATCGCCGAACCGCTTTACGAGCATTGCGTCCGTACCGCCCAGGCGAGCGGACTGACGGTGCAAACCGGTCGCTTCGGCGCGGACATGAAGATCTCGCTGATCAATGATGGCCCCGTAACGATCATGCTCGATTCGGCCGAACTGATCTGATTCGCTGCCTACACCCCCACCACCGCCCTTCGAGATCAAACCCGGGAATCAAGCCCGCTCGGTAAGGCCTTATCGCAACCCCCAATCGCTAAGCCCCAATCGCTAAGCCCCAATCGCTAAGCCCCAATCGCTCGACCAACGCGTTACATTGTGATCCTCTCGTTCCCTGACCGAGCCGACCGCCTTCGCACCTTCGCGTCTTCGCACTTTCCAACTTCGCCACACGATGACCGATCCGTCCAACCCAAGTGGGGCCACTCGCATGCCCGCCCGAACCGAATCCATTTCGATGCCCCGTGGGTTGTCCCGTTTGCCACGACTTTGCTCGCCTTGGGCCCTGCTCGTCGGTCTGGTACTGGTCGTTCCTTTGGCGGCGGGCTGGTCCCGTGCGCAGGCCGAAACGCCCAACGTCGTCGTGATCATGGCGGATGACCTCGGCTACGGTGACGTCTCCTGTTACGGCGCGACGCGGATCACAACCCCCAACATCGATCGCTTGGCGAGCGAAGGGGTGCGGTTCCGCAGCGGTTACTGTTCCGCATCCACCTGCACCCCGACTCGCTATTCGCTGCTGACGGGGAGCTACGCCTTTCGTGTCCCCAGGACGGGGATCGCACCACCCAACGCCCCGGCGATTGTCCGCCCGGGGACAGAAACGATCGCGACGATCCTGAAACGTGCCGGTTACGCCACCGCGGTGATCGGCAAGTGGCACTTGGGACTGGGGGGTGAATCCGGGCCCGACTGGAACGGCGAATTGAAACCCGGACCGCTGGAAATCGGCTTCGACACCTGCTTCCTCCTCCCGACGACCAACGATCGCGTCCCGCAAGTTTTCGTGCGCGACCGCCGCGTCCCGAACCTCGACCCCGCCGACCCGCTCTGGGTCGGTGACAAAAAGCCGTCGGACGATCACCCGACCGGGCTCACCCACCGCGACACGTTGAAAATGGATTGGTCGCACGGACACAACGCGACGATTCACAACGGGATCAGCCGGATCGGGTTTTACACCGGCGGGACGAAGGCCCGGTTCCGTGACGAAGACTTGGGTGACCATTGGCTGGCCGAATCGACCCGATTCATCGAATCCAACCGCGACCGCCCCTTTTTCCTCTTCTTCGCTTCGCACGACATCCACGTCCCGAGGATCCCGCACGAACGCTTCCAAGGGACGACCAAGCTCGGGTTTCGCGGCGACTCGATCGCCCAATTCGACGACGCCGTCGGGCAATTGATGAAGACGCTCGATCGCTGCGGCTTGACCGACAAGACGCTCGTGATCCTTTGCAGCGATAACGGCCCGGTCCTGGACGACGGCTACCAAGATGGCTCGCTCGAAAAGAACGGCGACCACCTCCCGGCCGGCCCCTTTTCCGGTGGCAAATACAGCATCTACGAAGGGGGGACGCGAACCCCGCTGATCACCCGCTGGCCAGGACGCATCCGCCCCGGGATCAGCGACGAGATCGTCTGCACGATCGACCTGGCCGCCAGCCTCGCCGCGATCACCGGCCAGACATTAACCGACGACGCCTGCCTCGATAGCTTCGACCTTTCCGCCGCGCTGCTCGGCCAACCCGATGCCAAAGGACGCGAACACCTCGTCCAACAGGATAACGGGACGGGGGGCACCTTCGGCTTTCGTTCCGGCCCCTGGAAGCTCCACCGTCACGACGGCAAAACGGCACGGAATGTCGACGTGCGAAAGGAATTGGCCAACTCCAAAGTCCCCCGATTCCGGCTTTTCAACCTCGATTCCGACCCGGGCGAGAAAGACGATCTCCTCGCCCAACACCCCGAGATCGCCGAGCGGATGCAGCGCGATCTCGATGACATCATCGCCCGCGGCCGAAGCCGTAGGTGATGTCGCTGCAAGCGATTTCGAAGCAGGTGCCCGCGAGCTTAAATCTCAATCCGATCGCGCGGCATCACGGGGCGATCGTGATGGTCAGCGGCGAACTGGCATAGGTCGCCTTCATGACGAAATTGAGCGACACGTTGGCCATCACCGCGAAGACTTGACGCTCGGCCGGCTTCGTATCCGCGGCCGCCTTGAGCGTGATCTTCCCTTGCGACGCCCCACCGGTCAGCAGCGCCGAACTGTTGGCGCCATCGACGGTGACCCCTTTGGGGAGCGAATCGCCAAAGATCGAACTGAGGTGCATGTATTGCACTTCCAACAGCACGTTCTTGTCGAAACCCGGGGCCCGTTTGATTTCGACGTCGAGCGTCACCGACCCGCCGGGCTTGAGCGTCACTTCTGGCTGGCTGACCTTCACTTCGAGGATGTCACCGGGGGCGCCGATCGAGACCGCGTGCGATTCGACCGGCCAATGCCCGCGGCCACCACCAGGTTGATAGATCTCCTGATAGATCGCCGCGGGGACGACATGCTCGCGCGGTTGGCCGCCGGCGTCTTTGACCTGCGCGACGCCGCGGATCTGGATATTTCCCGCGTCGGGCTTGGCCGTGGGGTCAGCGGTCAGCACGACACACCCATCGACGTTAGCACCGCCGAGGATCTTGCCAGCGGTGGCGGTCACCCCCGGCGGCAACCCGTCGACTTGCAATCGGATCTCACCATCGAAGCCGTTCTTTCGCTCCGCGCGGACATAAATCACCCCCGACGTCCCGGGCGTGAGCAACGTCTTATCGGTATCGGCGAAGAGTTTGAAATCCTGGATCGCACGGATCGCCTTGAGGTAATAGACGAACTCTTTGCCTCCCCGCAAATTGAGGTCGCGGACTTCGAGGACGTATTTGCCATCGGCGGGGGCGACCCAGTTTTCGATCCGCGAGTCGGGATAGTTGCGTTTGCCATCGCGAAGGTCATCGTTGAGCTGGATCTGTTTGCCGGTCGCGTCGAGCAACCGCAGATGCGAATCGAGCGCCGAACCGGCACGCCTAGCGAAGACTTCGAAGGTGAAGGCCTCGCCCTTTTTCGCATCGAACCCGAAACAATCGACGTCGCTCGGCCGGTCGATCACCCCCTGGATCCCGGCGGGCAACGCCACCCCTTGCGCCGCATCGGCGGTCTCGTTCGGTGCCGCCGACTCGGTCTCGAACGGGCCGGCGTCGACGATCCCCGAAACGGACAGATCGCTCTGGCCTTCCAGCTTCACCCGCAAGGTTCGTATCCCCGGCGGTGTCGATGCGGGAAATTCGATTTTCGCTAGCATCCCCTCGGCAAACCCCGCGCCGATCGGGGCCGCGGCGTGCGACGTCGCCTCGGGCGAAAAGGCGAGCGGGAAAATCGTCCGAACGAAGGGTCGCGCCGTGGCCTCGATCGCATACTGCCAATGCTCGTTCCCGGTGTACCGGACATCGCGAATCTCGACCAAGTAATCCCCGTCGGCGGCAAAGGTGTGGCAAAGGAACGGGTCGGCGCCAAAGACATTGTCCGATGCGGCGATCGTCGCGCCGGTCGCGGACCTCAGCGTCAAGATCGGGTCGGCGTGGTTCTGCAGGTCGTGAATCCGGTCTTGCAGGTTCATGCAACGAACGGCGAAACAGAACGCTTGCCCCGCCTTGGCCGAGAATTTGTATAGGTCGACATCCTCTGCCTTTTCGAGCCGACCACAAAGGGTCGCCGGCAGCGTGACCGCGGGGGCGGTGACCGGAAGGTCGTTATCGGCCGGCTCCTTGAAGATCGGGTCGTGGGCGATCACGAGCTGTGCGACGGTGCTGACCCCGCGCGGCGTCGCGATCCGCACGTCGCGAACGCCGGGCAAGGCATCGGGGGCGACCGTGAATTTGACTTGCAACGATTGCTGCGGAAGCTTCGGTGGCTCGGTACCGGTCTGCGGCACGACTTCACCGGTGACCCCTTCGCCCGACACCACGACACGGTAAGCCCCGTCCATCGAATAACGCGACTTGAGCGTGTGTTCGCTCGTCTGCCCGACCTGTGCCGCGACCGGCTCGATGCTCATCAGCATCGGATAGGCCTGCTGCGCATGAGCACGCCCCGACGCGAGACACACCGACGCGGCGGTCGTGATCACGGCAATCGCCGATCGCACCCGATCGATCCCTTTGCGAAACGTCATGACAGGGACTCCTACCGCACGAAGAGGAATTGCTTGGAATTGATCAGCGCCCAGAGGAGGTCTTCGTAGGCCTGCTGGGGCGATGGCGACTCGGCGACGAGCTGGCGGGCATACTCCTGCTCGGGCGTCTCAGGGAGCCGACAGAGCGAATGGAGATAGATCTGACGGATCGCCTCATCGGGCTGGGCCTTGTCGGCGACCAGTTTCGCGACCAAACCCTTTTTGTCGGCGATCTTCTTGGCGAGCGTATCGCCGTTGAGCGTGTGCAGGACTTGGGCGAGGTTCGCGTCGGGACTCCGTTCACATTCGCAAACGCTGACCCGCCTCGGCTTGGCGAACGTGTTCAAGAAATAGTCGGTGTACTCGGCATCCGGAAGCTCGATCGCACGCGTCCCCAGCGGCAGGTTCGGGAATTTGGTCTGCACCCCCGTCGCCTGGTCGATGCCATCGAGCAATGGCTCGGCGGCCAAACGCTTGACCAAGTAATGGCTATAAAACCGGTGGTCGGCCGCGTTCTCTTGGGTCGGCTGGGAACTGAGCCCGTACAGGCGGCTCGTCATGATCGAACGGATCAACCGTTTCAAGTCAAACTTGTTTTTGACGAACTCGTCGGCAAGGGCATCGAGCAGCTCAGGATTGCTGGCGGGGTTGGTGCTCCGCATGTCATCGACCGGCTCGACCAACCCTGCCCCGAGCAGGTAGCGAACATATCGGTTGACGACGGAACGGGAGAAAAAGCGATTGTCGGGGCTGGTGAGCCAATCGGCCAGCGCGATGCGGCGATCGAGCGGGTGATCGATCGGCGACCCGTCGAGCGTCGTCGGTGTCATCCGCTTGTTCGTCCGCGGGTGATTGACGTCACCCGTATCGCGGACCATGACGACCGTTTCGCGGCCGAACAGCCCGAAGTCCTCGCTGTTCTTAAAGCCCACTCGGGAGAAGAACGCCGCCATGCTGTAATAATCGGCTTGGCTGTATTTTTCGAACGGGTGCTGGTGACACTTGGCGCATTCCAGCCGCACGCCGAGGAAAAGCTGCGACGTCGCTTCGACGAGGTCGGACGAATTGGCGTTCACACGGAAATAGTTCGCCGGGCCTTGAGAATAGATCGAACCCTGGGCGGTGATCAGTTCATGCACGAATCGATCGAACGGCCGGTTCTCACGAAACGCTTCGCGGATCCAATTGTGCAGCGCCCACATCCCCTGCTCGCCTAGGGCATTGCTGTTGTTGCGAATCAGGTCGGACCACTTGAGCGTCCAATACGCGGCATACTGGTCACCGTACTTCGGTGATCCCGCGTTGTCTCCCAGCCCTAGCAATTCGTCGACCAGCGCGACCCGCTTGTTCGGATCGGTATTGGCGATGAAATCGGTGACCGTCTTGGGATCGGGCAACGCGCCGATCGCGTCAAGAAATGCGCGACGCACGAAGGTCGCGTCATCGCACAACGGCGAGGGCTCGATCCCGAGGTCGCGGAATTTTTTCGCCGCCAACTCGTCGACAAAGTTGATCGTCTTCCAATCCGCAAGTTCGGTCTGTTCGCGGAACGGGATGACCACCGTGCTGATCACCGCCTGGCCGTCGTAACGCACCATCACCGCGGTCTGACCGTTACCGATCGCTTCGACCAAACCGAGCGGGTCGACTTTCGCGACGGCCGCGTCGATCGGGTCGTAGATCGCCATCGCCGTCACATCGCGCTGCGACCCATCGGTGTACTCGGCCGTTACGCGAAGCTGTTGCTTGATCCCCACCTCGCCGACCCTAAGGTTGGGGGTGACGACCAACGAACGGACCGTCGGAACATCGGCAGGCGATTCGGGGGCACCCGCTTCGATCCACTGCCGAAGCTGTGCGTACTCGACTCCGTTGGGGTCCAATCGAAGGCCGCCGCCATGCACCTCGGCCATGGTCGGCTTGCGAAGGAAAAGGCTCAGATCGGGGTTGGCAAAATTGAGCCTTCGGCCGCGACTGGCGATCACGATCTCGCGATAATCGGTCTCCGGGTCATATCCGAAGACGGACAATCGAAAGCCCCCTTTGCCATGCTGTGCCGCGTGACAGGGCCCCGCCGCGCACCCCGCCTTACCGAGGATCGGGCGGATGTCTTTGAAAAAATCGACATGCGGCGAATCGGCCTCCGTGACGGTCACCGGGATCGTCACCGATCTCCCTTGAACCTCCGCGATCAACTTCGTCGCACCGCTCGAGAGTGCCGTGAGCATCCCCCGCGAATCGACCGATGCGATCGCAGGCTCTTCGACCCGATACTTCGCGGCGGTCGTCAGGTCCGTTTGCCTCGCCACCTCCGCGTGGTCTTCGGCGGTCAGTTGCACTTGGGCCCTGGCGAGCTGCCCGGTCATGCGAACTTCGGCCGGCGTCACGCGAACCGCCGGGGACGGTTCCTCACCGCGAAGGGTCGAAGTGGTGAGGCTCGAATTGACAAGGCTCAGAGCGAAGGCCAAGGGAAAAACTATCGGCGTGATCTGCACGCGACGGGGCAAGGTCCGCATCGTCGGCATTCCTCAGGAAGGCGGGGGAGGGCGGGGCCGTAGGATCTTGAACCTCAATTATGACCCATCCGAACGATGAAAACCACACAAAAACCACCCGACAGGGCGGGCCTGCCCAAAAAATTTCGGTTTTTCGGTGGCTTCCGATGGCCTCGTGCCGATCCGATGCATTAAGGTAGTATTTGTCGCGATCCCGAGGGGCCGGAGCCAAAACTCACCCTGGCCTTCCCACCGCTCAGCGATCGCGTCCCGCCTTGATCGTTGCCCCATCCCGCCTCCTTGGATCGTTCCGCATACACCGACCTCACCGTCGTGATCCGAGCGATCCATCCGAAATCTGCCAACCCAACATCCCCACCCATCCCACATCTTCGAGAGGAGATTTCGGCATGTTGAACATCGCTCCGCGAATGAGTCGTACGTGTGAAGGGGTCAGCCGCAGGCATCTGCTTCAAATCGGCACGTTGGCAGGTCTAGGCCTTTCCCTGCCGACGCTCCTACGAGCCAAGTCGGCCGGTGCCCAGGACGCGAAAGCGAAAGGTGCCAACTGCATCCTGATCTGGACCCAAGGGGGCACGAGCCATCACGACACCTTTGACCCGAAGCCCACCGCGCCGGTCAGCGTCCGCGGCGAATTCGGTGTCGTCCCCACCGCCACCCCCGGCGTTCACTTCACCGAAATCGTCCCGCGGATGGCGAAGGAACAAAAACGCTTCGCGCTCCTCCGAGGATGGAACCCGCAAAACGGCAGCCACGGCATGGCCGATCAGATCGTCATGTCGGGCCGCAAATTCAACCAAGCGATCCACTACCCCTGCTTCGGATCGGTCGCGTCGTACTATCACGGCTTCCGCAACGCGCTCCCCCCGTTCGTCCAGCTCGGTTCATCGATCGATCGACGCTTCGGAGGCGGTTCTCCAGGGGTGCTCGGGCTAGAACATGGCCCCTTCCAAATCGATGCCGACCCGAATTCGGAAAAGTTCACCGTTCGCGACATCACCCCGCCCGCAGGGATCGACCTGAACCGTGTCGATCGTCGCCGCCAAATCCTCAGCAAGATCGATGACCTGCAGCGTCAAGGCGTCCAACCCGCCGCCTTCGAATCGCTCGACGAGCATTACCTCACCGCACACCGCATGATCACGTCGCCCGAGACGAAGCAGGCCTTCGCGCTCGATCAGGAAAAGCCCGAACTCCGCGCCGCCTACGGCAAACACAAGTTCGGCCAAAGCCTCCTGATGGCGCGGCGGCTGATCGAATCGGGCGTCCGCTTCGTCACCGTCACCGACGGCGGCTGGGATACCCACGCGAACAACTTCAAGTCGCTCAAGGATTCACGCCTGCCCCCGGTCGATCAGGCCTTGCCCCAATTGCTGATCGACCTCGAAGAACGCGGGCTTCTCGATTCGACCCTCGTCTGCTGGTTCACCGATTTCGGGCGAACCCCGATCATCAATTCGGCGAGCGGCCGCGACCACTGGGCTTCGAGCGGTTTCGCGATCATGGCTGGTGCCGGCGTCCCCGGTGGGCATGTCTTGGGCGAAACGACCCCCGACGGAGGCGCCGTCGCTAAGGACGAATACCTCAGCGAAGACTTGGCGACAACCGTCTACACGAAACTCGGCATCCCCACCGAGCTGATCGCCCAATCGCCTGACGGACGCCCCGTCCGTCTGATCGAAGGGAAACCGATCAAGGAATGGTGCTGATCCTCACCCTCGCTTGCCGACGGTGACATGCGCCCCGTCGACCCGGCGGCTGCGGATTTGGAAACCGTCTTCGAATTTTTCGAAGTCGATCCCGTCGGCCCCTTCCAGCCCCTTGTCACCGCCACGGCGATATTCGATCGCCAGCCCCAGCAGCCGCAAACGCTCGTTCCGTTCGTCAATCCGTTTGCAAACGCTGGTTAGCGAGGGTAGGGCAAGCCCCGAGAAATAGTACTTCCGACGCTCGCTATCCGACTCGGTTTGAGACCGACTTTTCAAATCCGCTTCGAACTTCGCGATCGCATCCGCGCGGCCTTGTTCGTCATTCAGCAATGCTCGGATCTGCCGATAGTCGGCTCGCAATTGCCCGATCGATCCGATGATCTCTTGCGGCGTAATGTCTCGGAGCCACTGTGGCGCCTCGCCTCCTTTGACATCACCATCACCCGTCTTGGGAGGAAACTCCATCCCCAAATCGACGCAGATTTTTTCGAGCAATTCGTAACCGCCCTGTTTGTCGCCCGATTCCGCAATGACCGCTTTGACCTTCCGGTCGAACCAATCGACAAAAATCCGTTCCTCCCACCGCATGCACTCGTCGAGCGTCGCTGCCGCCGGGAGCGACGCGAGCATGTCGGTCACGCGATCGAGCTGCGCCGGGTCGAGCTTGCCCAGGTTTTGGGCCAGCGCATCGGTCGCGAGCCGCTCGATGGCATAATCGACGAGCATCGAAATCAGCGTCGGGTTGGCATCACCCGCCCGCCCCATGGTCACGGTCGCGAAGACATCGTCGATCGCCTCATCGACCTGCCCATTCTCGAACCGCGAACCGGCCCTCAGCGTCGCGGCCCGCGCGAGGTCTCGGGCCTTTTGCAAA
>JBEIRZ010000335.1:0-5028 GCA_040375695.1 Planctomycetaceae bacterium
CCTTAGCCCCGGGACCTACGCGATCCTCAAACAGATCCAACGGGCCCTCGAAACCGGCCGCACCTTCGTCTACCTCGGGATGTACGTCGCCCAAAACCAACACCTGAATTACAAGGCCAGATTCGTCCCCCAAGAACGCTTCATCCGCGGCAACTGGGAACCACGCTGACCCTTCGATTCGCGGCAACAACCGGTCTTCAGGGCAACCGGTCTTCAGGGCAACCTGTCTTCAGGGCAACCGGTCTTTAGGGCAACCCAGTTGGCGGCAACAACCGCCCGGAAATGCCCCTCATCGACCGGCGCGATCCCGAAGAACTGGGCACGATTCCCAAAGAAATGGGCGACCAGTGGCGATTTGACGCAGCCGGGTGGTCGTGTCACCGCGGCAAAATTCTGTATAACTTGTTCGTAAGCTACGGCCGTTTTCCCAAACCCTCGGTCCACGGACCCCTCGACACCGAAACATGGCAACTACCGATTCGCTGACCGATACCCACGCCGGACATGGCGCCCACGCCGGACACGACCACGGGCATGACCACCACGGGCATGACCACGACCACCCGCCGTTTCTCGCCCACCATTTCGATACCCCCGAACAGCAATTCGATTCGGGCAAACTCGGGATGTGGCTCTTCCTGGTCACCGAAATCCTATTTTTCAGCGGCCTCTTCTGCGCTTACGCGATCTTCCGTAGCCTCAACCCGGAAGTCTTCGTCGGCTGCAGCGAATTCCTCAACACCAAGCTCGGTGCGATCAACACCGGCGTCCTCCTCTTCAGCTCGCTGACGATGGCTTGGGCGGTCCGCTGTGCCCAGACCGAGGAATACGAAAAGTTGACCGCGATGCTCGCCGCGACCCTCTCCTGCGCCATGATCTTCTTGGGGGTCAAGTCGATCGAATATTCGCACAAGTGGGAACTCGGCCTCCTCCCACCGGCCCTCTACTTTTACAACCCCGAGAACCCCCACCCCGAAGGGATCTCGAAGTACCTGATCTACCTCGTGACCCCTTTCGCCATCGGGCTGATCGGCTTGATCCTGTGGTTCTTTAAGAGCCAAGCGACCGGGAACAAGTTTCACGCCGCGATCGCCAAACCGATGATCGTCGTCTTTTTGAGCTTCTTCGTCGGCGTCGGCCTCGGCATGATCCTCGAATCGGGCGAATCGCACGACTCGGGCCACCACGCCGGTGCCGCACATGGTGATGCCGTACATGGTGATGCCGCACAGGCCGCCGTCGGTGCCAACCATGGTGATGCCGCCCACGCCGATGCTGATCATGCGGCCGACAAGGCACATGCCGATGCCGATCACGCCGCCTCGCACGCCAAGGTAGCGGCGGCCCTTTCCGGCGATGAGCCGGTCTTAAGAAAACTCGCCCAAGACGAAACGAACTCCGGCATCCGCGGCGAACTCGAAGCGATCGAACACCAGGCGATGGCCGCCGGCGTCGGCGTCATCGGCTCGACCGGCGAAAAGTCCTCGCCGATCGAAGAGATCAAACAAGAGACCAACACCCGCAGCCGCGCCGGTGTCTTCTTCGGGATCTATTACGTTATGACCGGCATCCACGCGATCCACATCCTCGCGGGGATCGGCGTCCTCACGTGGCTGTTGGTCCGCAGCGTCCGTCGCGACTTCAACCGCCAATATTTCGGCCCCGTCGATTACGTCGGCCTCTATTGGCACATCGTCGACTTGATTTGGATTTACCTCTTCCCGCTGTTGTACCTGATCCGGTAAACCGACCGGTCACTCGGTACCGACCCCGCCCGATCGAATCATCAACCTTTCCTAACTATCCATTCGCCGATCAAAGCCATGACTTCGCACGCCCACTCGCACGGCACCGAACATCGTGAAGGGTACGACTTCGCCCACCCGTTCCCCGTTTGGGGCCTGCTCGCCGTCTTCTTCGCCCTGACGATCCTGACGATCCTGACCGTCGCCCAAGCGAACTTCGACCTCGGCAATCTCGACGTGATCATCACCATGGTGATCGCGACGATCAAAGCGACCCTGGTCATGCTCTTCTTCATGCACCTCGCGTTCGACAAGCCGTTCAACCTGATCATCTTCCTCAGCTCGTTCGTCTTCGTCGCCCTCTTCATCATCTTCACACTGACCGACTCCCAGATGAATTCGAGCACGTTCGAACCGGTCGCCGACGCCCCCCCGGTACCGCTGACCGCCGCCGCGGACGCCAAAGCCGCGGCCCCCTCACCATAAGCGTCCCGTTCGATCGAAGGGTGGTTTGGAGTGGCTAAAAGCTCACGGGGTAGCCGAGGCGGACGTGGCAAGTCCGACGAAGAGGCAGTCGATATCGCCGAAGAAGATCGGCTCTTTGCCTCGCCGCTACGGCTCGAAGCCCAATCGCGGTATCTGAATTACTCCCTGTCGGTGATCACCAGCCGGGCCCTCCCCGACGTGCGGGATGGGCTCAAACCGGTCCAGCGGCGCATCCTCTACACGATGAGCGAGCTGGGCCTCGACGCCACGGCAAAACATCGCAAGTGCGCCAAGGTCGTCGGGGACGTGATGGGTAAATACCACCCTCACGGCGACACCTCGATCTACGACGCGCTGGTCCGCATGGCCCAGTCCTTCTCGCTCCGCATGCCCCTGGTCGACGGCAGCGGCAACTTCGGCAGCGTCGATGGCGACAACGCCGCGGCGATGCGTTACACCGAATGCCGCATGACCCCCGTCGCCGGCGAATTGCTCGACGACCTCGCGACGCAAACCGTCACCTACAAGGCGAACTATGACGGCACCGGCCGCGAACCGGTCGTCCTCCCCAGCCGCATCCCCAACCTGCTGCTTAACGGCGCCACCGGCATCGCCGTCGGGATGGCGACCAACATCCCGCCCCACAACCTTAAAGAGATCTGCGGCGCGCTGCTCAAGCTGCTGAAAGATCCCGAGATCAAGGATTACCAGCTCGTCGCCGGCGACGCGATCCAAGGCCCCGACTTCCCCACCGGCGGGCTGATCATCAACACCCAAGCCGAGCTCCGCGATATCTATCGCGACGGGCAGGGGACGATCAAACTTCGCGGTACCGCCCAACACTTCCCCGGCACCGATGCCAAACGGGGCGCCGAGGCGACCCCCGATACCCTCCGCATCACCTCGATCCCCTTCACCGTCAACAAGGCGGTGATGGTCGAACGGATCTCCGAACTCGTCTACGGCGGCAAACTCCCGCTCGTCGAAGAAGTCCGCGACCTGTCGACCGAAGACATCCGCGTCGATGTGATCCTCAAGAAAGGTGCCGATCCGAACAAGGTCCTCGCCTTCCTCTACAAACACACCCCGCTCCAGACGAATTTTAACGTCAACCTCACCTGCCTCGTCCCGACCGAAAACCCCGAGGTCGGCCAACCCGCCCGCCTCGGCCTGAAAGAAATCCTCTGGCACTTCCTCCACTTCCGGCTCGAAGTCGTCACCCGGCGGCTCGAAAACGAGCTGGCGGCGCTGCTCAAGCGGATCCATATCCTCGAAGGGTTCGCGCTGATCTTCGATGCCCTCGATGAGATCATCAAGATCATCCGCGCCAGCGAAGGGAAAGCCGACGCCGCGCAGAAGATCATGAAGCGATTCCCCCCCGCCAAAAACGGCACCGGGGGGCTCGACGAAGAACAGACCGACGCGATCCTCGAACTGAAGCTCTATCGTCTCGCCCGGCTCGAAATCAACCTGATCCGCGAAGAGCTCAAAGAAAAACAGAAACGGGCCCGCGAGATCAAACGGCTGCTCAACGAAGACACCGCCGACACCAACGCCTCGGGCCGCTGGGGGATCATCCGCGGCGAAATCGAACAGATCATCGCTACCTACACCAATCAACCCGCCGCCAAGCGACGATCGGCGATCCAAGCGGTCGAGGAAGAGCCCGAATACTCCGAAGAAGACTTCATCGTGGCCGAAGATTGCCACGTGATGATCACCACCGACGGCTGGGTCAAACGCCAAAAGCAGATCACCGACCCCTCCAAGAGCCGGCTCCGCCAAGGGGACGCGGTCCTCACCTGCCTCGCCTGCTCCACCCGATCGACGATCGCGTTCTTCTCGTCACTCGGCGTTTGTTACACCGTCCGCACGATCGATCTCCCCCAATCGACCGGCTTCGGCGAACCGATCCAAAAACTGTTCAAGCTCAAGGATGGCGAAACGATCATCGCCGCCCTCTCGTGCGACCCCCGGGTCATCGGCCCGATCCAACAGGACCCCAAACGCCCCAATCGGCTCCCGACCGTCCACGGCTTGGCGGCGACGAGCAACGGGTTTGCCATCCGCTTTAGCCTCGAGCCGTTCGCCGAACCTTCGACCCGCAGCGGCCGCCGTTTCGCCAAAACCAGCGCCGGCGCATCGGTGATCGGGGTCTTGGCGGTCGATGGCAGCGAAACGCTGATCGCCGTCACCCAAAATTGCCGCGCGATCCTCTGCCCCGTCGATGAAGTCACTTTCCTCTCGGGACCTGGCAAAGGGGTCACGCTCATTCGCCTGGCAACGGGCGATCACGTCCTCGGCTTCAAAACCTCCGTCGGCGATCGCGACCTGATGGTTGTCATGACCAACCGCGGCGCCAAGAAGACGATCTCGACGGCGAAGTACAAGCCGACCGGTCGCGGCGGTCGTGGGATCGAATTACAAAAGAACGGTCGCATCGCCGAGATCGTGACCCTCCCCCCCGGCGCCCCACCGCCGCTCGACGAAGAGTGATTCGCGGTGATCGCTAAGTCCCAGCTCAGACTTCTACTGCCGACCTGATCCCCAATCGATTCACTCAATCGCCCGACCCGAAGCGAAATCAAATCCGCTCGATTAATGGCTGATGTAGCCAATGCTACAATAGATGTAGCAGATGCTACAACCTTTGTAGCCAACGCTACAATTTCGCTCAGCATGCCGCTTCTCAGCATGCCGCTTCTCAGCATGCCGCTTCTCAGCATGCCGCTTCTCAGCATGCCGCTTCTCAGCATGCCGCTTCTCAGCATGCCGCTTCTCAGCATGCCGCTGCTAC
>JBEIRZ010000301.1:0-5575 GCA_040375695.1 Planctomycetaceae bacterium
CAGGGGTTTTAAATCGGCCGAACGGCGCTCGGGGCAAAGCATCAACCAGCGTCTGGCAACTTCCCGATTGTCCCAGGTGGCGACGACATCGGGTCGGGAGCGAAGGATGAGATGAAAGTGGTTCGACATGATCGCATAGCAGATCAGGTCGATACCGAAGAACGCGGCAAAGTGGCGGAGGCACTCCTCGATCCACGCCTTTCGGTGGTCGAAATTCTTCCCTGAAACGGCGTCATCCCCCATCAGGAAACAACGCCTGACGGTGCGATTGAAGACGTGAGCGATCGCGATTTCTTCGGGATCAAAGACTTCGGCACGTGAAGGTCGAGCCATGGTGGGGGCTCCAAGGGCGGCAACAGTGGACGCGTTGCCACATATATTCTTATGTCACGTTGCAACTGTCAACCTCCCCGGTCAGGAACTTTTTGCTTTATGCTCTGTCCCTCGGGAACGCGTCCCTCGGGAACGGTCCCTCAATTGACCATATATCGTATACGATATACGCTTAGGGGGCTCGATATGCCGCGAAGATCTAAGACGGAGCCTCAGGAGCCTGGCAAATTGGAGCGGAAACCGCTGGTTTGGCTGAGCGGTGAGGGTAAAGACACCACCCTTCACCGTTGAAGGTCGAATGGAGGCGGGTGAGTTGTTGCGAGCGTTACAAGAAGGACAAGCCTTGAGCATGCCTCAGGCGGAGCCGCTCCCAACAGTCGGTCCGAGATGCGGTGCTTTGCGAGTTCGTGATGCTGGTCAAAACTGGCGAATCATGTATCGGATCGATACAGATGCGGTCGTGATTTTGGAAGTCTACGGGAAGAAGACGCGAAAGATCCCAGACGAAGTGATTGATCGGTGTAAAGCCCGACTGAAGAAGTACGATGCAATAGTAAAGTCAGCAAAAGCCAATTGAGGGATTGTGATGGAAACCAACAAACGAAAAGCACTAGCCGCCGCAGGTTGGGCTGTTGGAGATGCCGCTGATTTCTTGGAGATGAGTGAAGTAGAGCGACAGCTTCTGGATGCTCGTACTCAAATGGCTGCAGCAGTTCGTGAAGCTCGTGCAATTTCGAATCTTTCGCAAAAGGAGCTTGGGAAACGGCTTAAAACTAGCCAGCCAAGAATCGCCAAGATAGAACGAGCCGCGCCGGATGTATCGTTGGATCAGCTCATCCGTGCTTTCGTTGCAGCTGGCGGACGATTAGACATTCAATCAAAGTCAGATAGTCCGAAATCTGCGAAGAGGAAGTCGAAGACTGTGGGTAGGGTCGCAAAGCGATTCATTTTAGAATCCTCTGCTTCCAAGTGAAAACAACGCTCAAAGCCTTGTGCCGGGCTACAAACCAAGATCTATCAAGCCGCGATGTCCTCTTTGGTTCATTGGCGGACTGTCCAGATTGCCGACAGTCTGGAAGACTATCCCACGCAGTGTCCGTCTGAGTGATCTGCCCCATCCCCCTCGAATCGCACCCCTCAAGTTGCGATATTTGGATGGCACCGATCGATTCGCCACGAGGAAGATGTTGGCCGCGGCGACTAACCCGTTGGGCCGGTCACGCGATTGATGTCGTTGAGCTCCGCCACCAATATGACCGCCGAAGTTTCTCCCGAGCCAGACCGCTCGTTCACGATTTGGATCGCAGTTGACGAAGCGGGCAGGAGGAAAGATTGCCCCAGCGGCAGAGCGGCAACCGCGCCGTCAGCCGCGATCATGGTCGCCGCACCTGACACGACGGCGACAATCCGCATCCTGCCGTCACCCCCACGCGAAACCCCATCGGCAAACGGTGACTCCCCGGCCGATCGGGCAACCCCCAAATTTGGTTCGTGGGTGGCACCGATTGGTTCCGGTTGATGGGTGGCACCGATCGAGGCGGGGGTGTCGGTGGGTCGGAGAATCGCTCGGCGGAGGATGAATTTATCGCAGCGAACCAGCGTCTCCAGGCCGTCCGCGTCGGGCTGAGGCTTTTGGGGCTCGACCGGCCCCCGCGAAAAGTCGGTTACCGCGATCGCTTGGTCAACGTGCAGCTCCCGCCCCCGACCCGCCGCGTCGACCCGGTTCCAATCGAAGAGCCGAAAGGTCGTGTCGCTCGATTGCTGGATCTCCGCGACCACCAACCCGCCCCCCAAGGCGTGCACCGTCCCCGCCGGGATGAAAAAACAGTCCCCGACCCGCGGCCGGACCTCGTGCAACAGCCCGCCGACGCTCCCATCGCCGCACGCCGCACGCAATTGTTGCGGATCGACCCCGGGCCGGAGCCCCGCATAAATCACCGCGTCCGGCTTGGCGGCGACGACATACCAGGCTTCCGTCTTCCCCAAATCGGGTGGCGTCATCTGCCCTGCGTAGGCGTCGTCCGGGTGGACCTGGACCGACAGCACCCGGTTGCAATCGAGGAATTTTAAGAGGAGCGGAAAATGGTCGTGCCGGATCCCTTCCCCGAACAATTCCTCCGGCCGATCCCGGACCAATTCCCGCAGCGTCCTGCCGGCCTCCGCCCCGACGCTGACGACGCTCTGGTCAACCCCATGGTCGACCACCTCCCAACTTTCCGCATAATCGGACCCTTCGCCGACCGGCTTGCCGAGCAATTCCCCGAGCTGGCGTCCCCCCCAAACCAACCGTTTCAGGAGCGGTCGAAAGAAAAGTGCGTCCATCTCAAGATCAGTCGCGAAGGGTAAGGTTTTGAAAAGCCGCCATCCCGAGCGGATGGTAGACTAAAATGATCGGCCCTTGGAGGGTTCTCCGCCATCTGGGATAAACGGTACTTCGGCGAAACGGCCTTGGCGACTAGGCAGCCCCGCTGGGGACCAAAGTCGCCGCGGCCCATCCGGCGCGACCCTCACACCCGGCACATCCTGCCGGGTCGCTCGTAACATTTACCCTCAGACGACATCATCAACGTGGACCGACCCGCTCGCCCCAAAGACGACCTGTTCGATAATTCGACGATGAGCTTCGGGGAACACCTCGATGAGCTCCGGATTTCGATTGGCAAAGCACTCCTCTGGCTGGCGATCGGCCTCGTCCTGGGGCTGGCCTTCTTCGCCAACCGTGTCGTTCGCTACGTCCAAGAGCCGCTGAAAACCGCGATCCAGCAATTCAACGCCGACCGCGACTTGGCCCGCCTCGGTTACGACCCCGCCTCCGACGACGTCGCCCCCTTACGCAAATTGCTCTCCGAAAACGGCCTGATGTGGGAACTGGTCTACGACGTCCCCGACGACCTGATGAAACATTTCGTCCCGGCCACACCCGAACCAACCGCCGACGCGGCCACGCCTGAATCAAACGCCGACCCGGCCTCGCCCGCCACACCACTCGCCGGCCCTCAAACGCTTCCCGTCGGCCCGATCAAAATGGTCGACCTCCTCTCGAAACTCCCGAGCCCCGAAAAGCTGACGCCCAGGCTCCAGCTCCGCCGCCACGAAATCGGCCTCAGCGCGTTGAAGATCGAAGAGCCGTTCATGATCTGGTTCAAGGCGGGGCTGATCGTCGGCGCCGTGATCGCTTCCCCGATGGTCTTTTACCACCTCTGGACCTTCGTCGCTGCGGGCCTGCACCAACACGAACGACGCTACGTCTACACGTTCTTGCCGATCAGCGTCGGGCTTTTCGTTAGCGGCGTCGTCCTCGCCTTCTTCTTCGTCTTGCACTACGTCCTGCAATTCCTGTTGACGTTCAACGGCCAGCTCGAAGTCGCCGTCGAGCCGCGGTTGAGCTATTACATCAACTTCGTCCTCCTCCTGCCGCTCGGTTTCGGCTTGGCGTTCCAATTGCCGCTGGTCATGTTCGTGCTCGAACGGATCGGGCTGATCAGCGTCGAGGCCTACATGTCGTCTTGGCGGGTCGCCATCCTCGTGATCGCGGTGATCTCGATGCTCGTTACCCCCGCGGACGTGACGAGTATGTTGTCGCTGATGATCCCGCTGGTCATCCTTTACTTCCTCGGCATCGCCATGTGCAAGTACATGCCCAAAGGACGCGGCCTCGGCAGCGACGCCTACGACCCTGCCTAACCCGGACCAAACCGCGGCCGATTCACGCGGCTAGTCGGTCAGCCCGTGACGGGACCGAAGCCGCACGATGATCCAGCCGAACATCGCCGACACGACCAGCAGGGTGATCGCGAAATAAGCAGCGACCATCGGCAAATCACCGACGTTCCCCATCTCGCCGCTGGTCGTGACCCGCGAATCCAACGGCACCCCAAAAATCGCCGCGAACGGGCTGGTGACGCTAAGCCATTTTTCCTGATCGAGCCGGATCCCCAAGATCCGCAGCAGCGTCGCCGCCGAGATCGGCAAGATGTAGAGCCCCAAGATGATCGAATAGGTGCTCATCAACGCCACCGACGTCTTGTGACAGATCGACGAACAGAACATCGCGATCACACCGTTGGCGGCACAGACCATGAGCAAGATCACGAACATCAGCGCGATCGAATCGAGGTTTGTCCAATAGACATCGACCAATACCAGCGCCAGGACGAGCGGCCAAAGGAGGAAACAGGTCAACACGAAGGCGACCCGCACCCCCACCAACAATTTGCCCCACAAGATTTGCGAAGCGGTGATGGGGCTGGTCAGCAGCAGGTCGAGCGTCTGGCGTTCCCGTTCGTTGCTGATGCTGCCGGCCAAAAAGACGGGGGCGACGAGCATGTTGAAGACGATCACATAGACCATGTACCAGCCGCATAATTGCGGCGCCAAAAACAACAGCCAGATCATCAGCGGCACCGCCATGAAGATGCTGATCTGGATCACCAGCCGCAACATCAACGTCCCCTGGCTGAAGATCTCGCTGTGGATCTCTTTGTCATAAACCGGGTTGGCCCCGTCCGGCATCAAAGCCTGCTTCTTAGGAGGGGCAAAGAGACGGTCGGGGAACTTGTCCCGCTGGATGATCAGCCCGATCGCTTTCTTGTTTTCGAGCTCCGGATCGATCACCTCGCGCCCTTCGCTGCCGATATCAGGGGGATACAACAGCCGCCCCGCCGCGTTGCCGCACAACAGCACGACGAGCGTCAGCACATACGCGGGGACGATGATCAACATCCATTTGAGCCTCAACTCGCCGCTCCCTTCGAGGCTCCGCCACAACAACACCCCGACCATCACGAGCGGCAAGATGATCAGGTAACTGACGACCAACGACGCGCTGGTCCGCGAGAAATAACTGCTGCAGGCGATCCCGATCGCCCCGAACAGCAGCACCGACAGGATCAGCCCGAGGTAAGCGGCCAGCACCTCGTACAAACTGACCCCGCCCAGCGGCAGACAGAGGACGATGATCGGCAGCGACGCCAAGATCAGCATCCCCAAATGCGTCAGCGACGCGACCATCTTGCCGATGACGATCGCCCCGGGCCGCAAGGGGCTGGCGAGCAACATCTCGAAGGTCGTTCGCTCTTTCTCGCCACTGATCGCGCCGGCCGCGAAGCTGGGGGCCATCAGCGACGCGATCACGTACTGGCCGATGAAAAAGAGGTCGACGAGCCGCCGCGCCGACGGGGGGCTCGACGTCAGATCGAGCCGCTCGGCTTGGGGCCAGGCGAGCAATACGACGCCGGCCAAC